>JBCCSZ010000064.1:0-28320 GCA_039199225.1 Bacteroidota bacterium
CCGATCCAGTGGCCACCCGGCGTGATCTTCTTGGTAGCATACATGACGTGGCCGATGTGGTGCGATACGTATGGGTTGCAATCCCAGAAGCTGGCAATCGCCAGGCGCTCCTCCTTATTTTTGCGAACGGCATTGTAAACCTCCATGGTTTCCTTGTAAAACTGGCTGTTCTTTTCCATGCTAACGGGCGTGGGGGGGAGGGGCTTGAACTGCTTGGCCGAATCCAGTGCAAAGGTCCGAATCTTCATCCAATGGGGCTCAATGCCATCCATGTAATCCGGTGGCGTAGGTTTCCATTTGCGCTCTTCGGTCGGAATGCTGTACTTCGGAAAAGTACGGGTCTCCTTGTAGTTGTCCTTGTCAGCCCAAGCTAAGATGTGCTTACTGGCGCGGTTGCCATATGCAATGGAGCGCTCAAAGACATCGGATGGCATTTTCAACGACTTGAAGTGAGCCATCATCTCCTGTTGGTAAGCCTCGATCTTATCTTCCGAAAAAATAAGGGCCTTTCCACACTGTAAAAATGCTTGGATACCCGCCAAAGGATAGCAATACACCTTCCCTTGCTCCGGCGCCGGTATGGGTGTCAATCCATTTAATTGGCCCGCCAACGTACGATGAGAAGGGTTGTCCTGCCGCATCACTTCATAAGCTGCTATACTCGGATAGGCATAAATACGACTCGCAACAGGCGGTGAAAAAATATCGTGAACGATGACATCCGTTAGCTTTTGCATCGACCGATGAACCCATTCCGAAGAGCGGGCATCCTCTTGGAAATTGGGATTCACCTCCTCAACTTCGCTCACCTCCTCTGCTTGCGCCACTTTTTCCGGAGGAGTCTCACTTTGGTCCCCGCCACAAGCCATCAACAAGCACAAAAAACTTCCTACTAACAATAAATTAAAAATTCTCATATAAAACTATTTTCCACAAAAATAAGGCTTTCGCCAGAATTCTATCTACTTCTACTTTGATTGCCCCCTTATTTGGATTCATTTTACCTGATATTCTTTCCGCTCCTTTCCAACACCCTTGAGGGTCAGTGACTGCCAATTAGAAGGTAATTTTGTCTCTAATTGTTCGATGCCATTGGCTCCAATTTTCAGCCCACCAAAGCCCGATAGCACGGCCTGCAGCATACCGCCTGCACCTGTTGCAAAGTAGGGATTCGTACCGCCTGCTGTCTCGGCCAGTACACCAAAAGGAGGCACCTCGTTGGGCTTGTAGCTTTTGACAAAAAGTTCGTGCGCCTTTTGGGCCTTACCTTGGCGAGCATACAGCACACTCAGAATGGCACCTCCCATCGCCGGACCGTCAGCAGCCAGCCTGGGTTCGTAGTATTGGAGGTCTTTCAGTATATCTTCTTCTTTTTGGACCACCTCTAGTGGATAGGCCAACAAATTGACATCTGCTTGTTTGATGATCACACCATCGTAGGTTGCATTTTCGCGGGTGGTACCGTCGGGAAACTTCAAAAGCGGAATGTTTTCAGCCACATGCATCCAATCCGGATCGGGCGTCAAGCCCAGTTCCTTGGCCGCTTGGGTCGCATAGCCCAAGACCGTTCTGGCCATTCCGTTGGTAAAGGCATTGTTGTCGATGTTTTCCTCCCATTCATTGGCACCGATGACATTGTTGATGTCGTAGCGGCCCGGACCGTTGCGCTCTACCCGGCTCGTCCAGAAGTCAGCCACCTCCCGCAGCATGGGGTATCCGCGATTGGCCAGCCACTCCTTGTCCTTGGTCACCAGATAGTACTGCCAAAAGGCCCAACCGACACAGCCTGTGATGTGGTGCTGGAAAGGCCCCGTCAATGCCCAAACCGGTGTATCCTCCGATCCGTCTGCCGAAGATTCCCAAGGAAACATCGCTCCTTTGTAGCCATGTGCAAAAGCGTTTTGTCTGGCCATTTCCAATCTTTCAAAACGATATTCCAGCAAAGAGTGCGCAATATCGGGTTGCAGCATCAAAAGGGGTGGATACATCCACAATTCGGTATCCCAGAATACGTGTCCGTTGTAGCCTAGACCGGACAGCCCCATGGGCGAAAGGCTGTAGGCCGTACCGGCTCTGGCAAAAGAGTACAAATGGTACAGACCAGAGCGCACGGCGCGCTGCGCCTCCAAATCTCCCTCGATGACAATATCGCTTTTCCACAATTCGGCCCAGGCAGCTTTGTGGCGCTTGAGCAAGCGTTCGGAACGCTCCAGAGCAGCAAAGATTGTCAGACGCTCTGCTTCGTTGAAAGGGTCGTCGTAGTGCTCGGTTGAAACGGCAGAGGCCACAATGCTGAAGCGATAGGTCGTGCCGGCCTTCAGTTTTTTATGAAACTTGGCCAGGTGGCGGTTGTAGTCCCAATCCTCGTGAATCAGCTGTGGTTCGCTGCCATGCGCTTCTTCAAAAATGAAGCTGTTGGAGGCCGCAACGGTATGTTTACCGGATGGGCTTTTGGCCACCGAACTCATCAATGGAATCTTGACGTGTGGGCGGTCGATTTCACTGTAGTAGTTGCGGACATCATTGAGGTGGTTGGGCGCTTCGATGACGCTGATTGGTGTAATGGCAATATCTTTTTGGGCCGTAATTTCAAATTGAATCATGGCTGTGTAGGGCAAATGCTGTAGGGCCATCATCCGGTGGGTCACTTTGGCTTTGTCACCAATGTCAAAAGTTGTCGTCAGGATGGCCTCCTGCATATCCAGCGATTGTACATAGTTGGAGATGTCACGTCTGCCAATTCTCCGCTGATCGATATCCAACTCCATATTCACATGATTGAAGGTCTTGAGGATATTCGAAACACGACCACGCTGGTAATAATCGTATACGCCATTCAGAACAACGTCGGTTACTTTGAGTGGTTCTGGCGACGAGACAATGCCGATCATGCCATTGGCAACCGTGATGCCGTAATAATTATTGGGATCAATGTCTTTGGCTTGAATGTGCCAGGGTGATTGGTCGAGTTGCTGTGCGGATGCGAGTTGAACCATCGCAAACAGCAGCAATAGGGGAAGAATTTTTTTCATTGGTGATATAACTTTTTCAGTATGATAAACAGGTTATTGCAACAACTGATCGGAGCGCAAAATCAGAACAGAATCGTTGTTGCGCACCAAAACAACATGGGGATGTCCATTTATCTGAACGACCTTAATCTGTCGAATCTGTCCCCTCACCCCTAAAGATTCCAATTCTTTAACCACCAGTCCATTCTTATCGAAGCTCAAAATAGAGCCATAGTCTGCATCATAACGCCCCATCGAGATATTGGACTCATAGAAATTGCCACCAAGTACCAGCTCCATTCCACCGTCTCCATCCAAGTCGACATAGGCACCGGCTTTGATTGGACTGAATTGTAGGTGGGTGGGCAGTGCTCGTCTGTTAAAAGACAATTCGCCTTCGTTGATAAATAGGGAGTTCTCAAGGCATTCGGCTTGTAGTTGTTCGCTTTGTTGAAGCTTTTCCTTTCCAACCAAATCCTCCAAGTCGGCCTTAGCAAAGTCTTTGGCAAATAAAAACTTTTTCTTCAGGCTTGGCATTTGCATGGTCAGCTCCTTGTAGTTGTTGAATACGATATCTCGCTCACCCAATCGGTATTCCAGCAATTGCTCGGCTTTTCCATTATCGTCAAAATCATTGAGGTATAGGCTGACTTTATGCTTGGGAGAAGCTTTGATTTTGGAGTTCAGCCCAAGGTTACCAGCGATAAAATCCACATCGCCATCCCCGTCGAAGTCGGCAGGGATTAAGGCATTCCACCAACCGCTGATTTGCTGGGGGGAATGCTCTACAAATCGTTTTCCCCTCGATTCAAAAATCTTGATTGGCCCCCATTCTGTCGATACGACCAGGTCTTGATCAGCATCCTGATCCATATCGGCCCAAAAGGCATCTTTGACCATTCCTGCTTTTTTCAAAGAAGGCGCATAACGCTCTGTTTGATCTTCGAAACGTCCATCGCCTTTGTTGAGGAGGAGGAATGATTCCGGGCTTTTGCCATAATTCCAAGGAACCGACCGACCCCCAAGAAAAAGGTCTGGAAACCCATCTTGATTGACATCGTGAACGGCCAAACAGGAAGCGTTCACATAAATGCTGTCAAAAGCCCCAGCCAAAACACTCAGCTGACCACTACCATCGTTGAGGTAAACCCTGGGTTGTAGCTGAAAGGCTTTTCCCCAAAATTCATTGCCACCACTGGCGACGACCAAATCCAAATCTTTATCGTTGTCCAAGTCAACCCATTCGGCATCGACATCTTCGTAGACACTGTCTTGTATCAGTGCATCGCTTTTTAGCAGTTCGAACTTTCCGCTTGTATTCTGCACATAAACGGTAGAGCGGCCCCATTTTGACGACCCGATAAAAAGGTCATCCCTACCATCGCCATTGACATCTCCCACGGCCAAGGCCGGACCTTCGGTTGAAGACATATTCGGGATGAGGCGCTCCCGGTTGAATTCCACAAAATCATTTTCTTTGTGTACATGTTGCAAATCTACCTCTGCGCTGACCTCCTCCAACGGAAAACGACGCTTTGATCGACGATCGCGCAGGCGTTTGTAGTCGTAACGAGCCAGCCCCTCCTGCCAAGTTAGTTTAATTTGCGCATTGAAAGAATCTGGCTGTAGGTATTGGTAGCTTTGGTCTGGCCAAATCAAAAGCATGGAATCCACCTCGCTGGCCTGGCCCAAGCCTAGGTGGAGGTTGTGGGAAGTGCTGGACTGAAAAGCGCGAACTGGATGGTTTTCAAACTGCAGCAGCGAATCGGATTTGTAAACCAAGACCCTAGCTCCGATGGCAGATGGATTGCGCGCAGGTCCTTGCAATTGCAAGCTCAAATAATCCTGTGCATCTGTATTTTCCGTCGCCAGATTTCGGTATATGAAGGGGCCATCACCGATGTTGTTGACCAGAATATCTAGATCGCCATCGCCATCGAAATCGGCATAAGCAGCGCCATTGGAATAACTGGGTTGATTGTTTTGAACTTGCTCCTTGAGGTCTTGAAATTGTAAATCTCCTTTGTTGAGAAAAAACTTATTGGGCAATTTGATTTCTGGCATGCGCTCGGCAACGGAAAGATCGTCCTGCTCTGCTTTGTTGAACTTGAACTTTTGATTCTGGTCCGCACCAGACATAAAACTGATGTAATCAATGTCGTTCATCCGCTTGGGGATGCCATTGGAGATGAAAAAGTCTTTGTGGCCATCGTGGTCAAAATCAAATATCAGCGGCGACCAAGACCAATCCGTTGCGTGCATGCCGGTCAACTGCCCTATTTCACTGAAAGTATTGTCGCCATTGTTGAGTTGCAAGTTGTTTCGAGCATACTGATAGTTGTAGCCAAAACTGAGCTTAAAATGATACACATCATATTCTTCCTCCCCCAGCGAACTCTTAAGTATGTATGGATCGTAGGGCAACATGTCGAGCGTAAAAATTTCGCTGTACCCGTCGTTGTTAATGTCGGCGATGTCTACCCCCATTGAGAATTTACTGGTGTGATTGATCTGCTCATTGAGCGTTTCTTTGAAGCGGCCGTTTTGTTGGTTGAGGTATAAATAATCGTTTTCGTGAAAGTCATTGGCAATATAAATATCCGGCCATCCATCCAGGTTGATGTCGCTCACGGCAATGCCTAAACCATAGCCTATGACGGTGCTTAAAATTCCGGACGGGGTCGTCACATCTACAAAGCGGCCGTCCACATTTTCCAGCAACATATCACCAGACGACTCATGCGATTTTTCCTGCATTTCTACGCGCTTACCAAAAGTGCCGTTTTCGTGTACCGAATGCCGAAGTTGATACATGTCTAGGTCCCCATCCAGGTCGTAGTCAAAAAATGCTGCTTGGGTACAGAAGCCAGTGAAGGCCAATCCGTAAGTTTCAGCTTCTTCCTTAAAAACGGGAACGCCATTTTTTATTCCTTGACAAATCCACAGCTCATTGTGTCCTTCAAGTTCCCGGAATTTACTGACTTGGCTGACATAAATATCCAGCAAACCATCCTGGTTGATGTCGACTGTTGTACAGCCTGTCGACCAAGCGTTGCTGTTGCCACCGATTCCAGCTTGGGTAGATACATCTTCGAATTGAAGTGCGCCCTTGTTGAGGTATAATTTATTTTTGCTTTGATTGCGCGTCAGAAAAACATCCTCTTGACCATCTTGATTGAAGTCGCCGATGGCTACGCCGCCGCCATTGTAGAAATACATGTAATTGAATACATTCAAATCCAACGACAGAGTCAAATCATTGCTAGCTGTCAAACCAGTTTTCGAGCCATCCAGCAACTCAAAAAGATTTTTTTGTGTAGACACCTCCGGCTGACAAGAAAAAGATAAACAACAAATCAGGCAAGCAATGCATGCCTTGAAAAATGGCCTCATAGAATAGCTCATTTAAAAATATATTAAACTTAAGCAGTTCGTAGAATTAATTACTTCGGCACAAAATCTGGGGAACACCATCATTCACACCAAAAATAAAACAGCTTTGTCCCTTCCATTCAACGGACGCTACATCTTGTACCTGCCCGGTGATGTCCAGCCCACTTTCCCGGCTGTTCAGCAATCTGAAGCTCCGTTGACCTTGGTTGAGTAGTACCTGGCCACGCCCTGCATCAATGCGGGAAAACTGGGGAGTGAATCCAAAGTTGTTGTTACCAGCGATGATGTCCGGTAGCCCATCGTCGTTCAGATCATCCAATAGAAAGGCATTGATCGAAGTAAGCTGTGCTTCGTGTGGCAACTTTTTCAATTCAAAAGTACCATCTCCATTGTTCCATGCAATAGCGGAGTAAAAATAGCCTGCCTCTTTTTTTGTGGCCTTGTTCAGAACTTCCTTTGAGAACAAGTCGCGAATTCCTTTTTTGGCATATTCAGCGTGCCGGGTGTTCTGCTTTTTCAGGCTGATGATTTGGTCTGTCAACTCTTTTTTTACCAACACCGGAACATCTTTTGCGTTCACCTGTCGGGTCAATATTTTATCGACGGTTCCATTTTCGTCAAAATCAGACAGCCACAGTCGGATGGGTAGAAACTTTGGATTGGCCAGGTAAGCATTCATGCCCGAGTTTCCAAGGACCAGGTCTTGATCGCCATCGCCATCCATATCTGCCGCTTGAATAGATTCCCACCAGCCTTTGTACTGGTCTAAGGAAGTTTTGACTGCCTTGAATTGTTTTCCATTGTATTGATACACTTCAATGCCCATCCATTCTCCGGCTACGATCAGGCTAGGTGCCGCATCTTTTGTCAAAGGCGTAAAGATGGCTTCGTTTATCAGGCCGTTTTTCAGTAGGGCCGGTGCCACGCTTTCAGTAACATCCTCAAAAAGTCCCTTGCCTTTATTGCGATACAGATAGTTTCGGGAATTGATGCCATAGATACCTGGAACCGAGTTGCTAAACACGAACAAATCTTGATCGCCATCCTTATCATAATCCATAGGTACAATGCAGGAGGTATTCAGTCCATTGCGCGGAAAGGCACCTCCTTCGAGTCGAAAATTGGCCTGACCATCATTGAAATATACCCTATCGTGCATCACCCGCGACCCCAATTGATCGTGGTTGCCTCCCGAGCCGACGATCAAGTCGAGATCACCATCACCGTCCAGGTCGGCCAGAGCGGCGGCCGTATCTTCAAATTTTTCTTCTGCTTCCAAACCACTCGTTGGCTGCCTTTGAAAGCCCTCCGAAGTTTGCAAATAAATTTGGCCACTTTGTCCCACGGCACCACCGACAAATACATCTTCCAGACCATCGCCATTCAGATCACCAACGGTCAAGCAAGGCCCCTGCCGAGACATTTTTTTGAAAGTCATTCCTTCGGCATAGAAGTCGACAAAGTTGTCCTCTGTGTGTTTTTCAAAGTCTTCCGCTTGGGGAATCAGCAATGCCTCTGTTGCAGTTTCAGCCACTTGCATGGGCTTTCGAGCCGCTTGCTCTTTGACGATGCGATAGGTGGTATCAGTTTGAACATCCAGCAGAAGTGTTTGCTGCAAATCCGGCCAGATGATATGGACAGAATCGACCGTTCGATCGCCCAGACCAAAGACCTGCGAATAGGTGACACTCGATTGGAAGCCCCGGGTCGGAATCAGCTCGGAGGCCATGGTTTCTGAGCCGGCATAAACGATGCATTTGGCACCGATGGCGTTGCGATTGGCGTCTTGCTGTTCGAGGATGAACTTCAGGTAGCCCGGACCGGCACCATCGGCGATGGAAGTGTTTTCAAAAACGAAAGCTTCCTGGTTGAGGTTGTTCACCACCAGGTCGAGATCGCCATCGCCATCGAGGTCGCCATAGGCTGCGCCGTTGGAGAAGGACGGTGGATTGAATGCCTCCGACAGCTGTAAATCTTCAAACTTCAACTGACCATCATTGACAAACAGCTTATTGGGCAATGGGGTCGAAGGCATCTTCTCGATGATCTTATCGACTTTCTCCTTTTCGTCGGAAAGTACCATTTTTTGAATGACCTCATTGGCAAAAAAGTCGATAAAATCCTGGTTGGTCACATCTTGATAAACGCCGTTGCAAACATATATATCCCGATAACCATCGCTGTTAAAGTCGAACATCAAAGCGCCCCAACTCCAATCGCTGGAAGATACGCCACTGTAAAAAGCTATCTCTTTAAAGTGATCGTTTTTTTGGTTGAGTTGCAGGGTATTTTGCATAAACTGATAGTAGAAATCCCGCCGCAACTTCATTTCATAGATGTTGTAATTGTCAAAAGTCGTCGTCGTTTTCAGTCGCACATCATCGTCGGGGAGCATGTCCGTTACAAATATTTCTGGCAAGCCATCGTTGTTGACATCTGCCATATCCGCTCCCATGGAAAACATGCTCAGGTGGCGCATCCAGTTTTTGATGTCCTCCTTAAAAGTTCCATCCTTTTGGTTGATGTAGAGGTAATCTCTTTCGAAGAAGTCATTGGAAACATAGAGGTCCGGCCAATGGTCGCCATTCACATCTCCGATGGTTATTCCCAAGCCAAAACCGATGAGACTACTGTAAATGCCGCTTTCCGAAGTGGCATCCACAAAACGTCCGCCTTCGTTGCGCAGCAGCTTATCGCCTCCCCCCTTCAAAAAATCTTTGACTGGCCATTTTTCCGATGGCAACTCCCGCTTATTGCTGTAGTTGAGCGTATTGACGGGCATGAAGCTGTTGTTCAGAATGTATACATCGAGGTCACCATCCAGATCGTAATCGAAAAAAGCAGCATGAGTAGTATAACCGTTTTCATCCAATCCATACTCTGCCGCCTTATCTGTAAATGTGAGATCACCATTGTTGATGAAGAGATTGTTTTTCTGGTCTACGCCCTTGCGAAAGCCTGCGTTGCACACGTAGATGTCCAAAAGACCATCCGCATTGATATCGACCATAGCCAGGCCCGTACTCCACTTTTCTCCACAGGCGATACCTGCCTTTTCGGTAATGTCTTCAAATTTGAAATCTCCCTTGTTGAGATACAGGCGATTGTCTCCCATATTGGCAGTAAAAAATAAGTCGGGCAGTCCATCGTTATTGAGGTCTCCAACTCCCACACCACCACCATTGTAGAAATTGCGATAGCGGAAGATGTTGAACTCCTTGGTATTTTCAATGGAATTGACAAAATCAACCCCGGTTTCTGTGGCAGCCAGCCTTCGAAAAGGAGCTTTGGTAGGAGTCTTTTCTTGTACACTTGGCCCATCACAGGAAGCACTCGCCAAAAGGCAAAATAACATACTGATATATAAACAGCGATTCATATACAACACACTTTAGGTAGGCTGATCCACGATGGAAGCCTACACCACTTACAGTTCTTACCGGTTCAAAGCGGCAAGAACGCAAGGTGGATTAAAAAAATAAAAGGCCACCTGAAAAACAGAGTGGCCTTTATATTTCTTAAATCAACAATTAGTATCCTGGGTTCTGAGGCAAGTTCGGGTTGGTAGAAATTGCTTCAGCAGGGATTGGGAACAACAGACGATTTGGTGCAGAAGGATTTGGCTTTTGCTGCCAAGTTCCTAAGAATGTTCCAAAACGAATTTGATCGTTTCTTCTCCATCCTTCCCAATACAATTCTCTAGCTCTTTCGTCTAGCAACTCATCCAAGTCCATGCTGGTCAAAGCAGAAGCATTGCGATTGGAACGAATGCTGTTGACGAGATCAAGTGGTGAATCAGAAGAGCTACCACCACGTAGGATGGCCTCTGCTTTCATCATCAAAATATCAGCATAGCGGAAAAGTACGTAGTCGTTGTCAGACGCATCACCAGGTGTTGTGAAATCTGGTGGGTACTTAACGCAACGGATACCTGTCACTTCCAATTGAGCGCCTGTTTGGAACAACTCAAAATCAGTTGTGTAAGACAATGGGTTACCAAGGCGGTCTTCCAATGCCTTTCCAGTGGCATCTGTTTGCTGTCCAACGAGGAAACCAGCACTCAATCCACTGCCATTTTCTTGTAGGTATGGTAATTCTGTATTCCTACGAGTGTCATCATCTTCGAATAGGTTGTACAAGTCTGTCAAAGCGACAAAACCATTCCATCCACCAGGATTGTGGTTGTAGTGTGTGGAACAGAACCAGCGAGAACGAACGTTACCGGCGGCTGCACCACTTGTATTTTCAGATACGAAAACAAGCTCGCTAGACTCCTCACCATTTTCAGGAATGAAGTTATCGAAGTAGTTATCATCAATGGAGTAGTTGCCCGTACCAATGATGAAATCAGTGTGCTCGATGACCTTATTCATGTCAGCAACTTCGAAGTTGTAAGGACCTTCTTGAGGCATACCATCTCCGGAAGTAGCTTCGTAGACAGCTTTATTAAGGTACAACTTAGCCAACAAAGCGCTACCTGCTGCTTTTGTAGCTACAGCAGCTGGACCTGAGTCTGGCAAATCGTTGTAAACAGCCTCCAATTCGCCGATGAGCGTTGTAGCAGCAACTTCGCGCGTCAGCAACTGACTTGGCGGATTCAACAGACTTTCATTGCAAGCTCTTCTTGGAATTTTACCGAAGGCATCTAAGGTGTGGAAGTCGGCAAATACCCGTAAGAAAGTAGCCTCAGCTGCCGTCTGTCCGGTTGCACCATTACATAGAACCTGCTGTGCGTTGAAAGAGTTTCTGTTGAGGGTTCTCCACGAACTGTTGATGAATTCGTGGCTAGGCGTCCAACTGTGGCGGTGCAATACCCGCCAGATACCAGCATCATCCCAGTCACGACCTCTGGTAGGACCTGCCAGTCCATCCGTGGTGTGTTCCTGCACGAAAAAGAAATTGTCTTGAGATTGTAAATCTCTTATGTTACCATATGCACCATTAAGCAATTGTTGAATATCGACCGCTGCTCCGGAAGTAGATGAAATACCATCATTCAAATCTTCATCCAGATCTGTACATCCCCAAAAGGAGGCTGTACAAAGTAGTAGACCAAAAATGAAATACTTTTTCATGTTATATAGATTTAATTATTAACCTTAAAATACTGCGTTTACACCTAGGGTAAAGGTTCTGGCTCTTGGATAAGCCGCATAGTCAATACCAAATGACGGTACGTCGTCTACATTCTTATTCTTGTTTACTTCAGGATCAAAGCCTTTGTAACCCGTAATCAAGAACAGGTTCTGGCCAGTCAAGAACAAACGTAGAGAGGACAACCAAGTCATCGTTTCTGGAACGGGGAAGGTGTATCCAATCGTTAGGTTAGCTAGTCTTACGTGGTCGGCATCTTCCAAAAACAAAGTGGAAGGAATCGGTGCATCACCTGCGACCTGTGCGGTTGACAATACTCTTTCATCAACATTCGCACCACCTTCTAAGGCTGCGCGGCTGAACAATGCCAATGCCGTATTGTCGAACACCTGGTGGCCAAAGGCTCCTTGTAGATAAACGCTCACATCGAAATCTTTGTATCTCACAGCAGAACGGAAACCGATTGTGAAATCTGGGTTTGGATCGCCGACAAATTTTCTATCGCCCAAGCCTGGAGGAACGATACCACTGGCAGTATTCTCATTGTCGCCATTGATGTCTTCATACTGAGCAATACCTTCAGAGTTGAAGCCATTGAAAACAGGCAGGTAGAAAGCATACAGTGGCTGGCCATCAAATAGTAATTGTCCACGCTGGTTGGAAAGTCCCTGTCCGTTGATTTCACCAGTGATGATACCAGCAGGGAAAATGTTTGACACACCATTGATTTCGTTCTGGTAGTAACTGGCGTTGAAACCAAGCTCCCAGTTAAAGTCTGATTTATCAACCAACAAAGCGTTGATGTTGAATTCCAAACCGCTGTTGTCAACCGTTACACCTTCGAGGTTTCTCCATACAAATACGTCTGGCCCAGGTTGTGCAGCACGGAGGCGGAACAACAAGTCTTCTGTTTGCTTGAAGAAGTAGTCGATGGAACCTGTAAACCTGTAATCACCGAATCCAAAGTCGATACCGACGTTGTACTGTGTCGTTTCTTCCCACTGCAAAGCAGGGTTACCGATGTTATCCTGCTGCAAACCAGAACCATCGTCCAGTGGTTTGAAGACAGTCTGTGCACTACCAGATGGGAATTCCTGGTTACCAGTGATACCCCAACCAACGCGTAATTTCAAGTCATCGAAAACTTCAGGAGCAAAATCTTCTTCGCTGATTTTCCATGCAACGGCAGCCGATGGGAAAACACCGTATTTGTTGTCGTCTCCAAAGCGGCTGGAACCATCCGCACGAACGGTACCAGTAATCAAGTACTTGCCATTGATGTCGAAGTTCAAGCGACCGAAGAAAGACTGCAATTCGTCCTTAGGGTCGAAGAAAGAACTGTTGTCATTTGGTGGGAAACTGCTCGCAAAGTTCAAGTTGTTTACATAGAGGCTTTGGTCGTCTACAGAGTAGCCAGTACCACGCTGTGTATTTCCTTTTCTGATAAACTCTTGGTAAGAATAACCTACAATGGCGTTCAAGCCGACATTGCTGTTCAAATCTTTATTGTACTCTAAAGTGTGTTCAAACAACTGAGTGTAAGCCTCGATGTTGTCAATCACACCAATTCCACCACTACCTATGGCAAAGTTGGCATTGAGCAATCTGGAAACGGCTACTCTTCTGGAAGATTCTGAACGGTCAATACCATAGTTGAACTTGTATGTCAATCCATCGATGATTTTGACATTGGCGAAAATGTTACCGAAGATTCTGGAAGTCTCTGTAACATCATCGTAGTATTCGAGGAAAGCCAGTGGGTTTCTTTCGTTGTCACTTGGCTGGATAAAACCTGCTACATCGCTGAATGGACGAGTCGGGTTCCATCTGAGAGCCGAAACCATCATATCCCCTTCTGCACCTACTTGATCAGAAAGAGCTGCTGCTTGGTCATTGATGAAAGAAGCAATCATCTTACCACCAACGTCAACGCGATCGTTGAACAGGCTCTGTGTAATATTAATGGTACCGGAGTACTTTTTCAAACCAGTATCCTTGATGATCCCTTCTTGATCCTGGATACCAACAGACAAACGGTATCTTCCACCGCTTTCTGTAGAACCACCATAGGTCAGGTTGTGGTTTTGTACCACGCCCGTTCTCAGGATTTCATCGAAGGCATTTACATCATCACCAAAGTCGATGTTGCTGTTGTTGGTTTCCGTTACAAAACGGTCAGCAGACAGCAAGTCGTACTTGCGCCCTTCCGGCATGGTGTTGATACCAATGGAACTAGACAATTCCACAGTTGGCTTTCCGGAAGTACCTTTTTTGGTTGTGATAAGGATAACACCGTTGGCACCACGAGAACCATAAATGGCAGTAGCGGAGGCATCCTTCAATACACTGATGGACTCGATGTCCGCAGGGTTGATAAAGTTCAGTGGGTTTCTAGCAGATTGGCGACCTGCACCAACATCTGCTCCAGCACTGATGTCCCGGCCATCCAATGGAATACCGTCCAGTACAATCAGCGGGTTGTTGCCCGATCTGATGGAAGAAGCACCGCGAATACGAATGTCGACAGCGGCACCAGGCTCTCCTGAGCTACCCGTGATCTGAACACCGGCCAAACGACCTTGGATCAGTTGTTCTGGTGTTGTTTGGAAACCCTGGTTGAAGTCTTCCTCACCAACGACATCTACAGCACCTGTCGCATCTTGCTTGCGAACACTACCGTAACCGATGACGACGACTTCGTCGAGTACCGTACCTGCTTTGAGTTGTACATCGACAACGTTGGAAGCACCGAGCTCCACCACTGTATTGGCAAAACCGGTGTAAGAAAACTCCAATTGAGTTTGTCCTTCCTCCACTTCAATGGAGTACTTTCCGTCAAAGTCGGTAATGGCCCCATTACTTGTTCCGACCACGATAACAGTCGCTCCGATCAGCGGCTCGTCGGTCTCGCCATCCGTTACAGTACCTGTCACGGTGCGTTGGGCCAAGGCGAAATTGCTGCAAGCGAGTAACGCGATCAGCAATACAAACTTGGTAAAGTTGTTTAATTTAAGTTTCATACACTAATTCAGGTTTAGTTAAAAATATTTATTGTACGATCAGAAATACTTGGTATTCAAATAGTTACAAAGTCGTATATGCCTTACCTATTGCAAAATGGTGTAAGGAAAACACTAAGCCTGTGTAAAAATGACAAATATGAGCATAAAAACCAAACAGAATTGGAAATAACCTATATTGGATTTTACGACAAGTCTGCCTTACAAAATAAAATTGGGTTTTAGAAAGAGTTGGTTGTTAGATCAAAAACAAATATATGGCATATAATGTTAAAAAAGGCAGTATTGCAGCTGAATTTTCTAAGCTGTGAAGGAATAAAGTAATTAAATATCTATATTTCGACAAAATACACAATTTCTATATTTACATATGAAATTCGTTTTCACTGTTCTGATGCTCTTTCTTAGTATCTGGGGAAGATCACAATACAATTTTGATATTCTCCAAGGAAAACAGGCCATACAAATCCCGTTTGAACTGGATAATAACTTCATTGTCATCAGAATCACTGTGAATAAAACACTACCCTTACGTTTCATCTTTGACACAGGTGCCGAGCATACCATTTTGACCAAAGGCGAACTTTCGGCCTCGCTCGGCTTGCGTTACGAAAGAGAATTTCAGCTCATAGGGGCTGATTTACAGACTCAGCTCACCGCTTATCTGAGTCGACGAAACCATCTACAAGTCGGCGATGCCATCTTTCCATCGATGGACCTTCTGGTGCTGAAGGAGGATTATTTACACATAGAAGAGTATACTGGGACGGCCATACATGGCATCCTGGGCGCAGATTTTTTCAAACGATTTGTCGTAAAGATCGATTACAGAAGGAAGGAAATCACCTTGGAAAGCCACAACAGCTTCGTAGTTCCGTCAAAATATAGAGAAATTCCAGTGGAAATTCACCGCCACAAACCCTATATCCGCTCCCACATACAGTTACAAACGGGCAGTGCAGAAATTCCGGTTAAATTACTAATTGATACAGGGGCCAGCCTTTCACTATTGATACACAATGAAACCAGTCCTGCACTAAAGCTGCCCGAGCAAGTGATTAGCGGCAAGGTGGGCATGGGACTGGGAGGTGTCATAGAAGGATTCATTGGACGTTTGCAGGAGTGTTGCATTGGAAAAAACTGTTTCGACAACATCATCACGAACTTTCAAACACTCGACTCTGTCAGGGATACCTCCTTTCTCAATGGCCGCAATGGCCTGATTGGAAGTACTCTTTTACAGCGATTTACAATTTACATCGACTATGTGGCAGGGCGCCTCTATGTCCGTCCGCACAGGCGATACAAGAGAGCGTTTCGCTTTGATCGCAGCGGTTTGGGTGTCATTGCATCGGGCGAAAATCTCAGTCAGTTCGTTGTCCAACAGGTCCTGGAAGGCTCACCAGCTGATGAGGCAGGTGTTCAGATCGGCGATGAAATCCTCAAGATCAATGGTGTCCCTTCTGCCCTACTGACCTTACAGGGAATTGCCTTTCGATTCCAAAGAAGGGGATCGAAGAAAATAAAGCTGCTGGTTCGGCGAAATGGACGGAGGGAAAAATTGGATTTTCAGCTCCGAGACCTCATCTAGCCTCCCTTGTCCAGTAGAGGGACCAAAAGTACTGTATCAACTCTTTTCATAGTAGCCAACACCATGTATAACAGCCTCTCCATCAACTACTTGCACAATAAAACTTACACAATATCTGGCGATGCGTTTTTACGAGACACTACATTTGTATAAATGACGTTATAATCGTATCTTTGCACCCGCCAAATTGATAAACTTTTATTCACTAAAATCAACAGACAATGTTTGCAATCGTCACCATAGCTGGTCAGCAATTCAAAGTCGAAGAAGGGCAAGAGCTCTTCGTCCACCAGCTGGCGGCCTCAGAAGGGGAAAGTCTGACCTTCGACCAAGTACATTTGGTCGATCAGGATGGAAATGTAACCCTCGGCAAGCCGGTCCTGGGATCGGCCAACGTCAAAGCTACTGTCCTCGGACATCAGAAAGGAGATAAAGTAATTGTTTTTAAGAAGAAGCGCCGCAAAGGTTATCGGGTAAAGAATGGTCACCGCCAATCTTTCACTAAGATTAAGATAGATGGGATCACTGTCTGATTTCAGACGGAAAAATCTTGTTTTTTACTTTATTTCGCTTTTTTTTTAGCTTATATTTTTATAAATTGTAAAATCTTATTAAAATGGCACATAAAAAAGGTGTTGGTTGTACGGATAATGGACGGGATAGTATTAGTAAACGCTTGGGAGTAAAGCTCTTCGGCGGCCAACACGCAAAAGCTGGAAATATTATCATTCGCCAACGAGGCACTAAATTTCACGCTGGCGACAACGTGTACATGGGTAAAGATCATACCCTGCACGCTGCAATTGACGGTAAAGTTCTTTTCAAAAAGAAACGAAATAATAGAACTTTCGTATACATACAGCCGTTAGATGTAGTAGAGGAAAAAGTAGCTAAGGTCGAAAATACTGCTAAAGTGGCCGCCCCAGCTCCTACTCCTCCACCGGCCGAAACAACGGTTTCAGTTGCCGACGACCTGAAAAAAGTAGAAGGAATTGGTCCAAAGATTGAGCAGATACTCAATGATAATGGTATCAAGACATTTGTTGACCTTTCCAATACACCTGCTGCAAAAATAAAGGAAATGTTGGAAGCTGCCGGTAGCAGATACCGCGCTCACAATCCAACAACCTGGCCAGAACAGGCCCGATTAGCTGCCAATGGAGAGTGGGAACGCCTCAAAATCTGGCAAGATGAGCTGGATGGTGGAAAAATCGTTAATGCAGCCACTGAAGAAGAATAAAGATGTTTTAGTTTTCATAGCTTTATATTTTTTGTTGTTTAGCCCTGACCGCCCGGTCGGGGCTTTTAGTTTCTACCAGCCACATTCTGCGTTTTTCCTACTTTGCAACCTCCCCTCTTTCCATCCAAGCAAGCGCAAGCTGCGGCCTATCCTATATTCGCTCCAACACCTCATCTGCCAACCAACCTTGGTCGCCATCTGGCAAACGCACCTTCTTCCAAGGCCCCAACTGATCCAGAATGCGAACCTTTGTCCCTTCGTGTAAAGGCAACAACTCTGTACTGGACTCATCCGGCCCACTGCGCAAGGCTGTCTCTTCACTCAGAATAATGCCGTAGGGATTGGAGGTCTCAAAAGCTTTCTGACTTCTGGTAAGTCCCCAGCATAGGCCACTGCAAAGCAACAAAATTAGGCCAGCTAGAAATCCTCTTTTGCGCTGTTGCCGATTTGTCCCCATCAACCAAACGGCCAGACCGCCCATTCCCAACCAACAAAACAACAACATCCATACACTCCAACTCCCCGAACTCATCGAGCGATGAACAGCCGACCACCAACGCGTCAAGAAAAAGGAAGGGATTTTTGCCAGTTCGTCTTTTACTTGCGCACCTGCCAAGGCAAGATTGTACTGAATATCTTTGTCACCAGGAGCCATAAGAGCCGCTCGTTCATAATGGAGAATGGCTTTACCCAAGCTACCATCCTGATAATAACAATTGCCAATATTGTAGTACAAATCGGCGGATCGAAAGCCGGCAGAGAGAATCGACTCGTATTGCTGCACAGCTGCTTGGTAATCTTTTGCCTGGTAAAGCTCATTGGCCTGTTGGAATAGGGCATCGACATCTTGTGCATTCAGAGAAGAGCAGAAAAATAGCAGCGAGAAAAAGAGTAAATGAAAGCGTTTCAAGTAGTTAAAGTTTAGGGGCATTTACAAATCATTTAGAGACAAAGGGCGGCGCTTGGCCTCCCATCTGAATCCTTCCAGTTTCAATTCGTCGTGATTAGCTTGTCGAATGGGAACAAACTGCCCTTTGGGTTCAGCATAAAATAGGATGTTGTTAACCTCATTATTACCAAAATGAATCAACATCGAGCTGCAAGCAGTTTTGTTGACACCAATATAAGCGTTTTGCTCGTCCTGAGCATAATAAACAGATTCCGCATTTCCATCCACTTGCATTCGATTCAATTCACTCTCCTTAAAATAAGCAGTTACATCTTTCCCCTTGATCTGGTTGTAAAGGACTTCATCCGTTGTATTATTGATGAATGCCTTATTCGTCATGACAATGCGATCGATGGATTTGTTTTTCATCATCATCGCAATTGTATCTGCAGTAAATTGCGTCGTGTCCGACCATAGCACAGGATCGTCAAAAAATCGAAAAAGGGAATCCTTCGTGGCATACGAAAGAGAATCACAAACACCCTGCAAGTCACTTTTAAAAATGCGAACATCCACATAAGCCACCAACAGCCGGCTCGTATCGGTCTCACTTTTCTTTTGAGCAATAAGGGTATCCGCACGCATGAATAGCGTATCCTCGTCTAAGACCGTCGTCATCAAAGGCCGCTGCCCGGAAGCCAGTAGAAAATCTGTTTCCTTGTTGTAATCTGCTCGCTCAGCAAAAACGGTAATCTGCTCGGAAGTATCTGCCCAAACAACCCTCCCTGTTGCAATGCCTTCCTCGCCATCAAAGTCAATTTTATCTGCCTCCATAATTTGCGGTGGATCACTGATCCGAGCTCGTCCACTGGTCGCAAACGCCTCTGTTTTCTTTTCGTAGCGAATGAATTCAGAATCAATTTCCTGCTTTCCATCTTCGTAGTGGGCCTGCCCGATGAGCGTTGTAACTTCCTGCTCATCCTCGTATTGAATGGTATCGGCAATGGCCAGCTTTCCCTCATCCCGAAAGCGCGCATTGCCCATTAAGCGCACTTCTTTCTTGGCACCATCATAGCGAATGGTATCCGCCAAAGCCTTTTGCTCTCCCTTTACATACTGTGGATTCTCCGTGAAAAGCGCCAACTTATCTGGTATGTCATAATATCCAGCCTCCGTATACATTTTGGCTGTATCTCTTTCAATTAGTGTTGGGCCAAGGAAGGTAGCTTTTTTGTTCTTGGTGTCAAATTTCAAGGTATCCGAAAAGAGGGTAAACTCATCATCATAGACAACGACACTGTCTTTGAAAAAGGCTTCATCCGTTTCGGCATAATAATATCCGATCTTACTGGATAAGTGAATCGTATCATTTGTAAGGGTCGCTCCTTCTCGAAAAATGGCAATTTTGGTCTTCAGATCGTAGGTCATTCGATTGGTAAACAACTGCTGAGAACCTTTGATCAAAACAATCTCTCCATAGAGGTCGGCCAACCGGCTGGTGCCGTCGTAGCGCAATGAATCGGCAAAGACGCTGAGGCTGTCGCCCTGTTGAATGATGACATTGCCATCGGCCACAAGTTGCTTGTTCATCAAAACAGCTGTATCGCAGTACATATAAATGTCTTCCTGATGCAATGCAACCTGTTGAATTTCCTTCATCAACTTTTGAATGGTCGTATCACCTCTTTGCATGAATTCTCCCACATCGGAATGATCGACGATGATTTCATCTTTTTCCACCTTGGCAGTATCTATCTCAGCTACCTGAGCAAACAATGAGGTTGCTCCCAAGAAAAAGCAGCAGACAAATACGAGGTATTTTAATTTTTGCTTTCCAATCATTGACTATAAAACGGCTATTCAACTAAAGTAAAACGCAGATTTTACATTTTTCTTTTCTCCAAGCATTTCCATTAATCCATTGAGGAAAGCATCAAGGCGGCCGCCTGCCTCCCGACAGAATTACCAATGGCTACCCCCATTCCACCCAAGCGAACCGCCACAAACAAACGCTCAGATACCTTTTTGACAATGGGCTTTTTCGAATCTCCAACACCTAGAATACCACTCCACCAACAATCTGGTTCAAAAGCGGTAGAAGGTAGTATGACTTCCCGGACCAATTCCAACAGATGTTCTCGGACAGCTTCGGTCATACCAAACTCCTCAGTGTATTCTTCCTGCTCGAATAAGTGACGTCCCCCTCCTAGCAGCAAACGATTGCCAACATTGCGAAAATAGTAATATCCTCTATCGTAATGAAAACAAGATTGAAAAGGTAAATGCTTGATGGGCTTCGTGATCATTACTTGATTGCGAGCTGGCCGCAGTTGTAATTCGGGCAACAGTTGTCGAGCAAAGCCATTCGTAGCAACCAACACGCGCGCTGCGCGCAACTCCCAGGCTGCATCCGTTTGTAAAACCACCTCTGTTCCATCGTCCGTCAATGAAACAACTTCCAAGCCATTGATAATTTGGATACCCATCTGTCTGGCCATCTGTATCAAGGCGGCCATCATCTTACCAGGGTTCAACTGACCTTCCGACTGATTGAAGATGAGGTGGCTTACAGAGCGAAAGCCCATTTGACCCAAGGCTTGGTCCGCACGAACAAATACTTCTTTGTGACCAATAATATCTGCCAGGTAGCGATTGATCTTGGGCATGGCATCCATACACTTCTCAAAGCTTTCCTTCTCGGTCTCCCGGAACATTTCATATCCCCCATAGGCTTTCAAATCCAGTTGCACATCTCCGATTCTTTGCCGCAATAACTGCAATCCTCGCCAGCGTTCTTCCACCAATGAAAAACAGGCATCCTCTCCATTCTTTTCACAATCTTCCAGCAGCTCTGTCATGCTGCCAAAACAAGCGAAGCCTGCATTCCGAGTGCTGGCGCCGGCTGCCAGAGCCGAGCGTTCCAGTACCACTATTCGCAAGTCCGGAGATAATTCCTTGAGCCGGATGGCTGCATTCAGTCCAACAATACCACTGCCCACAATGATCAAGTCAATGGTACCAAAAAAGACTTCCCTCTCCCAAAAACTAAGTGCAGCGGCGGCTTTCATAAAGCAAATATTGAAGTTCAGTTTCGACTGGGCGTCGTCTTTTAAATGTATTGAATTTTCAGTAAAGTACTATATTTGTTGCGTTTAACGACCAACTACTTATGATCCACTTGTAAATTATTGATTATGATTCAAAGAATTCAGTCTGTGTTCCTCTTATTAGCAGCTGCCTCAGCTTTTTGTTTGTTGGCCTTTCCGTTCGCTTCGACCAGTGAAGTCGTTGCCAATTCAGCCAATTTTAGCGACGGCCTGTTCAATCTGCAAGACAACATCGGCATGATGGTATTGTTTATCGCAGCGGGCGCACTCGCCTTAATCAGCATATTTCTCTACAGCAATCGCAAGCGCCAATTATTGATTGGAAGATTTGCCATCATTGCCAACGTCATCGGTCTGATCTTGGCTTTCGCCATCTACTACAATGACAGCGATAGCATTGCGGAGACTGTTGCGATCAACGACGAAGCTGGTCTTTACATGCCCATTGTATTTCTCGTTTTTGCACTGCTTGCACAGCGGTTTATCAACAAAGATGAGAAGCTCGTCAAGTCTATGGATCGCCTTAGATAAGTTTAAAAATACTTTAATCTCAAAATGCAAAAAGGTCATTTATCGATGGATAAATGACCTTTTTGAGAGTGTAAATTTCTTACTAATCTATCTTTGGCTTAGCCGAATAATTTACTTTCAACTGATTGGATTTGCGCAATTGGGTTTTAATATCCTGCACAATACCCATTGTAACTTTACCATCGACACGCAGCGAGGAAGTAATCCGTGGACGTTTGCCTTCCGGAACTTTCACTTTGTGTTTTTCAAGAAAAAGTGGAATGTCACTAACGGTTGAAAATTTATCGCCCAATTGCAAGCGCGGAGAAGTTCCATAAGTCGCTTGATATTGTTCTTTAGGCTTACCAATATAAAGATAGTTAACCAAGGATTTTTCTTGCAACTTGGTCAACTCTGATGCATTCGGAGTACTGACATCTACTTTGAGGGAAGCATCCCGAAGTACTGTTACCATCATAAAGAAGAACAACAACATAAAGATGATGTCAGGCAATGAAGCTGTTGAAATTGCTGGAGAAGATTTCCCTCTTTTCTTTTGAAATTTTCCCATTCTTCAAATTTTTATTGATCCATTCATTTTATACCACTATTCTTCCCCAAAAGAGGTAGGCTCGGCCTCTGAAAGTACAAAAGGAATTTTACCCTTGATGTCCCTTCTAATATCCTTTGGAAGATCGTCGCTGTATTCTTTGTACTGAGGATACTTTTTCTGCACCTCTTCTGTCCACAACTCCGTGTAAGCAGCCTTGAGTTCATTGTAAACTTCCAGATAAGTTTTGTAGTTAGTTCCTCGGTCGTTCTTTAGCGAAATGATGGCCTTGGTTGGCTTTTCCGCAAGGTCTTCCCGACGCTGAGGATTAACGATGAACTCTTTGGCACGATCTCTTAAATCGTCGATGTTAGCTGGCTCTCCTCTAACCAATAATTGGTTTTGAGCATTTACCAAAACAGAAAATACATTCCGCGTTTTCAGCTTGGTAGGATCCACCTCATCCTCGGACCAAGGTGGTAGCTTTACAGTGATACCTTTATCTTCGACGATTTGCGTAGTGACCAGAAAGAAAATCAGCAACAGGAAGGCAATATCTGCCATCGATCCTGCATTGATCTCATTGGTCATTCTGCTTCTGCTACTCATAATCGATTATTTAAAGAAGTTGCGAACTTCAGAAATTACAAATGTCAATGCGGCCAATCCTGCCATGATCATACTGGTCATAATCGCACCAGTAATGAAGCTACTTTGCCCCTCTGTCACTTTGAAAGTCTCGATAACTTTCTGGATAGGTTCGTCATCTGATCCCACAGAACGAGCGATGAAAAAGATAACGATCATAGCAACAAGACCGATGATTCCTTTCATGGAGCTTTTGAAATCAGAGGCAACGTGGTAGATACCAAAGAGAAACATTACTACGATGCCAACAATGATGAGGATGGCGGAAGCAACAATTCCGAAATTAAAAATACTCGTCGTTCCTTTCTGATCGTCAGCCAGAGCGGAAAACTCATCCATTCCGGAGAAAACCATAATCAGGAAGAGCGCTGTAACGGCTACCCCTAGACCAAAGGCTAGAAGCTGACCGTTTTTGGTCAAAAACTTATACATAATATCTTCCTGATTTAATTAATTATTAAATACGTTGTTGCTCGCCATAACATCTACCAACGCGATAGAAGCATCTTCCATTTTGTTGACAATACCATCGATTTTGGAAACGATGTAGTTGTAAAAGATTTGAAGGATAATGGCGACAATCAAACCGAAGACTGTTGTCAAAAGGGCTACCTTGATACCACCTGCTACAACAGAAGGCGAAAGGTCACCTACCGCCTGAATCCGGTCGAAGGCTTGAATCATACCGATTACCGTGCCCATAAACCCAAGCATCGGTGCAATGGCGATAAAGAGAGAAATCCAAACAAGTCCTTTCTCAAGCAATCCCATTTGTACCCCTCCATAAGATACAATGGCTTTTTCAACTGCTTCCGGCCCTTTGCCGGCATTCTTTAGACCTTCATACAATACACTTGCAGTTGGGCCTTGAGTGGACTTACAAACCTCCATAGCTCCGTTGATGTCACCGGATTTGAGGTTTTCATCGATCTGTGACAACAATTTGTCTGTATTAGTGGTTGCAATATTGAGCGTAATGATTCTTTCGATACAGAATGCGAGCCCAAGGATCAGACAAACCAAAACCAAACTCATAAATCTCCAGTCTCCCTCAATGAATTTTTCCTTGAGCTGTTGGAAGCCGGAACTCTGAGCTAGCAGATCATTTGCGCCATAGATAAGGTTGGCTACAAATACAAGTAGAAGTGCTATAAATTTCCGCATAGTCAAATGGTTTTACGAATGTTTTTATAAGTTATAGAATATTCGGTGTGCTAAATAAATATAGACCAACTGAAGTAATAATACGCAAGAAGATTAAGATGAGTCTGCTTATCTGTTATAGGCATTTGTGTATCTTTCTCATCCAAGCGTTGTTGCGGAGAGAGAGGGATTCGAACCCTCGATACCCTTTTGGGGTATACACGCTTTCCAGGCGTGCCTCTTCAGCCACTCGAGCACCTCTCCGGTTTCAATCAACCGCACCGACACAAAAATTGTAAATAAACTTTAGAATTCAAAATTTTTTAATCGGCGATGAAAATTATTTGTACTTTTTATTGGTCCATCTTACACTAAGTATTCTTTTTCCCTCGATTTACAAAGTACAATTGATTGAATTATTGGGAGTTCTCAGGCTCCCGAACAAATATTTTCAGTGCGTTTTCCGTCGTCTTTTGCATCACTTCTTCCAGCGAAAGATCCTTTACCAAAGCCAGCTTTTCTGCTACCAATCGGGTGTAAGCACTTTCGTTTCGCTTCCCTCTGTAAGGCGTTGGCGCCAAGTAAGGGGAATCCGTCTCCAATACCAGATGCTCCAAAGATACTTCCTTCAAAGTCTTATCAAGTCCAGACTTTTTGAAGGTCAAAACACCTCCGATTCCCAAATAAAAGCCCAGATCAATGATCGCTTTTGCCTGCTCCACGCTGCCTCCAAAACAATGGAATATACCTCGCAGGCCATCTATCCAGTTTTCTCTCAACAACTCGATAATCATATCCGTCGACTCTCTAGAGTGAATCACAATTGGCACATCCAAATCCACCGCCCAGCGCGCTTGCGTCAAAAAGGCATCTTGCTGTTCCTTCACAAAGGTCTTATCCCAATAAAGGTCTATACCGATCTCTCCAACCGCACAAAATGGCCGACGATCCAACCAGCCCTTTACAATTTTTAACTCCTCCTTATAATCTGCCTTGACTGAACAAGGATGCAGCCCCATCATCGGAAAAAAGAAATCCGGATGGCTTTTTTCCAATCGCAACATCGACTCAATCGAAGCCTGATCGATATTCGGTAGGTAGACTTTTTGCACACCAGCAGCCTTTGCTCTGTTGATAACCTCTGTTAGGTCTTCATCAAACTGCTTCAAATACAAATGTGCATGGGTATCTATCAACATCTCTCCACGTTTTGGAAGTAAAAGTAATCATTGCGAATCGATCAACAAAAATTACTTACACCTTCAAAGATGCAATCCTCATATATTGTGGTGTGTAATTTAGATAAAAGCGCCCTTTAAATACTTGAATGAGCCGTTTGAATGAGTGAATAATTCATCCTTCCTGTTTACGGGTCCAAATGAATCCTTACCTTTGAACTGCTAAATGCTCACTCAGGATCAAAACCGAAAGATGGCAAAGAAGAAAAAGTTCTATGTCGTATGGCATGGACACGAACCAGGTATTTACGACAGTTGGCCAGAATGCCAGCGACAAATCAAAGGCTTTCCGAACGCTGTGTATAAGTCGTTTACCAGCTTGGAGGAAGCGCAAGAGGCTTATGGTGGTCCGGCAGCAGAGTTTATTGGAAAATCAAAATCGTCCAAGCCTACCAAGAAGCGCATCAGTGAAGCGGCTAGGCAAGACATTATCTGGGATAGCCTTTCGGTCGATGCTGCCTGTAGTGGCAATCCGGGACTGATGGAATACCGAGGTGTTCACACAGCCAATGGCGATGAAATCTTCCGAATTGGTCCGTTGCGGCAAGGGACAAATAACATTGGTGAGTTTTTGGCGCTGGTTCACGGCTTAGCCTACCTCCAAAAAATCAATCAGCCGGATAAGCCCATCTATTCCGATTCGGTTACAGCCATGGGTTGGGTCCGACGAAAAAAGGCCAATACCACCTTGAAAAAAAATGCCGCCAATGCTAAGATATTTGAACTGATGCATCGCGCATCGGTCTGGCTGAAAAACAATACCTACAAAAATCCAATTCTGAAATGGCAAACAGAAGTTTGGGGAGAAATTCCAGCAGACTTTGGTAGGAAGTAAACCGCAATGCTTTAGCAGCTACTTCTTGATAAACTTCATTTTGTAATCCGCACTGACTTTCCCTTTGCGAATGTTGTCCAATCTCCTCCGAATCAAACGACGCTTGATGGGCTTGAGATGTTCGGTGAAGAGAATGCCGTCTATGTGATCGTACTCATGCTGAATGACTCTGGCGTTCATTCCTGTAAATAAGGTTTCCTTTTCCTGGAAAGATTCATCCATGTAACGCAGGCGAATCTGTGCAGGTCGCTCGACATCTCCGCGGATGTCCGGAATGCTGAGACAGCCTTCTTCGTATTCCCAGGGTGTTCCCCCCTCCTCTATTTTATGAGCATTGATAAAGGCAACCTTAATACCCTCCTCCTCTTTTCCTTCGTCCATCATTTGGACTGTGTCCACCAAAAAAATACGGATGGGCAATCCAATCTGTGGGGCAGCCAAACCCACGCCTTGGGCCTTATACATGGTTTCCCACATATTATTAATCAATTCCTCAAGCCCAGGATAGTCCGGACTAATATCTTCTGCCACCTTTTTCAAAACGGGCTGGCCATAAGCATAAATGGGTAGTATCATTGGTCGATTTTTGTCTTCTTTTTCAGTAACAGTTCTCTTCCATATATCCTTGCAGAATTAAGACTGCACTCACCTTATCGATGAGCGACTTATCCCGCCTTTTCTTTTGTTTGGCGCCACTTCGAAGAATGATCTGTTTTGCGTCCTGTGATGTAAACCGCTCATCAAACCTATCTATTTTAACACCAGGGAACTTTTTCTTTAACCTTTGCACAAAATCATTTACCTCCACCGCAATTTGAGCAGGTCGACCATCCAAATGCATGGGTTCACCAACGACAATCGTCTCTACAGATTCTTCTGCTAAATATTGCTCCAAGAAAGCCATGATCTCGTCGTTAGAGACCGTATCCAATCCGTTCGCAACGATCTTCAGCGGATCTGTGACCGCAACCCCTACCCTCTTGGTGCCATAATCAATTGCCATAATTCTTGACATCGGGCAAATATAAAAAAAATCCCTCTGCCAGCTGATATACCAGAGAGGGATCATCCCAAAACCGTTTTAAAAAGATCTCTAATTAACCTTATTTCTTTTCTGTTTTGTTGCAATTATTGGGTACCAAACTAGTTGGTAAAGATCATTAATAGTACAGACGTTTCAATCTGATTAAGAAGATGTGACACGTTTGATATACTTGTTAGAATGTGATCAGTTTGGAACGTAACTAGAGCTAGGAAGGCTCTGAAAATCAAGTAGTTTTGTATACTTTTAAATACATGACAAATTTACTCTATATCAAGCATTCTATCATACCCCAATCAGGGTATTTTTCATATAAAAAAAACACCATATTGTCCTAAAATATTTAAAACCAGCCATTTACAAAGACAGATTCAAAAAAACAACCCTTCTCTGCTTAGTGGAGAGAAGGGTTTACCTAAATAAAACCGTATAAAGAGAATTAGTTTACAAGCTGAATGTTAGGAGACCTTTTACAAGTCCCACAACAGGTGGTTTCAACACCACCCAAATTCTTAAGCATTTTACTACACAAATCCGGCCAATTTCATCCAAATAAAAAAAGCCCCCCTCCAATACGAGTCGGAGAGAGGCCATCCCAAAAACCGATTTTAAAGCATTCTTAAACCGGTTACTGAGTATGTTTCTTAAATAATCATCTTCTTTTAATAAAGAAAACAGATAGGGGAATTGCTTCCCCTACCCTTACATTTCTTTTATTATTCGAGAACAATCATCTTCTTAGTCGCACTGTAATCTGCTGTTTCCAGCGTGTAGTACAGTACGCCTGCTCCACTCAAATCTGAGCGGTTGATGCTCACTTCGTTGTATCCTTTGACATACTCTCCTTCGATCAGGCGCAGTACTTTTCCTGATACATCGTAGATCGTAATGCTGGCAGAGGCTGCCTGTGGCAATACGAATCCAACGACTGTTTCATCCTTGAATGGGTTTGGTACGTTCTGGTACAGAGCAAACTCGTTGCTTGTCTCTCCGTTGAACGTCAACGCTA
>JBCCSZ010000065.1:0-28209 GCA_039199225.1 Bacteroidota bacterium
ATCTACTGCATTAAGTATAAAGTATGGAAAGACTACTTCTATTACTCTCCAGCCTCGAAAAAAGCGAATTGAGTAAATTCAAAGCCTTTCTAAACTCTCCTTTTTACAATACCAATCCCTTTCTATCCATTCTTTTTGCTTATTTGAGAAAGTTTTACCCATCCTTCAAGGGTTCAAAGCTTGAGCTTGAGCAAATCCGCAAAAGGTTACTATCCGACAAGGCTTATCACCCAACCTATCTCGAGGATCGCATCTCGGAATTGGCCCGCTTACTGGAAGAGTTTCTGATGGTCCGTCAAGTTCAAACAGATCAAACCCTTCGGACCGAAGTCAAATGGCAGACTTTCAAGTCGCGAAACTTACACGCCCAAACGCTCAAAGTTCGCTCAGACATCTACCAAACCATCGAAGAAGAGCCAGCCTCCGAATGGGCAGATAGTTTTTCTAAATGGCACTGGGCAAATCGCTTATATTGCGACCTGGAATCAGAGACACCCAAGCACCCTGCACCCCAAATTGGAAAAATCATGGAGTGGTTGGATGAACACTACCTCATCCATAAACTCAGCTATATTTGTGAGTTGCTTTCGAGGCAGAAAACCTTTCAAGAAAACCATTCAATCCGATTATTCGATGCGGTCCTCAGAGAAGCAGAAAAACGCCAAAAAGACCATCCCAAAATTTATATTTACTATCAACTCATCAAAATGTTTCAGGCGGATTTTCCAGAAGAAGTATTTCAATCTGTTGATCAGCTTTTCCGAGATAATTATCAAGAATTGAGTCTTTTTGAACAACGATTACTTTTGTACAAACTTTGTGGTATAGCGTCCTCACAATTAATGGAAGGTCAAAAGATTAATTATGGAAAAAAAGGATTCGATCTTTACAAATTTGGAGTAGAAAAAGGGATATTATTAATAGACGGTAAAATTAAAGAGAAAACATTTATTAACATCTGCATTCTTGGCGCTACATCAAATGCATATGAATGGACTAAAAACTTTATCCACTTCAAAAGCTTAGTTCTACTACCGTTGAAGACCATTGAGGAAACAAAATTAATTGGTAATACCTATTTTCTTTTTCATCTCGGAAAATTTGAAGAAGCAAATGAACTACTTATTGATTTTCCAACAAAAAGCGTAACTCTTAGATATAGAATTAATACACTATCCATTCGCTGCTATATGGAGCTATTTCTGAGGGACAGTTCTTATCAGGATATTCTAGCTGCGAAAATTCGATCATTTAAAAAATTTATTAGCAGAAATAAAAGATATTCAAAGGCTAGAAAAAAATCTTATACTAATTTCATTGAGGCTGTTTCGCTACTCCTGAAGTATCGTAAAAATAGATCTTTTACAAAATCAGAACTTGCGGAGGCAATTGAAGAATGTAAGCCAGTTATTTCTCCAAAATGGATTTCTACAAAGGTGAAAACCATAAGTAAAAGAAGAAGTCCCTGAAGAGATTAAATCTCTTCAGGGCCACTTTGTCCTAAGTATCAATTTCATCCTCATGAATAAATTCCTCCGCAGCAGCGGCCTCATCTCCATTCCCTCCTTTCACTTTGGACATTTCACTCTTTCCAAGTCCATAAGACTCAAAATTCAACCATAAAGTTTTCATAGCTTTGCCAGTAGAGCTGGCTCTCAACTCAGTTTTAGTTTTCATAACAGCAATCAATTTTTAGCCCTTGCTAGGTACACAAGGAGCGAATTCAATAAATAGCTTTAAATAAATTATTGTGAAATTATACGATAGAAATCAGCTCAATTTTAAGTTTTTTTTGTTGCTTTCTTAATTCATTTTTCATCAGCACTTGTTTACCTAATAATGCATTTAGGATTGACATATATCACACATCCGTTACTTTTTTTTATTTTTTTATTCAACCAGTATTCAAATCGCCTCATTTCGTGAACTACGCCTCCTAAAATCCACTGGACAACCCGATGTTTATACGCCCGATCACAATTGCAGTAAAAACCCTCAAACAACACAATTTTTCTTCAAGCAGCTAACTCAATCAATGCACTACTCTGTTCTCAATAAGGTGGCAGCAAAGCAGCATGCGTCAGAATGGGTGGGTAACGTCTAATCGAATAAAAAACAACTTAATTGCGATCATTTTAAAAAAATATCTCATTATTTTTTACTTATTTGAATATTTATGCTTTAGTTTGCAGTATCAATTTTCGTCAGCACTGCTAGTTATACACCCACCCTCTGGTGTTTCTTTAGTGTGATCATTCAATGATTAAGAGGCTCATTTTCTTTTTAAGCAGATTAATTTTCATTTGGTTCTAAAAACAATTTTGCTCTAGCTGTAGGTCCCTTTTGTGTCCTACTGCCATCAGTTGTTAAATTGATTCATCCTTGTTGTATGGTGTACATGCAATGAGTGGTAGAGTATTTTCAAATGTTTCTCATTTGAGTTTAATAGGAGTATGCTTACTTATGCTCCTAGGTTGCTATGGAAGTATTGTCGACAAAGTGCAGAATTCTGCCAATAAAGCTGCGGTAAGCGTTGTAGCTCATCTCAGTACTACATTTGTTTGTCTATGAAATGATTGTACAGCATTTCTAGACCCTTGCTGGCTATTGCCAAACCTGATTGTTTAACACGTAGTTGCGCTCGTTCGCAACTCAAATCATTCATTATCCTCTTACATAGTTTTCTACGGTATACCCTACCGTAGAACCTGGTTAGCTATGTATAAAAAACCAAAGTTATATGTTTACAAAAAACCAAAAGCCCATGTTTCTAAACAAACTCAAAACGCCCCTGGCGTGCTTACTTTTACTCTTCTTAAGTTTCAATTTATCTGCTGATATTTCAGACTTATTACCAACGCCTTCCGAGACCACTGAAGAGGTCAAATGTGATTGTGACATCATGTCGGAAAGCTTTAACATCTTCTTCCGAGAAAGATGTACGGCCATTCTCTCCTTTGAAGATTTCTGGGAGCCTTGCATCGAAAGAGCTCAGTGGACCATCAATGGATTTGTCTACTCCACAGACCTCAACCCTAAGCCTTATGAGTTTTGCAGTTCCGGAAAACAGGAAATTTGCCTCACACTGACTTTGGTCACAGGCGAAACTTGTACTTTCTGCAAAACCATTGAAGTGGAATGTCCGCGATGTTGCAGCTGTGACTACATCCAATCCCTCATCAAACGGACACCTGCCGGTCCTTGCGCCCTAGACTTCGAAATAGCCCCCGAAGCTGAAGAGTGTATCAAGGATTTGAAATGGGATATTGGAGGAACTGTCTTTTCCAGTACTTTCGATCCCCCAGCGGTTAGTTTCAGCAACCCAGGTCCACACACTGTTTGCGTAAAAGTAGCCTTGCGCAATGGCGAAGATTGCCTCATCTGCCAGGATTACTTGCTCGAAAAGTGTGAGGAAGGCTGTAATTGCGAAAGAATCGCAGCCGGCATCAAAATGGGTACGCCTGAAAATTGTAAAATCGATTTCAAACTCGATCCAGACCTAGAAAAATGTGTCAGAGACCTCAAGTGGGCCATCAATGGCAATGGTTATTCCGACCAATTCTGCCCTCCAACCTACGAATTCCCTGGCTCTGGTTCTTATGAAATCTGCCTGTTTGTCGTCCTACAAGACGGTACAGAGTGTAGATTCTGCTACAGATTCGACGTAGAATGTCCAAATGAATGCAACTGCGAAAAGATCAAAGCTGGTATAAAGATCGGTAGTGTCAACAGAGACAGTTGCACCGTACAATTTAAGCTCGATCCAGACCTAGAAGAATGTGTCAAAGGTCTAAAATGGATCGTCGATGGCGATAGCTATTCCGATGAATTCTGTCCGCCTGCTTTCCAACTGCCTGGTTCTGGTAGTTATGAAATTTGCTTGTTCGTTGTACTGGCAGATGGCACAGAATGTAGGTTCTGCGAAAAAATCGAAGCGGATTGCCCAGAAGACTGCAACTGCGAGAAGGTTAAAGCTGGTATTAAGATCGATAAGCCAGACCCAGATAGTTGCTCCATCAACTTCAAACTCGATCCAGAGCTGAAAAACTGTGTCAAGGCGCTCAAGTGGGTCATCGATGGCGATAGCTATTCCGATGAATTCTGCCCAGATACTTACTTCTTCCCAGGTTCAGGAACCTATGAGATATGTATTTATGTTGTATTGATAGACGGTACAGAATGTAAGTTCTGCTACAAAGTAGATGTAGATTGCAAAGATTGTAACTGCGAACGCGTCAAAGCCGGTATCAAAGCCGACCGTCCAAGCAAATGCTCCATCGATCTTGGACTCGATCCAGCACTCGAAAATTGTGTCCGAAGTGTCCGTTGGTTCGTAGATGGCGCGCTGATTTCCACAGCCTTTGATCCAGCAACTTACACATTCCCTGCATCCGGCGTTTACGAAATTTGCGTTGTCGTCGTTCTTGCAGATGGAACAGTTTGCGAATTCTGCGAGAAAGTAAAGGCAGATTGTCCTTGCGATTGTGAAGCAGTCAAATCGGATATCAATATCCGACGGGTACTACCCTGTGGCCTGGACTTCTTCCTCGACGAAGCACAGAGAGAATGTGTCAGAGACCTCAAGTGGACAGTCGATGGCTCAGGATATTCCGGAGACTTCAATCCACCGGTATTGAACTTGTCTGGCGCTGGTACAGTCGAAATTTGTCTGTTCGTTGTACTGGCAGATGGTACGCAATGCGAATTCTGTACTAAGGTTGATTACAACTGTCGCTTTGAACAAGGTAAGACCATCGAAGAGGCGAATATCCAATTCCAGGACATTCCAGCCGACTTTAAGGTCTATCCAAACCCATCCAATGGCATCTTTACGCTCGAATTGGAACACATGGGCAGAGCAACATTGCAAATCACCAACCTGCAAGGCAAACTGTTGTACTCAAAAGTCATCAACAGCGCACAAAATGTTCTGAAGGAAGAGGTGGACATCAGCCAGTTTGGCAGTGGTATCTACTTGATTTCCCTAGACTTGGGTGACCAGGTATTGACGCGCAAAGTCAACGTCAGTATCAACAATTAGCCCTTGATTAACTGAATATTCTCAGTTTGTTATCATAACAAGACAGCCTGTCGCGAATCATCGCGGCAGGCTTGTTTTTTTACTAAAATCAATCAGTAAAATAGTATTTTCTTAAAAGCTCTTGGTTTAATCCAATACCATCTCTGGTACTTCTCCTTCAATAATCAAACGACCATCGGTGGCCGCCTCAATTTGTTCAACTGTCACCCCTGGGGCGCGTTCCAACAGGCGGAATCCACCACCTTGTGCCACCTCCAACACCGCCATATTTGTAACAATTTTCCGAACACAGCCTACACCTGTCAACGGCAAGGAACAGCGCTTCAGCAGTTTGGACTTCCCGCGCTTGTTGGTATGCATCATGGCCACGATAATATTCTCCGCCGAAGCCACCAAATCCATAGCACCACCCATGCCTTTCACCATTTTACCAGGAATCTTCCAATTTGCGATGTCGCCATTTTCAGCCACTTCCATCGCTCCCAGCACGGTCAATTGAATGTGCTTGCCGCGAATCATCGCAAAACTGGTCGCAGAGTCAAATATGACGGCTCCAGGTAAGGCCGTAATCGTTTGCTTGCCCGCATTGATCAGGTCAGCGTCCTCTTCTCCTTCGTAAGGAAAGGGTCCCATTCCGAGAATGCCATTTTCAGATTGAAATACAACGTCAATGTCTTTGGGAACATAATTTGCAATGAGGGTCGGAATTCCAATGCCTAGGTTGACATACCAGCCATCTTTTAATTCTTGGGCAATCCGCCGAGCAATTCCGTTTTTATCGAGCATGATGTATAGTTATTTTGTAAAGGACAAAGCCAATGTGGTTAAAAATCTCCACCGACAGAATCGTCGGTGTCTAATTTAAAGCAAGGGGAAAGATTATCCCTCTTTTGGGCGAACCGTACGCTGTTCGATGCGCTTTTCGTAATCAACACCCTGGAAAATGCGTTGCACAAATACGCCTGGCGTATGTATGGCGTTGGGGTCCAACTCTCCCGGCGCCACCAATTCCTCCACTTCAGCAATTGTAATTTTACCAGCCATCGCCATGGCAGGATTGAAATTCCTGGCCGTTCCTTTGTAAATCAAATTACCCATATGGTCGCCTTTCCAGGCTTTGACAATGGCAAAATCAGCAGTTAAAGCCGCTTCCAGGATGTGCGGCTTACCATCAAAATACCGCACTTCCTTGCCCTCGGCTACCTCTGTACCAAAACCGGCAGGTGTAAAAAAGGCCGGAATCCCCGCTCCTCCTGCATAGCAACGAGCAGCAAGAGAACCTTGCGGAATGAGGTCTACCTCCAATTCTCCACTGAGCATTTGCCGCTCAAACTCATCATTTTCGCCGACATAAGAAGAAATCATTTTTCGAATCTGGTGCTTTTGCAACAGCAATCCGAGGCCAAAGTCGTCTACTCCAGCATTGTTGGATATACAAATCAATTCTTTGACATCGCTTTGGACCAAGGCCGCAATGCTATTTTCGGGAATGCCGCACAGACCAAAACCGCCCAGCATCAGCGTCATACCGGATGTGATGCCTTCGATGGCTTGTTGTGCGTTGGATACAACTTTATTCATATGGATGGATTAGATAATTTGGTTAGGTGTTTAATGTATCGTCCAAAATTAAATTTTTAGGTCAGATTCCAAAACAATGAGACAGAAATAATTTAGCAGCCATTTTGGCAAGCCATTTCAGCAGATAAAACTGCCATTAAGGACCAAAATCCGCCTTATTCTGCTAAAATGTCATGTTTTTTGGCTTGGCACAAAGAATGATCATGCCTCTATAGAATTGTCATCGATCGCGACAATTCTCGTTTATTTTTATTAATACCAAAACTTCGAATATCTATGAAGCCGATCAACGACAGAGTAGTTGTTAAACCCGCTCCGGCTGAGGAAAAAACTCAAGGTGGGATCATCATTCCGGACACCGCTAAGGAAAAGCCCCAAAAAGGCGAGATCGTAGCCGTTGGACCTGGTAAGGATGGCAACCTGATGACTGTTCAGGTTGGAGACATGGTTCTCTACGGCAAGTATGCTGGTACGGAACTCAGCTACGAAGGTGCTGATTACCTCATCATGAGAGAAGACGACATTCTCGTAGTCCTCTAACACCCCGCGATTACAGCTAACGAATCGCAACATTTCCATTTCTTCTAACAAAAAACGTTCAAACAATCATGGCTAAAGAAATTAGCTTTAATTCAGACGCTAGAGAAAAACTCAAGAACGGGATAGATGCTCTGGCCAATGCGGTCAAAGTCACCCTCGGTCCAAAGGGACGCAACGTCATCATTCAAAAGAGTTTTGGCGCTCCAGCCATTACCAAAGATGGTGTTTCTGTCGCAAAAGAAATTGAACTGGATGATCCAGTAGAAAATATGGGAGCCCAGATGGTCAAAGAAGTAGCTTCCAAAACTGCAGATATCGCAGGTGATGGTACAACCACTGCTACTGTTCTCGCTCAAGCAATGGTAACTGCCGGTATGAAAAACGTCGCAGCTGGTGCCAATCCAATGGACCTCAAGCGCGGTATTGACAAGGCGGTTAAGGCAATCATCGCCAACTTGAAAGACCAAACAGAGGTCATCGGCAACGACTTTGAAAAAATCCAGCAAGTTGGTGCCATTTCTGCCAACAACGACCACGAAATCGGTTCTCTCATCGCCGATGCGATGAAGCGCGTAACAACAGATGGTGTCATCACGGTTGAAGAGGCCAAAGGTACCGATACCTATGTCGATGAAGTAATGGGTATGCAGTTCGATCGCGGATACCTCTCTCCATACTTCGTGACCAACACAGAAAACATGACGACGGAATATGAAAATCCGTTCATTCTGATCCACGATAAGAAGATTTCTAATATGGCCGACATCGTTCCCATCCTCGAAAAGGTGGTTGGAGCTGGTCGTCCATTGTTAATCATCGCAGAAGACATCGAAAGCCAAGCTTTGGGTGTATTGGTTGTCAACCGCTTGCGTGCGCAGCTCAAGGTAGTTGCTGTGAAAGCACCAGGTTTCGGTGACCGTCGCAAAGCCATGTTGGAGGATATTGCAATTTTGACAGGTGGTACGGTTATCAGCGAAGAAAAAGGCTACAAGCTGGATAGCGTTGAAATGGAGCACCTTGGTACGGCTGAAAAAATTCAGATCGACAAGGACAACACCACCATCGTCAATGGTAGTGGCTCTGAAGAAAGCATCCAGTCTCGCATCAACCAAATCAAGCAGCAAATCGAAAACACAACTTCTGACTACGACAGAGAGAAACTGCAGGAGCGTCTTGCAAAGCTTTCTGGTGGTGTAGCCGTCTTGTATGTCGGTGCAGCTACAGAGGTTGAAATGAAGGAAAAGAAGGACCGCGTGGATGATGCATTGCATGCAACCCGTGCAGCTGTCGAGGAAGGCATCGTTGTAGGCGGTGGCGTAGCGCTTGTGCGTGCCATCGATGCACTGGAAGGTGTTGACGGTGAGAACGAAGACGAAGGCATCGGCGTGAACATCGTTCGCAAGGCCCTCGAAGCGCCACTGCGCATCATCGCTGAAAATGCAGGTGTCGAAGGTTCTGTTGTTTTGATGAACGTTCGCAACGGAGAAGGTTCCCACGGCTTCAATGCTCGTACGGAGGCTTACGAAGACCTGAAAGCAGCTGGTGTCATCGATCCAACGAAGGTTACGCGTATCGCCTTGGAAAATGCAGCTTCTATCGCTGGTATGATCCTGACAACGGAGTGTGTTGTCAACGATAAGCCAGAAGAAAATGCAGGAGCTATGCCACACGCTCACGCAGGTGGTGGCATGCCAGGCATGATGTAAAATAAATCACTGTAGTACAAGATAAAACGCTCCGGTTGGCTTTGGCTGATCGGAGCTTTTTTGATGGATGGCTCGACTTTCTTTTACCGACCCTATTGACTGTAGCATACGCCAAACTGAACAGCAGTAAAGTTGTTTAGAAATCGACAGGTCGACCGTTAAAGTTGCTGCCAGACTATCTATTGTGAGTTTTTGATCCGATCTTACTTGCGTAAACTGCGACTATGAGCTATAAACAAACTTATCTGATTCTAATTATTTGGGTATTTCTTATGCCTATGGCCCTCTGCCAACCCCAGTATGAAGAAACGTTGGAAGAGGAAGAATACATCGAACCCACCGACATTGCCTTTGGGTTTGGACTGACCGGCGGTTGGGGATCGACCTATGGCTTTGGATTGGAATTCAGCATGCTTTTTACCCACCAATTCGACATCAATGGCGGCATTGGGTTCAGCACCAATGGCTTTAAATATGGCTTAGGCGGCAGGATTTTTCTTTTAAGGGATCGACTTTGGAGTCCGTACATCGGCATGAACTACGTCCGCTCCACTGGGCTACCGGAAATCGAGATAACAGCCAACGGTGGCGAGGTGGTATTTTACGAAATACTGGCAGACGAAGTTGTCAACTTAAAGGGAGGTATCCTCTACGATTTGATTTGGTTGCGCGTCCTAGGAACGGTAGGCTACGGCCTTCCATTTGGCAACTATGACGCTGTCTACATAGATGGTTTTGAAACCGATGAACACCGACGCATTGCCAACTGGATGGCCGTAGGAGGGCTAGAGCTCTCCGTTACCGTGATTTTCCGCATCAATAAATGATCAACGCTTATCGCCTTCGCCTTCGCTGCTTTTGATCTGCTCCTCCCCTGTTTTAATCTTTATCAACTGGTCCATGACCTCTTCGAGTTGCTCGGCAGCAATTCGCTTGGATAAGATGGTTTTGTTTTCATCCAGGATAAAAATCTGTGGCGTGGTGCGCACATCGTAGATGGTTTTGTATCTGGAGCGTAGCCATTGATCGGTCGCATTGATCCAACGGCCCATCTCTTTTTCCTCTATCGTCTCCCAACACTTATCTACGCCGCTACCCGTTTTGGTACAAACTGCGAAAACCTCCACACCTTTGGCCTTGTATTTTTCGTGAAAGGCCAACATGTCAGGCATCGATTTTTTGCAATGGCCGCATTCTGGGTCCCAGAAAAACAAGACCGTGAAAGGCACGTCCAGCTTGTGGAGGGAAATGGGATCTCCCCCCTTGTTGTAAACCGTAATATCTGGAGCCGTTTTTCCAATCAAGATAGGCTTGAGGGTTTTGGCATTTTTGACAATTTTACTCAATTGCTCTTCCTCGGTCCAAGGAGCCTTTCCCTTGGCGTAGTAATTTTCTGCCAGGTGTACATAGACAGCATCAAAACCAACGATCTTGGACTTGGCATACTCATTCAAGAAGTGAATCAGATAGTATTTGAAGCTTTCCTCACTGGGTTCCAACAAACCCAAAATATAGTCGACCCCCTGGATGATGGAATCCGGATGCTGGGCCGTCAGTTTATTCATATAGTGATCGATTTTCCCGAATAAGACCGGACTGCGCAACAAACGAGAATCTCCCATATTGATGCCATCAAACCAATGCCTTTTCACCCACTGCCAGCGATCAAAGTCCGCATCTTTACCCTCAAACGCTGGGATTTCTACCTCGATGGCTGAACTAACAATGGCCGCCGTCAAGGTATTGGGATGCTTTTCAATCAGTTTTTGCTGATAAGCCGTTACCTCTTCACTCAGTTTTGCCATGTCCCTGCGCAAGGACTCCCTTTCCGCATCATCAGCGGCTGCTTCGAGCGACTGATTTAGGGCTTCCCCACGTGGGCGCATGCTCGCCAAAAACTGCATATAATCGTAAAATAAGCGGTTGTCGGGCGCATTTTCGATTTTTACATTCCCGATCATATCTTCTAACTTCGTGTGTACTGTGTAGTTTTGTTCGTCTTCAGATACCAACAATTGGAAGAAATTGTTGTCGGGTGGCATGACAAACAGATAAACGCCTCCTTCGAGCGGCTCATCCCCCTCGAATACGAAGGTCCCCTTGTCTGTGATGTAAGCAGTATCGCGGATGTACTGCTTTTCACCGTAATGGTAGCCCAAATAAGCTTCTTTTTGGTCGAGTCCTTCGACTTTTACCTCAATTCTGTGGCCTCCCTCTGCGAAGGAGATCATTTGAATACTCAAGAAAAACAGTAGTGTAAACAGTGTCCTTTTCATTTGAAATGCGCATTTTTTGTTTTAGGATGGATTTGGTAATATGCGACTCCTTTACTTCAAAATACAAATATCTCTCCTTTCCGTTATATTTGCCCCACTTAAAGGGATTTTTAAGAAAAATTTCACCTTTCAATACAATGAATAGCTCTCCTGCTGGGAACGGATTCTTTGCCCGCTTTAGTATATCTCAACTTTGGATGGGACTGATTGGGCTGACGCTGCTGATGCGTTTGCCTGCCATCATTCACCCGGCTGCCATCGATGATGAAGTCATTTACAGTGTTGTGGCCAACGAAATGGTGGCCGGAGGTCTCCCCTACCTGGATGCCATTGAACGCAAGCCACCTCTGCTGTTTTGGTTATTTGAATCCATTTTCGAACTGTTTGGCGTATACAATTGGTACGCACTACATTTTATCGGCTTTCTGTGGATATTACTGAGCATGTATGGTCTTTTTCTCATCGGTCGAGACCTTTTCAATTGGCAGACCGGATGGGTTGCTGCAATGTTGTATGCCATATTTCAACCCTGGGCCTACTGGAAAAACATCGCTTTCAACGGAGAAGTTTTAATGAATCTCCCTATTATTTGGGCCATTTGGCTTTGTATTCGACCCACGGCGTCCAAATGGCGATTGGAAGTATTGATTGCAGGCATGTTCCTATGTGCCGGCTTTTTATTAAAACAACCAGCAGCCATTGCGGCCATTCCATTGGGCTTGTATTTTTTGCTGCCAGCATATGCAAAAAAAAGACAACTTCCTTGGGCATGGGGTTTTGGCCATGCCAGCCTCCTAGTCGTCGGTTTTTTTGGTGCTTTGGCGCTCACAGCGGGCATGCTCTATCGTCAAGGTATTCTGGAAGAAGCCTATTTTTGGATATTTACCCATCACGATGTCCCCCATGGCATTACAGACCCTGTCTTTTGGATTCGAGGCGGACGAATCGGGATTGCCTATGCTGCTGCCTGCTTTCCACTCATGCTGGGCGCTTATTGGTCCATTCGCAATAAAGAAGGGCTTTGGCAGGGGAAAAAGCCAGCATTTTTTGTTCTTTGGACCTCTTTGATCGCCGCTTTGATCGGCACCTCGGCAAGTGGACGTTTTTATCCTCATTACTACATACAATTGACGCCTATTCTTGGGATGCTCGCCGCACCAATCATTGCCCAGCTGCTCAGCGGAAAAGCCACAGCTGACAGATGGTGGTTGAAAGAAAGGTTTTGGACAGGTAGCCTGATGGTTTTGGCCATTGGATTTACTTTTTCAGCCGCTGTGGGTCTGTGGAACCATCGGCAACCGGAGGAAACCGGCCGATACATCAAAGCCAATTCAAAGGTGGAAGACCGCATTTTTGTGTGGGGGCAGCACACCCGAATCTATCTTGATGCTCAACGTCGTCCAGCCAGCAGGTTTGTCGCCTGTTTTCCGCTTACTGGCTACATCTTCGGAAGCCCCCTTAGTTGGGACCCCGATCACGATACATCTGATAAGATTGTAGAAGGTGCCTGGCCAAAGTTGTTCGAAGATTTTGAAAAGCGACCACCAGTTTATTTCGTCGATCAGGATGCCGCCAGGAAAACTGCCAAATATCCCTTAAGTATGTTCCCGGATTTGGAGACATACGTCCAACAAAATTATGAGCTGGTTCACAAAGCGCCCAAAAGCTGGATTTACAAGCGCAAGGACTAGCGATTCCCGTTGGCTTCGCGCTCCTTTTCTCGAATGATCTGCTCCAATTCTTGGATTCGAGCCTCCGCTTTTTCAACTTTATCCTGAATGGCTAACAATTTATCCTTCTCCTCCTGGGTACGCAGTTTTGCATCTTCCTGGCTTTGCTGTTCGGCAGCAATCATGGCCAGCGTCTCTTCCTTGACCTTGTTGATCTGATCGGTTGCCTGCTGACGAGACTCGTAGACGGCATCTGAAGCTTCCTTTTGAGCCTTGCTAATTTCATCCAAGGAAGTTTTGCGAGCTGCCTCGGCATCAGCGACATACTTCGCTTTCTTATCCGCCGTTTCCCGACGAATTTTATCAATTTCATCGACAGACGCTTGTTGGGCTTTCGCAATCGCTTCGGCAGACTCTTGCTTGGTTTTAGCGATCTCGTCCTGTGCCTTTTGCTCGGCAGCATCCACCTCCGATTTCAGCTCCACTAGGCGCTCGTCCCTACTTTTCTCTGTGGCAGCAATTTCCTCCACCGACTGCTGCTTAATTCTCGCGACCTCTGCAGAAGTCGATTCCTTGATGCTGGCAACCTCTTCAGCAGACTCCTCTTTGGCCTGTAGTACTTCAAGAGCCGCTTTTTCCTTTTCCTTCGATGCCTCCTCTTTGATGAGCCTTCGCTCGTTGGCCAACTGTTCGGCAATGGCAGACAGCTCAATGGCGGCATTTTCCTTAGCCTCCGCCATTTGATTGGCGATCTGCTGGCGCCCCAAGGCCGCTTCCTCTTTTGTTTTCCGGATGGATTCTGCCTCCTCCGAGCGAATCTTGGCAATATTTTCCGTCGCATTTCGCTTAGCCTCCGCTACGCGGGTCGCAATATCTTGGGCAGCCAGCGCCTCTTCCTCTTTGATTTTTGCCACTTCGCGGGCGGCTGTTTCCTTTGCTCTGGCAACCTCAGAGGCAGCCTGCTCCTTGGCCTTTACCACCTCTTGAGCAGAATACTGCTTGGTTTCATTTTCTTTTTCCTTAGCGGCAGCTACCTTCGCAGCGACTTCCGCATTGATTTCTTTGATTTTGCTTTGAGCCGTTTCTTGGGCTGTCGCAACCTCATTGGCGTATTGCGTCTTAGCGCTGGTCGCCTTCTCCCGAGCATCTTTGACCTTAGCAGCTGCTTCTTCGGCGGCTTTATTGATTTCGCTGCCTGCCTTTTCTTTAGCAGCAACGACCTCTTGGGCCGATTGTTCCTTGATGTTGGTTTCCTTAGATTTTGCCTCCGCAATGGCTTTTTGGACCTCTTCCTGAATGCGTTTTATCTCCTCACTGGCACGCTGCTTTGCAGCAGCTACTTCCTCGGCAATCTTCGCTTTTTGAGCCTCTGAACGCTCCCGAGCACTCTTCACTTTGGCAGCCGCCTCTTGGTTGATCTGCTCAATGGTCTGGCTGGCGCGGGTTCTTGCATCGGAGACGGCCTGTGCAGATTCCTGCTTCTCTTTGTCTGCCGCTTCTCTAGCCTCAGCAATTTCATTGGCCGCCTCTTCACGTGTGCTGCTAACCTCTTGAGCAGATTGGGCCTTGGCCGTCTCGACCTGCTCGTTGGCTTTGCTGATCTCTTCAGCAGCTTTTTGACGTGCCTCCGCCACTTCTAATGCAGAAGCTTCCTTTTGCTTCGCAACGTTCTCTTTGATCTCCGCCACCTCTGAAGCAGAGTTTTCCGCAATCAAAGCTTTCTCTTCTGCAGCCTTCCGCCGAGATTCGGCCACCTCGAAGGCAATTTTTTCCTTTTCCAGAACAGCATTCTCCCGAATTTGAGCAACTTCCTCTGCCGTTTCCTCTTGCACCTGAAGGATTTGATCGGCCGCCGTTTTCTTTGCCGTAACCACATCCGATGTCGTCTTGTTACGCTCTTGCTTGGCCTTTTCCCGAGCCTGGGTAATGATTTGAGCCGTCTCTTCTCGTATGCGATTCAATTCATTCTGCGAATTCTCCCGAGCAGATGCAATCTCGTCGGTGTATTCCAGCTTGGCCATGTCCAATTTCTCTTTGACTGCCATGATCTCTGCCGCTGCTTTTTCACGAGCCTCAGCTACTTCCGATGCCGCATCCAGCTTTGCTTTCTGGATTTTTTCAGCTGCCTCCTGACGTGCTTCATCCACATTGGTATTGATCTCTACAATCTGATCGGATGCTTTATCTCTGGCCTGGCTGACAGATGCAGCAGCCTCCTCCCGAGCCTTTTGGATTTCTTCATTGCTGCTTTTACGAGCATCCAATACTTCTTGGGCATAGACCGCTTTTTGTGCGGCGGCTTGCTCTCGGGCCGCTGCAACTTCTGCCTGCAATTTTTGCTTTAGATTCTCTGCCTTATCCCTTTCCGTCTGAATTTCTGTTCGCAATTGGTCTTTGGTATCCTTCAATTCCTTTCGCAAGGCAGCCAATTCTTCGTCGTTCAACAAGCTGATGTCAGCAACCTTGCGGGTGCCGGCGGAAGTAGCAGAAATCGGACTTCCACTTGGCTGGGAAGATTTTTTGTTTGGTGATAGATCATTCTCTGCCAATTTCACATTGACCACCTTGGTTTCATCTACGGCCTGATTGAAACAGCGAGCCACCTGCTGGAACTGTTGCTGGCGGTTGCCGTTGACCGTGTACTTGTGCATCTTGTTGCTGATGTTGTTCTTGATGTAGATTACATTGATCATAGAACTGGAAAACCACTCCAAGGCTGCCAAATCAAGCTGAAGGATATTCTGATGCACAGGCGTACCGGACTTATTGACGACTTCTCCCATTTCAATGAAGCGGTAGCTTTTTCGCACGCTGGAACGATCCATAAAAATAATTTCGTCGTCCTGGTTAAACTCTACCCCACTTTTGGAAAAAACACGAGCAAGAATTCCCTTTTCATTGCTCATAAATTCTAGGCTGTAACTGTAATTCCCTCTTACAACAATGGTTTGTAGATTACTGGTAACGAATTGCGTTCCACTAATCATACGGTTTTGGACAATCACAGACCCACAGTTCTGCGCTATGGCAAAAACAGGGAGTATCAGAATAAGTAGCAGTGGGAAAAGCCTATTGGAAAACATTTGATACATATGGCAGCTTTTTTCACAATATAACGAAAAAAAGAGCAGAAAATGACGTAAGTCTTTGGTTCTGCGACAAATAGCCTGCCACAGATGCAACGACTTCAGTTACTACAACGAATTGAAAATATATAAAATTTTATCTATCAACGCTTTGCGGCCAAAAGGTATAGTACAGCCATCCGGACAGCCACGCCATTTTCTACCTGTTGAAGGATGATTGACTGGTCGGAGTCCGCAGCATCACTGGACAATTCCACCCCTCTGTTGATTGGACCTGGATGCATGATGACAACCTCGCTGTCGAGGCTGTTTAGAAGTGCCTTATCAATTCCAAAGTACTGTGCATATTCCCGCAGAGATGGGAAAAACTTGATGTCTTGACGCTCTAGTTGAATGCGTAAAACGTTGGCCACATCGCACCATTCGAGAGTCTTGCGCACATTGTATTCCACCCCAATTCCGAGCTCACCGATGTATTTGGGGATCAAGGTTGGCGGGCCGCAGACCTTTACTTCGGCACCGAGTTTTTGTAAACAGAAAATATTGCTCAGAGCCACTCTAGAGTGCAGAATGTCTCCTAATATGGCAATCTTTTTTCCTCGAAGATCACCAATTTTCTCACGCATGGAAAAAGCATCCAACAGAGCTTGGGTAGGATGTTCATGGGTGCCATCACCTGCGTTGACAATGTTGGCATCGATGTGGCGAGAAAGGAAAACAGGAGCTCCGGGAGCTGGATGCCGCATCACGATGATGTCGACCTTCATCGATAGGATATTGTTGACCGTATCCAGCAGGGTTTCTCCCTTTTTGACGGAAGAAGAAGAGGAAGAGAAGTTGATTACATCGGCCGATAGCCTTTTTTCTGCCAACTCGAAGGAGATCCGGGTCCGAGTAGAATTTTCAAAAAATAGGTTGGCTACGGTCACATCGCGCAAAGAAGGGACTTTCTTGATGGGGCGGTTGATGACTTCTTTGAAATTCTCCGTTATTTCGAAGATTAGGTTGATATCATCCGCTGTCAGGTCTTTGATGCCCAACAGGTGTTTTGTGCTTAATTGCGAGTTTGCCATGAGCCCCCTTTGCTTATTCTGATTCCTGTTTGTTTTTGTACAATAAAATCCGATCCATTCCTTCCTCCTCTCCCCAATCGACTTTTACGTAGGCTTCATCCAAAGCATCTACAGTTAGGCCGATGTAGTCGGATTGAATGGGTAAATGGCGGTTGAAACGTCGATCCACCAATGCCAACAGCTTGACCTGTAGCGGCCTGCCGTAGTGTTGCAAGGCTGTTAATGCCGCCTGAATGGTTCGTCCGGTATATAGAACATCATCTACCAGAATGACCCGCTTGTCTTCCACTAGGAAATCCATTTCCATTGGATTGGCCATCAATGGTTTTTGGCGCGTCCGAAAATCATCTCGGTAAAATGTGATGTCTAGTTTTCCGTATTGGATGGAAGTTTTGCCCAAAGTATCGGACAAACGCTTGTAGAGCCGGTCAGACAAGGGTACACCCCGAGGCTGGATGCCTACGATACAACTTTCTTCGAAATCGCCGTAATCCTCAATAAGTTGCTGACAAAGCCTATCAATGGTTAGTTGAAATCTACGGTTGTCTAATATGATTCTTCCTTTGGACATATCGGCCACAAATATAATAAGAAATTCAAGTTGTGAAGAAAGAAAAGAAGGTAGTCCCGTTATGAAAATGAGCCTACTTTTTTTTCTGCATTTTCTTCCCCCAACTATCCCGCAGCCCAACTGTCATATTAAAAATGCGATTGGCAGCAGAAGAGGCGCCATCCATCACAAAGTACCCTTTGCGCAAAAACTGGAATTGCTCCCCTGGTTGAGCAGTCGCCAAACTTGGCTCGACGTATACCTCGTCCAGTATTTTCAGCGAATCTCTATTGACGACGTCCATAAATTCACGCTCTGGATCGGCAGTCGGTGTCTCAGAAGTGAAAAGTCGGTCATACACTCGAACTTCCGCCTTTAGCGCATGCTGTGCGGACACCCAATGAATGGTTCCTTTGACCTTGATGCCAGAAGTATCCGACCCACTGCGACTATCTGGATGATAAGAGCAATGTAGAGCAGTAATCTCACCTGCCTCGTTTTTGATCACTTCATCACAAAGGATAATGTAGCCATTTTTGAGGCGTACGTGCTTGCCTGGGGCCAATCGAAAGTATTTCTTGGGAGGATCTTCCATAAAATCGCTCCGCTCGATATACAACTCTCTGCAAAAAGGCATTTGTCGGGTTCCCATCGCTTCATCCTCCGGGTTGTTGACCGTTTCCATCATTTCGACCTTGTCCTCCTCGTAGTTGGTCAGAATCACTTTCAGAGGATCGAGTACGGCCATCACCCGTGGGGTAGTTTTATTCAATTCTTCTCGAACACAAGCTTCCAATAAGGCGATGTCGATGAGGTTGTCGCGTTTTGCCACACCCGCTTTTTCACAAAACAATCGGATGGCAGCTGCCGGATATCCCCTGCGCCGCATACCAGAGATGGTGGGCATGCGCGGATCATCCCAGCCAGTGACCACACCATCCTCTACCAGCTTCTTGAGTTTGCGCTTGCTGGTAATCATGTAGGAAACATTCATTCTGGCAAACTCAATTTGTCTAGAGGGAAAAATTTCCAACTTTTCAATCAGCCATTCATATAAAGGCCGATGGTGACGAAATTCCAGCGAACAAAGGGAATGGGTAATTCCTTCGATGGAGTCAGACTGACCGTGCGCAAAATCGTACAATGGGTAAATACACCATTCGTCCCCTGTATTGTGGTGGGTTTCATGCTTGATTCGGTAGAGAACCGGATCGCGCATCCAAAGATTTGGCGCACTCATATCTATCTTGGCCCGTAAGACCCTGGAACCATCGGGAAATTCTCCTGCCTTCATACGCTCAAATAAATCGAGATTCTCCTCTATGGAACGGTCCCGAAAAGGGCTATTGGTCCCAGGAACAGTCGTTGTCCCCTTTTGATCGGCAAGCTCCTCTGCGGTTGAATCGTCCACATAAGCCAGTCCTTTCTTTATCAATTCAACAGCAAATCCGTACAGTTTTCCGAAATAGTCGGATGCAAAAAAGACATTGTCCCACTCAAAACCCAGCCATTGGATGTCATCCTTGATGGCCTCCACAAATTCGGTATCTTCCGTCGTTGGATTGGTATCATCAAATCGAAGGTTACACTTGCCATTGTACTTCTGGGCTATGGTAAAATTTACGCAGATGGCCTTGGCGTGACCGATGTGCAGGTAGCCATTCGGCTCTGGGGGAAAACGAGTATGCACCCGTTCGCCATGTTTGCCACTGGCCAGGTCTTCTTCGATGATTTGCTCAATGAAATTCCGTGATTCGTATTTTTCTTCTGACATTTCGTCGGCTGATTTCGTGATTAAGTGATTGGCTTTGTATCTGCAATGGAACGATTTACATCTTATGTGGTACTTCAATGCCCAACATTCTCAGGCCCTCGGACAATACGTATCCAAGCGTTTTAGACATTTTCAAGCGGAAGGCTTTAGCTTCCAGGCTTTCGGCGCTCAAGATTGAATGGTCGTGCCAAAACTTGTTGAACGACTTGGCCAATTCGTAACAATAATTGGCTAAAAGAGAAGGATCAAGATCATTAGCCGCCTGAAGGACTAGGTTTGGAAAATCATAGACCTGCCGGATGATTTCCCTTTCGATGGGCGCCAAACTTTCGTAATTGGCAGCCAAAGATAGGTCGATCGCCTCCTGTGCAGCTGTTTCCAATACGCCGTGTATCCGCACATAAGAATACTGGATGTAAGGCCCGGTTTGCCCCTGTAGCTCAACAGATTCAGCAGGATTGAAAGTCATCCGCTTGCGTGGATTGACCTTTATGATGAAATACTTCAAAGCAGCCAAGCCTATTTTCCGGAAGATATCTTCTTGCTCCTCGGCAGGTAGGTTGAGTACATCGCTCGTACCTTCGGCCACCCGCTTTCGAGCTTCTTCGATGACCTCTTTCATCAAAACATCCGCATCGACAACGGTACCTTCTCGGGACTTCATCTTTCCGCTGGGCAGGTCAACCATTCCATAAGACAGATGGTACATCCGATCGGCAAATGGAGCGCCGAGCCGCTTCATGGTTTCAAAGAGGGCTTGAAAGTGGTAGTTTTGCTCATCGGCAACCACATAAACCATTTGATCCATACCAAAGTCCTGGTATCTCAGTTGGGCCGTTCCAATGTCCTGAGTGATGTATAAAGAGGTGCCATCGCTCCGCAGCAGCGTTTTTTCACCGAGTTTGGCTTCTTCTAAATCCACCCAAATGGAACCATCTTCTTTCTTGAAAAAGAGTTCCTTTTCAAGTCCTTTTTCAATCTCAGCTTTACCCAGCAAATAGGTATCTGACTCGTAGTACAACTTATCGAAGGACACCCCTAGGTCGGCATAGGTTTGTTCGAATCCGTCGTATACCCAAGCGTTCATCATGGTCCACAGCTGGCGTACGGCCGGGTCGTTGGCCTCCCATTTGAGCAATAGGTCCCTGGCCTCCTCTCCTATCTGGCTATGGTTGTTGAAGTAACGATTTTTATAGGCTTTGAAAAAACCCTCTTCAGACTGTTCCTCCTTTTTCTTTTCCGCATAGGTGGCCTTAGCTTGCTCCGATTGCTGCCAAAGACCATACTCCTCTTGAAATTTCTTTTCAAAAAGGACGTAGTATTTTCCCACGAAGAAATCTCCTTTTATTTGACTGCTCTCAGGCGTTTCGCCATTGCCAAACTTTTGCCAAGCCAACATACTTTTGCATATGGCAATGCCCCGGTCGTTGACAATTTGGACTTTTTTGACTTCATGGCCGGCAGCTTCCAAAATTTGAGCACAAGACCAACCCAAGAGGATGTTGCGGATGTGGCCCAAGTGTAAGGGCTTGTTGGTATTTGGCGAGGAATATTCCACCAGTACCTTTTTGCCTGTAGAAGGATGTTTTCCAAAGTCTTTCCGATCTACGATTTGCTCGATGTATTCCTTCCAATACTGATCGCTCACAACCAAATTGAGGAAGCCTTTCACGACGTTGAATCGCGGAATCACCCCATCTGAGTGTTCCAGTATGTACTGTCCGAGTTCTTCACCGATTTGCTCGGGTTTCTTGCGAGCTGCCTTGGTGAAGGGAAACACTACGATGGTATAATCGCCTTCGAATTCCTTGCGGGTAGCGTTGTAAATCAAAGACTTTTTAGATACTTCCTGACCGTAAAGTGCTTTGACACCTTGGACCGTCAAATCTAAGATGAGATCTACGATGTCCATAACTTTGTTTTCCAACAAAACAATCTGATTTTGAAGTGGGAAAATGATCGCGCAAATTTATAGCGATGGACGCGACTTTGCAAGATTAATATTGAATAAGTACGATTCGCGGGAGAAGAAAAGGGGAATCTTCTTTGGATCAGGCGCGTGGTGCATACCTTCGCAAGTAAATACGCCCTGGCACACAGGAGCTGAAGGAAGTATCGCCCTGCCAGTATCCTTCGATGACCAACTCATTGTCTTCGCGCTTGACGACCAATTGGTAGCGTTTGTTGCACCACTCCATGCCCTCTTTGACTTTGAAGTCGATCATGCGGATATCAGACATACGGATCAGGATACCGCTGTGGATACTGCCTTTGACTTCCATATCGACATAGATTTGGGCATCGTCAATGGTCACATAAGATCGGCCTGTTATAGAATCTCCCTTTTGGAAAAGGAATAGTTGTAGTTTGTACTCAGAGCGAAAGCCACCTTCGTTTTGTGTGGCCACACCTTCCCACTGTCCAGCTATATTTGCCATTTTTTCATCTTGACCAAAGGTCGATACAGGCAAAATGGCAACGAAAGCCACAACAAAAAATATCAACTGCACGAGGTACTTAATTTTCATCTTCATGAACATTTTGAAAAAAACTGAAAATAGTCTTTCCGTAGTTTCGCTCTTCAATATAGTTGGGATGGCTGCTAAAATCATGGTTAGGATTGTGTTCCATCACGAACAGCCCCTCCTCCTTCAATAACTCGTTTTTAAAGATGTGGTCCGGAATCGTATCCAATGTTGGTAGCGGATAGGGTGGTCCAGCAAAGATGTAGTCGAATTTTTCGTTTGATCGTTCTATAAATTTAAATACATCAGCTCGAATAATGCGAATAAAATCACTAACTTCTAAGGTAGCTGCCATTTTTTTGACAAAAGAAATACAAGGACCGAACTTATCTACATAGGTCACATCTTGGCATCCTCTAGATATAAACTCATAAGAATGGTTTCCGGTTCCACCAAAAAGGTCTAAAACTTTCCATTCGTCAAAATCATAGCGATTCGCTAGTATATTGAACAAACCTTCCTTGGCAAAGTCAGTGGTAGGTCGAGTCGGCCAGTTTTTAGCCGGAGGGAAGAATTTCCGGCCTTTGAATTGCCCCCCTATAATCCGCATAGTTGCAAGCTGTATAGTTCGAAGAAAAAATGAGGTGGAAGTTGGTCGAAAGCTGCTCCAAATTGGAGATAATCTGGTTTTGGCGCCATACTGAGGTGGCGGATGTAGCGATACAACAGTCGGTAAATTTCTGATTGAGCTGCTATTTGACCAGATAAAACGACTGGAACGACCTCGGGTTTGAGCCCCAGTTGATCGAATGCCAGCATGATGTAGTAGATGAAATCCTTGCTGGACTGGAAGTCAAAAGAATTACAAAACAGCAACTGCTTTTGTTCAAAGGCAAATAGCTGTACAGACTTGTGCCGAATATTGACAAACAACTGATGGCCAGCGCGACTAGCAGCCAACTTTTGAAAGGCCAGTATCAAGGCAGAGTTTTGATGAAAGATGCTGGCAGCGCCAAAGGAACTATCGATAAAATTTTTGAGGCGGCCATCCAGCCTAAAGACATTGCGAACACTCATTTCCTCCAAATGATCGCTGTACAGAGAAAAATCGTGTTCTTCCAGCACAAGATTCTTCAAGTAGGTCGATTCTTCCCCTTTTGTATACAATCGATCGGGTACCAGGGTAGACTTTTTGTTGGCAACGCCTATGGATACCCTGCGATAAGACTGTCGAAGCAACTCATCCTGTAGATAGACAGACCGGATTTGCTCTACAAGATCGACCGTTTCCAAATGCGCCGGAAAATCGTAAGAACGGAGAAATAAAACAGTGTGCTGTTTGTCTTGCAGAAAATAAGACAACCTGTCTGTACCGGCGAGCACAGACAGGTTGTAGACCGAAGTCGAAAGTTCAGAAAATTTAGAATCAATAAGTTCCTGGTGACCTATCGTTCCCAATTTCCAGATAAGTTTGGCGCATTCATATTCCCGAACTTGATGACATTATCGGGGTCGTATCCAGCATCATAGCGACCGTAAGCAGGGTCTTTGTACTTACCCATGTAGGTCTTAATCGGTGTACCCACCTCAACCACATTCACCAAAGTACTTTGGTAAGTGATCGTATCTGCCTGAATATCGAATTGTACAGAGCCACCAAAAGGAACGTATCTCAAAGAATCCAATGATCCAATTTCTTTTTCTTCCACTTTTTCAAGTGCAGAGACATAAGTCGTATCGAAACGAATGTCAGAACCATCGCTATCCGGGTCATCCGGGTTTCCATAGACGGAGATGATTTGTACCTTGCCTGTTTTCAGGGTATTGACAAGTGTATCGAAATCGCCTGCGAATTTACCAGTGATTTCACGGTAGATTTCCTGAGCAGAACGAATCTTTTGCAGACGGTCGACAACTGCTGCATTTCTTAACTCCTTTGCCGCTTTGAAAGCAATGGGCTCCTGAATGCTACTGAAAAGCATCCACACGAGCAAACCAATAATGGCAATGAGCCCCAGATTGATAGCTAATCTCATAAGACGTTATTTCGTTTTTGTTTCAATGCAATTATAGTAACTTTTTTTCGAAATTCTGTTGAGTGCTGCAAAAAAAGCTGCTGCAGGTTTCCAGCCAGACATAGTAAGGCAATTGCGGAAGCCATATTGGGCAATTTTACATAAAATCGGGTAAAACGTTTTGAGCAGTTAAACAGAATGATCTAAATCGTTTCTACAAAAGCTTATTTACAAAATGAGATGCTGACTAATCCGGATTTGGTGTGTAAGTTGGATCGTTACTTAAAATGTTTTTCGCCAATCAGGCACTCACCAGAGTAGGAAGCACCTTCATCTACGACCAGCTTTCTGGCCAATATTTTTCCATTGACGGATGCAGAGCTGCTCAGAAAAAGGGTGCCGTTGACTCGTAGTTCTCCCTCGATTGAACCCTCTATGGCCGAGCCATTACAGTCTGCATTGCCATTAATTTTGCCATCGGCTCCCATGACTAAGCGTTTTTCGCTCACTAGATCGCCGATCAGCACACCATCGAGGCGAATGTCTTCGGGTGTAAAAATTTTGCCCTCGATCACTGTTCCTTTGTCAAATGTGCAAGTTTTTTTGTCGGTGTGAAAAACATCCTTCTTTTCCTGGACTTGAATTTCGTTTTTAGGTTTTACCTTTGTTCCAAACATGAATTGCGTAAGATTTTTGTGAAGTAGTAAAAGTATCAGGTCTTTAGCAGTGGGAAGGAAAAAAGTTAGTGCTTCAGACTGTATACATTAAAGATAGTACTCTATATCAAAATTTCATATAATTTCCTTTAACAAATTTATATTTTTTCAATAATTGCTGTTTTAATGAGTGTAACCATACTGGGAATAGAATCTTCCTGCGATGATACGGCCGCTGCAGTGCTAAAAGATGGGGCTTTATTGAGTAATTGTGTAGCCAACCAGGCGGCTCATGCGGCTTATGGAGGAGTAGTCCCAGAGGTCGCTTCGCGGGCTCACCAGGTCAACATCATCCCGGTGGTAGATTTGGCCATTCGCCAGGCGGGGATTCAAAAAAGCGACATTGATGCCATAGCCTTTACCAGAGGTCCTGGTTTGATTGGATCCCTATTGGTAGGTGTGACCTTTGCCAAGTCTATGGCACTCAGTTTGGATATCCCCTTGGTGGAGGTTCACCATATGCAAGCGCATGTCTTGGCACATTTCGCCGAAAAACCCTATCCGGAATTTCCTTTCCTTTGCTTGACGGTCTCGGGCGGACATACCCAAATTGTCTTGGTGAAAGCCCCTTTGGAGATGGAGGTCATCGGCCAAACGATAGATGATGCGGCCGGTGAGGCTTTTGACAAAACAGGCAAACTGCTGGGCTTGGACTACCCTGCTGGCCCCTTAATCGATAAATTGGCAAAGGAGGGAGAAGCCCGTTTTTCCTTTACAGAACCCAAAATACCGGGCTTGGACTTCAGCTTTTCTGGTCTAAAAACTTCTATTTTATACTTCCTCAAAAAAGAATTGAAATCCAACCCACAGTTTATTGAAGAAAACAAGGCAGATATTTGTGCATCGGTACAAGATCGGATCGTATCCATTTTGATGAATAAGCTAAAAAAAGCCGCTCAACAAACGGGCATTCGACAAATCGCCATCGCTGGTGGCGTTTCTGCCAATTCTGCTCTGCGAAACAGCCTTCAACAGGCCGGCGAAGAACTCGGCTGGCATACCTACATTCCAAAATTTGAGTATTGCACCGATAATGCAGCAATGATTGCAGTGAGTGGCTATTTTAGATACCAAAAGGGGCTGTTCAGTCAACAAGATGTACGTCCATTCGCCAGATAAAAATGCCGGAACAGATTTCAAATCATCTGGTTCCGGCATCTCAAAGAGCTTGTTGCTCCCTAATTGGCCAAGCGAAAAAATTGACGGTGTCGACAACTTTGCTTAGCCATAATACATCAGGCGTTAAAATTCATCTATTAGTCTTTTCTTGAGCAAATTGAATTCCTCTTCGGAGATGATGCCCTTTTCTTTGAGGCTCCCCAGTTCGCGAAGTCTGGCCAAAACGTCCAGCTCTCCACCATCGTTTTCATTCTCTTCAACAATTAATTGCTCTTTGGCAGCTTTACTTTGAGGCACGTCGTCGGGCGTAGCAACGGGCTCAGCAGGAGCATTTGCTTTGGCTTTCTCCTCCTTATCCTCTTTTTCCTTTTGCTTTTTGAGTTCCTGAGCCACCTTTTTACCCTTCTCGAATTTCTCTGTGTAGTACTTGCGCAGTCGATCGGGGTCAAAATCCAAAATGGTTCCTCCTGATTCGAAATGCTTTTTAAAGACTTCTCCAAGTGCATAGGTAGAAGCCCCGGCAAAAATGGAGACTGTTACGCCACCGAGGACAGAGCCGACACCAGGTATCAGTTTTATGACAGAACCAGCCGTGATTCTGGCCAAAGTACTTCCAGTCAAAGAGGTTACAATGGCTTTGCCTTGCGTTTCTTGGAAATCCACATCATAAATGCGGGCCATTTGCCGAATCATGTCCAATTGCAAGGCACTCACGGCAAAAATGTCGGCGATCAAAACAGGGATCAATCCAGCACCCATAGACCAAATCACATGGTTACGGATGATCGTATCGGCATGCTTGGAACGTTCACTTCCCTTATTGCTCTTGTTACTCATAACAGTCTTTTTTACAGTTTTATAAACAGTGGATACTATTTTTCTCTTTTTCATTTTCTGTGTTGGTTGATGTGCCAAATCTAAGAGACCTGGCCAATTGGCGATGGATTTTCTCGACTACTCCGTCGGAAATCACGACAAAGAAGCATATTTATCGTTGAAAAACTACTTTTTGCAGCAGCCTTTCCCCTGTTTCCAGCTGGACGTTTATCCAATATATGCCCTCTGGCAGCTCATTCAAATCTACTCCCCAATGGTTACGATCGGCTGCAGAGCGCCATTGGGTTCGGATTCTTTGGCCTACTACGTTGTATAAACGGAATTCCAAAGCATAAGGTGCATCCAACACCAAGCGCAATTGGACTTTCCCATCGGTCGGATTGGGAAATACTTGCCAGGAACGGGTAGACTTTGGCTGGCTGGTGGATACAGTGGGGTCTAAACGAATGGAATCCACCTCCACACATCCGTCGGCATCTGTGATGGTCAATGCATACCAGCCATTGGACAATCCCACAGCAATAGAGTCCATTTGGTTGCCAGCATTGGCATCCCATTGAAAATCATAGGGCGGCCTTCCTCCCGACACGATAGCGGTAATCTGACCGTCGTCCCCACCACCGCTGGCAAATTCCAGCTCATAATCCAATACAAAGGGCATCTGTTCTGGTAGTTCAATGGGCAAGGTCTCCAACAGGCAATTATTAGCATCTTCCACAAAGCAGGTATAAATGCCCCCTTCCAACTGATCAATCTGTGCTGTGGTATCCCCTGTGTTCCAAAAATAAGTGTATGGCCTGGTCCCGCCAGATAGGCTGAGTTCGATACTGCCTGTAGGCTCACAGTAGGCGGATGCCTGCTGCAAGACCTCTGCGACCTGCAACTGAGCGGTAGGTTGCAAAATCTCGATGTCTCCCAAAAATATCTCACATCCAAGGGAATCTATTATCCGACATTGATAGGTGCCAGCTCCTAGATTACTCAAATGGCTGATAGAGTCGCCAGTGTTCCATTCAAATCGATATTGGGGCTGCCCTCCTGTGACCAATAGCCGAATACTAGCCGTTGAATCCCCAAAACAGTTGACATTGCTTTGAAGAATGGAATCGACTCGCAATGGGTTGGGAGCAGAAAGGCGGATGGCCTGATCCGGGCTGAAGGTACAATCCTGGGCATCGGTGATGGTCAGTTGGTAAATTCCAGTCTTCAGGTTCTCGATACGGGCGCGATCTCCCCCATTACCCCAGTTGTATTCGTAGGGCGGTACCCCACCAGAGATTTCTACTTCGATAAACCCTGTTGAATCGGAAGCACAAGACAAGCCTCCAATGTCTAATACCCGAAAAGCAAAATCTTCTGGCTCCTGGATGATGATCCTATCCGATGTCCCCACGCAGCCGTTGGCGTCGGTGATGGTCAAATCATAAGTACCAGGCCCTAGGTTTTGATTGAGGCTGTCGGTGGCGCCATTGCTCCAATTGTATTGATAAGGCCCTTGTCCATCCAAAGGTCCGGGCGTGATCTGCCCATCGAAAGCGCCGAAGCAACTAACATCCTGAAAGGCAGTGATTGGCACCTCCAACGAATCTGGCAAGCGACGAACCTCCAACTCCTTCTCGATCAACTGACAACTGTTGGCATCTGTAATGGTCAGGTCGTATTTGTCAGGACTCAATTTGCTCAACAACAAACTGGTATCGCCCGTTTCCCATTGAATGTCATAGGGCTCATTGCCGCCACGAACCTGAATTTCAATACTG
>JBCCSZ010000066.1:0-28197 GCA_039199225.1 Bacteroidota bacterium
CACCAGTTCACCGATCACCCCATCACAAGCGCCCCGCCGCAATCACCAAATCACCAAAAAAAGCTCACCAGTTCACCGATCACCCCATCACAAGCGCCCCGCCGCAATCACCAAATCACCAAAAAAGCTCACCAGTTCACAGCTCACCGTTCACCGCTCACAGCTCACCGCTCACAGCTCACCGCTCACCGCTCCCCCTACTGTATAAAATAATTGATAAAGAAAAACAACACCAGATAAATCCACAAGCCATCCAAAAAATGCCAGTATATAGTCAACAAACGAAGCTTGAGCCGCTTCTCAGGATCGGAAAAATAAACCAATACACTAACGGGTTCCTTCATCCGCTTGCGGGCAGTCCACAGAAACAGGATCAAAAAAGGCAAGCCCGCCACAACGTGCAAAAAGTGCATGATGGAAATGACGTACAGGTAGGAAGCAGAGTTGCTGTGGGTAATGGATATGTTGTTCAAGAAAAGTTGATACCAGCCGATGCCTTGGAGAATCATAAATAGAACAGACAATACGATGGTATAAATCAAGGCATGCTGATAACGATCCGTCTCATCCGCTAGATAAGCTTTTTTGGCTTGGACCATCGTGTAACTACTCCCGAGCAAGATAATCGTATTGATCAAAAATATCCACGGCAATTGAACCGGGGGGGTATTTGCCTGTACCCTGGAATAGATGTAGGCGGCCGAAAAGGCGAGAAACAATGCCGTAATACTAAACAGGACAAGGCTCAGAAGAACATTGTACGGATGAAATACAAAGGAAGAATCCTGGTTGCTATTTTGATCTGACATATACTTGAAGTAGCTCGTGTAATGGACAATAAGCAGCACAGCTTGCCACCTAAAGAATAACAAAATTCACGGAACTTGGTTTTAAAAAAAGACCCCGGACTTCTGCAGCGCAAAAGTTCGGGGTCTATACCGTTGGCAATAACGGCAGGATGTTAGATCATCCGCTACTTAAACATGATCTTCCTGGAAATGGTCCCTTCCTTAAATCGGAGTTGGGCCACATACATACCTGGCGGGAGGTCGTATCGATAAAGATCGTAGGCGTAGTCGTTGATGTTGCGGACATCTTGCATCAACTTACCAGACACATCGTACAGGCGGATACCTTGGATTGGAGCTTCCGTTGTGAAGAATTGTACGCGGTCAGTAGCTGGGTTTGGCATCATTGTCAAACCAACTTCCAATATTTCCTGCGTGTTGGTCAATCCCAATGCCTCGATGCAATCTGTCAATCCCAATGCCAAGCATCCCCTTGGAATGTAGTAAGACATGATCGTATCGATGTGCGCACGACCCTTTTCAGCTGACATGTCAGGGTTGGTCAATAGACCATCTCTGTGGAGTGTATCGGAGTTAAAATCAGTCATTAAAGCTTGATTTGTACCAGCAACAATCAAGTCCAATTGGTCCTTATTCCACCAATCCCAAGGGCCAGCCTCCGGACCATTTGTGATGAACGGATACATATGGTCTGTGGCCAAAGTAGTCGTGTCAGATGGGAAAACTACAGGTACATTCTTATAATTCGATACAAGACTATTCAAAGTATTGGTCAATGCACTCGCTGGGGCTAAGACATCGTTCACGCCACTGTCATTCACCTTTTCAACAACCGATCTTGTTCCAGAAACATTTACGACAAAATCACCTGTAGTAGGTACAATTACAGGACCATCTGCAAAAGGTGCAAAAGGGTCTCTTACAACGTGAAAACCAATGGTTGGTGGCTCGTTTCCACCGCCATCAATCCAGGAAATATCACCTAAAGCACCACCCATGTTAATGGCCATTGCAAAATCAGAGCTGTAACCTACGTGGTTGGCAATACAAAGTGGCTTATTGGTAGATGCTAAAACATTACCTACAAGAGTAGTATCTACATAAGGAACCAAAAGGTCAGAGTCAATAAACTTAGGCAAAACCACCTCCTCGAAACGATCTAGGAAGGCAGAACCAAATGAAATGTATCCACCAGTACCTTGACCCCACAAGACAATCTTATCTGGGTCGATACCGTATGGGTTGTTCTCCTCTGCAACAGACTTGCGTAAGAAACGGATACAAGTACGTGCATCCTGAATACCACGGTAAGCCGCATTTAACAATGTACCAGTACGGATGTTCTGTCCAGAAGACCCAGTAGCTGTCGGATTCCAACCAGCTCGATAAGAAGCAGCAATTGCTACGTATCCCAACCTGGCAAATCTTCTACAAAATTCCAAAACAGTAGAGTCTGTTCTAGCTCCCGTAATGCCACCATTGAAAAGAGGCGGGAGAAAACTACCCGTATGGAAATAGATGACGACAGGACGATTGGTCAGGGAATCTCCCACAGGTCTATAGACATCCATTCTCAATTGAACAGTATCATTCGGCATTTGACGAAGCACCGTCAGGTTCTGACCGTAGATGATGTCATTCTCCACCATCACATTTGTCGCCACCTCGTCCAAATAACGAACCTGGGCATCTGTCTGCACCATTGCGACAAGACAGATTAGCGGTAATAAGAAAAGAAATTTGTAAAACCTTCGATTCATAATTTTGTGTGTTTTAAAGTAACTGAATTTATTTCTTTTTAAAATCGTATACCAAAGACGCATAGGCTAAACGTCCGATGCGAGGACCACCATAGGTCTGAAATTGTTGGTTGTCCAATAAATTGGAAGCACCTATTTTTAGGGTTGTGTGAAGCTTCGTCAGCTTAAAGTTGATCTGAGCATCCAGCAAATCATAGGATGGAATCAAACCGGTGAACTGTGGAGAGCCTTCGAACAGGAAGCCCTCGATCCACTTGTAGTTGATGTTGAAACCAACATTGCGAATGGTCATATTACCAATGTTAATGTCTACATCTCGGCCAGCGATGCCGATGTTGAACTTGTGCTCGGGCGTGTTGAAGGCCGGAATGATCGGATCATCGGTAGCTGTATTAAGTCGGTTGAATGAGTAGTTCCCATTGAAGACAAAATACTTCAGGAAGTAGTAGTTGAAACCAAGGCTGAAACCCTGGGTCGTTACCCGTTCGGTCGCATTGGCCGCTACCCGGAATGCCTGAACATTGATCGGGAGGCCAGAAATAGGATCGAAAGAGGCTTCTACCCCGAAATTGAAGCCGATGAAATCTTCGTAAAAACTGAAGTAATAGCCAGCATCCAAATAGATGCGGTCAAAGAGCGTCGTCCGAAAACCCAGTTCGAAAGTTCGCACTTTCTCGGGCTGAATTGGCGGTACATCGAAAAACTCCAAGGTATCAGAATTCAAAGTATTGAAGTAATCAACCAAGGATTCTACGGTCACCAGGTTGTTGAAGCCGTCGATGTTACCCAGAAGAATGGCCCGACCAACATTGTAAAACAGGTATTGATCTGCCAAAGTCGGGTTGCGGATCGCAGAGGAGAAGGAAAAGCGGAGGACGTTGTTTTCCGAAGGTGTATATACCACAGAGGCCGCCGGAGAAAGCAACAAATTAAAGTTTTGATTCTTATCCATCCGGAGCGAAGCGTTGACCTTCAGGTCGTTGTTAAACTCAATGGTTCCACCTCCATAAATACCAAATTCAAAAGTATTGATGTTTCTGCCCATCGTATCCAAAAGGATGGATCCGTTGGAGTTGGGCATATACAAACGAGCGTTGGCGCCTGCCAACAAATCCAGTTTCGTGATGGACCCACCTCGGTACAAATCATTGAACTTGTACTCTCCGTGTGCATGTACCAAAGCAGATTTATCGAAAAAGCGCGTTCCACCCTCTGAGAAGGCATTCCGAGAAGTGATGTCGTCAAAAGCCGCCTGAAAACGGTCTGTACCTGGCTCAAAGAAGGGGACCGTACCGTCGATTGCCACACCTTGGTTGGCTGCATCCTGCGCGGCGGCATGGAAGTCAAACAACTGAGGCTGAATACCCGACAAAAAGGATGATAAGGCCGCATTAAACTCGTCCGGACGTCCCAAAAATGCCAATGGATCGGGGTAGCCCTCAAATTCCCTTATTTGAGGGGTTACTTGCGTATTCCAGTAATTGATATAGTCCGTACTAAACTGGTTGGGCTCCTTGGAGCGGTCCTGCAATTGCAAAGCGGTGAAGTATGGGTCGTAAGAATCCCCAGCATTTTCGTGTGTCAGATAAGTTCTGAAGAAAAATTTATCCCGCTGCTTGATTTCCAGACGATGCTGAAAAAAGCGGATGTTTCTCAAGCTGTAGCGATTGTCCCCCTGGTAAACGGTCGTTCCACCACCTGCATTGGAAGATAGAATCAACTCAGGAGAATCTAAGTCTTTCTCTGGCTCCAACCGGAAGTGCAAGGCCGCACCGACCTTAAAGTTGCGGGAATCATAGTCTACCAAGTCTTTCTCTACATATCCCCGACGATGCCAAATATTCAAACCAGGCGCAGACAAACTACCGCTCAGGTCATTTCTCGTTTCGTATTCGTCTCCGTAAATGTTTACCGCATCGAAGCCACCAGGATTGGTCTCATCCGTATCGGTATCGAAGACAGGGTCAAAGTTATCAGCCTCCCAATCGTTGGCACGCATGTGCGATAGATTCACTTTGAAGGCCATGAAGGCATCTCCATCTTTATTTTTTACAACATCGGCATAGCGCACGGCCCCCTCAAAAAGGGAACGCTCACCAACTTTTACCATCGCCGAAAGTCCTTTGTGAAAGAAGGGGTCTTTTGTTTGCATGCTGATCACCCCGTTAAAGGCGTTGGGACCATAAAAAGCAGAGCTGGCACCCACAATCAAATTGACTGAGTTGACATCCAATTCGGAAGCTCCCAAGAAGTTCCCCAAGGAAAAGTTCAACCCGGGAGATTGATTGTCTACCCCATCGATAATTTGCAGAGAGCGGACCGGACTTGTACTGTTAAACCCCCTTGTATTGATAATCTTAAAACCAAGACTAGCCGCTGTCAAATCAACATCCTTGAGCGATCCCAAGCCATCGTAAAAGTTGGCTGCCGGCGTCTCCTTAATGGCGATGTTGTCCATCGTTTCCATCGTTAACGCTGACTGTTTTTGACGCTCAGAAATCCGCCGTCCCTTCACTTCAACTACATCCGTGACAATGACATTTTCGCCCAATTTTATCACCACCTTATCACTTGGGCTATCAACAACATACTCCTGATCGCTAAAACCCAAGTAGCTGGCTACCAGTGTGATGGGAAAGTCACCTTTAACGTCCAAGGAAAAGTTTCCGTCATAATCTGTCGTTGTTCCCTGGGTTGTTCCCTTAACGACGACATTGGCACCGATCAACGGATCGTTGTTGTCGGCATCTTTGATTTGGCCTTTTATTGTTTGAGCGCTAATTCCAGCATAAAGGAAAAAGAAGAATAGCAAAAAGGACAGCTTGACAAGCAAATTCTTTTCCATATTGTTGTTTGGTTCAATTAGTTGTACACTAGTAACATAAGGTCATTAGGCAAAATAGTTATTTTTATTTTATGTGCCTTTATTTTGAAATATTATTTTAAAATACTCCTCTCAACATTAACAAAGCATTGTCAACAGCCTGGCAAATATGGAATAATTTTACTTATCGCTATCAAAAGTAGCAATGGTTTTCCAATACATGGGGCAAAATAAACTACAGTCTATCAAGTCATTAGACAAGACGACCTCAGTGATGAGTTTCCACAATAGCGATAGAGGATAATTAGGCGTCAAATATATCCTTAATTTTCCATTTGGAAAAACAATGGACGCTTCAAGTTGTACCGCACGCCACAGAGAACCCATGACGCACTGTGCTTCTGCGTCCGTTTTTAAGACGGATTTGCTTTGTGATGGTCCGCCAAGAATTTTTCCAATCCAATATCTGTCAGTGGATGTTTTAATAAACCGAGAATGGAATTCAGAGGGCAGGTAACGACATCTGCACCATTGAGGGCTGCTTGCACGATGTGCTTGGAGCTGCGAATGGAAGCCGCCAAAATTTCCGTTTCAAAACCTTGGATGGCATAGATTTCAGCCACTTGGCGGATCAAATCCATGCCTTCCCAACCGATGTCATCGATTCGGCCAATAAATGGAGAAAGATAAGTAGCGCCTGCTTTGGCAGCTAGAATGGCTTGTGCAGGCGAAAATACAAGTGTACAATTGGTGCGAATACCTTTGCGAGAAAAGTGGCTGATGGCCTTGATGCCCTCGCGAATCATGGGAACCTTCACCACGATGTTTGGCGCAATTTGAGCCAGCTCTTCCCCTTCCTTGACAATACCTTCGAAATTGGTGGAGATCACCTCAGCACTTACATCGCCGTCTACCAATTCACAAATCGCTTTGTAGTGCGCCAAAATGTTATCGCGACCAGTAATGCCTTCTTTAGCCATCAGTGATGGGTTGGTAGTTACACCGTCCAAAATGCCTAAATCAAAAGCTTCTTGAATTTGGCTCAGACTGGCAGTATCGACAAAAAATTTCATTGGAAAAGGTATTGTGTTTAGAAATGGAGTCAATTCGGCATTCGAGAGCAACCATTGTTCCTCATAGACGTAAAAAAAGAAGGTGAGGAATCACATCGCACCGCTCAACCTCCTACCCTTGCTGCGTTTCCGCCCTGGGGGATTTCAGAAGGAGCTGGTCGTCTGACCCTCACCGGCTGCAAAATTACGCTGATTTGACAAAAATCCAAGTACTTCAAAAGAATTTTTTAATTCGACACATAAGAGCTTATCTTGAAGCGGTTTTGAAATCAAACAAACCTTTAATGCATATTGCGATTCATTCACAAGAGAGCCTTTAGTTTCGCAGACGGCTAGCCTAGTCCAATAAGCTTTATCGTAAATCACCAAATTTTTTGCAATGACCAGAACTTTACTCGCTTTTTTCTTTGCCCTCGCCTTGTGGCTACCTTACAGCAAAGCCCAATTAATATCCTACGAATTGATTGACAATTACACCAAGACCGAAATACGTTCGCTAGCCAACGCCTTTTTTGTTCCCCCGGGATTGCTTTCCTACAACTACGACATAGACGCTTACAAGGTCCTATACAAAACAGTGGACCCCCTCGGCGATACCGTCCAGGCATCCGGCGTATTTATGGTACCCATTAATACCACTTGTGGTCTACCAACGGCTACCTATCAGCACGGCAGTACCTCCAAAAAAGACAATGTTCCCAGTCGGGAAAACGCTGAGTTTTTCATCGGCTTATTTTATGCAACCAATGGCTTTTTCATGGCCCAGCCAGATTTTATTGGCTTGGGAGATTCTCCGGGCTTGCACCCTTACGTACATTCGGAATCACAGGCCCAAGCGGTTGTCGACCTGCTCAGGGTAGGAAAGGAAATCGCAGCAACAGAAGACGAAAATCAAAACAACCAACTCTACCTGTTTGGCTACTCACAAGGCGGACATGCTACGATGGCTGCCGTTAAGGAAATAGAAGAAAAATACGCCAATGAGTTTCAAATTACGGCCAGCAACCCAATGGCAGGTCCCTATGATCTGGCAGGTATTCAATCCAATGTCATCATAGACGATGTCGAATATTCCACTCCTGCCTATCTACCCTACATTATGCTGGCATACAATGGCATATACGACTATCTAGGTTTTGAAATGGATGAAATATTCATCTCTCCCTACGATACTTTGTTGCCACCTCTGTTTGATGGTACCATGGAGCTGGGAGAAATCAGTGAATTGATGCCAGCAATCCCCAATCGGGTTTTGCAGCCTGCATTGCTGGACAGCTTCAAAAACAACCTCGACCACCCTTTCCGACGGGCCTTAGAAGACAATGAACTCATCAACGGGTGGACGCCGGCCTCTCCCATGCGACTGACCCACTGTATGGGCGACGACCAGATCGCTTTCCAGAATTCTGTTATCGCAAAAGATTCTTTCGAAGCGCGTGGAGCAACCGGCATTGAAATCCTCGACCTGGGAAATTCCGGCCATGAAGATTGCGCGCGCCTGGCTCTCGTCAGCGGCCTAGCCTACTTCAATCGCTTCTACGAAGCAGACAACAACATCTTACTCAACGATACCACCATCGTCAATGCGACCAACACCAGCAGCATGGATGGTTCCATTTCTGTGCAAATCAGCGGCGGAAGCGGTGATCTAATGTACCTGTGGAGCAATGGCGATACCACTGCAATGATCAGCGACTTGAGCAGCGGAGAATACACACTGACCGTCTCCGATCCAGATGCCTGTTCTGCCACCTACACCTTCACCGTTGGAGCCGACATCAGCACCTCGACCCAAGACCTGCAGGCCAGTCCCTTGAAGGTTTTTCCCAATCCGACCAGGGATTTACTCAATATCCAGCTGCCCAACCCTGGGCTGCGGTCAACCATCCAACTGATCGACGCCCAAGGGCGAGTGGTCAAACGCCTGGAAAACATCCGCGATGCCAACTTAGAATGGTCGATGCGCGAACTGGCTGCCGGTATTTATTGGCTCGACCTTCGGCAGGACAAGGGACACTGGATGCAGAAAGTCGTCGTTTGGTGATTCTATCATTGCATCGTATATTTGTATATGTAAATTATAATTGCAATGAGAAGGAATGGCTGAGCAAATGGTCTGCCTACAAGCAACTTGCGCAAAGTCAGACAGAAGTTTGACAACAAACATTTGCCTTAAACGATTTCTACCAATAAATTGCAGTTTGATAAAATAACTCCATCAGCATGAAGCCACTACATCAACAAATCAAAGACATCGAGAAGAACGCTGGAAATGAATTGAATTATTTGTTGGAGGTAGGGGCAGATTACTTTCCGACGGCCGAGCTGCTGGAGATGTGCGGAATGATCAAGGCCAGAATACGATTATTCGATAAATTACACAAAATTGTCATCCTATTGGGAGCCAGCTCTCCGGCTTGGCTTCTAATAGGATTCCTCTGTGCCATTGTTGGTTTAAACGGACTTGCCCTGTACGTAACCATGCTTTTTCCCATTAGTTTTTTCTTATGCATCGCCGGAGCCATCTGGATGAAGCGCGAATTCAACAGCAAAGGCCACCTGGAACACATCGCTCGCGTATTGCGCTGGGAGCTGATTCAACGGCAAAAAGCCAAGGAGCAACGGTGGAATTGAGGGTTTTGTGAGCGGGGGAACGGTGAACTGGTGAACTTTTTCGGTGATTTGGTGATTGCGGCGGGGGCGCTTGTGAGCGGGTAAGAGGTGAACGGGTGAACTTGCCCGTGGTTGTAGAGAACTTCCTACTGAAGAACTGCCTATTGTGACAATGAACGACTGATGCGGTCTCGCATAAAGCCCTTTAGTACCTTTAATCCTCTTTTGAAGCTATCGTTGTTGTTGATGAGAATGTCGGAAAGGCCGATGTAGGGGGAAATGTATTTTTCGTAGGTGGGGAGGACGTGGTGTTCGTAGCGGTAGAGGACATCGTCTAAGGGGTAGTTTCGTTCTACGCGGTCGCGTTTGATGCGGCGGATGACTTTTAGGTTGTCTTTTGCTTGCATGTAGATTTTCAAATCGAGCTTTTTGCGGATTTTCTTGAAGTGGAAGACAAACAAACCTTCGACGATGATGATGGGTGCTGGCCGTAGAATCAACATTTTGGGCTTGGCCTTTTCGTTGTTGAAGGTATATTCCTCGCGCTCGATGGTCTCTCCTTTGGACAGTCGTTTGATGTCCTGCAAAAATGCTTTTTTATCGATACAGGTAGGTAGGTCGAAGTTGATGATGCCCTGCTTGTCTTTTCGTTGCATCTCCCTAGGCAAGTAGTAATCATCTTGGGAGAGGATGCACAATTGTTCTTCTGAAAAACTATCCCTCAGATCTCTGATAAAAGAAGTTTTACCCGAGCCGCTCCCTCCGGTAATACCGATTAGAAAAGGTTTTTGCATGTGCGATTATTGGTGAAATTGGAAAAATTCGCTCCGTAGGCCAAACGAGATTCATCGCTACTGGGCTTAAGCCCATCCAACCCCAAAAGTAAGGAATTTGAAGAATTTTCCATCAAGCCTTGACTCGTCTGAGCTAAAAATTGCTACATTGGCTGGGTTTGCGAGTTGTTCCAAACAAAACATACTGCATTTTCCGTCACTTAAACACAAAACGAGAAAACATATGGAGTTGGTCGGTTCTATTTTCCGTGGATCATTAGGGGTATTCACTCTGCTGCTGATTTGTTATCTGCTGAGCAGCGACCGAAAGGCAATCAACTGGCGACTTGTGGGAGTGGGTCTGGCCTTGCAGCTCGGACTGGCCATCGCTATTTTGAAGATCAATGTTGTACGAATCGTCTTCGATCGGATTGCCAGCTTCTTTGTTGTCGTTTTGGATTTTACGGAAGCGGGAGCCGAATTTGTTCTGGGAAAATGGCCAGCAGTAGCACAGTTGACCGACGGTATCAGCGGAGAGGTGTTTACAGTTGGCTATGTGTTTGCCTTCAAGGTACTCCCCACTATTGTCTTCTTCTCTGCATTGTCTTCTGTTTTGTACTACCTCGGAATTTTACAGTTCATCATCAAGGGCTTTGCCTGGGTGATGAGCAAAACCATGCGCTTGACGGGCGCTGAAAGCTTGGCGGCGGCGGCCAATGTATTCATTGGACAAACGGAAGCACCTCTGGTTGTTAAGCCTTATCTGGAAGACATGAGCCGTTCTGAAATCCTGTGTTTGATGACGGGCGGAATGGCGACCATAGCCGGCGGTGTATTTGCTGCCTATGTTGGTTTTTTGGGAGGCGACGACCCAGAATTGAAACAACTCTTTGCGACGCACTTGCTCACTGCTTCCATCATTTCTGCTCCGGCCGCCATCGTAGCCGCCAAGATGTTGTATCCGGAAACGCGCAGCGTAGACCTTGAAAATCAAAGCTTGAACATCCCTCGCCAGGAGGTCGGTACCAATCTTCTGGACGCCATTTCGCGCGGAACGACCGATGGCATCAAACTAGCCGTCAACGTAGGTGCCATGCTGCTGGTTTTTACGGCCTTCATCGCCATGCTCAATTACATTGTAGCAGATATTATCGGATATTATACCGGCCTCAATGAACTCGTGGCAGAATGGAGCGGTGGAAAATTCGATCGCTTCAACATTGAATTAATCCTCGGGCTCCTCTTCTCCCCCATTGCTTGGCTATTGGGCGTCGGTAGCCAGGATTTAATCACCGTCGGGCAGCTGTTGGGCTTGAAAACAACACTCAACGAATTTTTTGCCTACGCAGAATTACAGAGCGTCAAAGATGCCATTTCTCAAAAATCCCTACTCATCGTTACCTATGCCCTGTGTGGCTTCGCCAACTTTGCCTCCATCGGCATCCAAATTGGTGGTATTGGTGCCATTGCACCCGGCCAACGCCAGGTCTTGACCGAATTTGGTATCAAAGCACTCATCGGCGGAACAGTGGCCTGCTTTATGACAGCCGCCATCGCCGGAATGCTGGCCTAGTGACTGCCGCTCCCAAAAAAGTTTAAGCAATGCTGTAACTTTTTGAAAATTTACCAGTCTTTATAAAAAAAGAAGGTATGCTTATTACTTTACCTAGGCTACTCTTTAAAGTGTTGGTGTATTTATAACGCAAGGTCACCAACAACCTCAGTTTTCATACTACTCATTTTTCCAGCTTTCCTTTTTCACAAACGCAAGTTGTGTGTCACTAGCACTGCTTGTGTCAATCCTAAAGCAATATGAAATCAAGTATCTTCCTAATCGCCGGCTTATTGCTGTTCGTCCAAACAAGCTTTGCCTGTAGTATGTACAAAATCACACACAACGGAAAAACCATCGTAGGGAACAACGAAGACTGGTTCAGTCCAAATACACAAATGTGGTTCACGCCTGGAAAAGATGGATTGTACGGTGTGATGAACGTCGGATTCACCAATGGATTTCCCCAAGGAGGGATCAATGAAGCAGGTTTAATGTACGATGGCTTTGCAATGCCCTACCTGGCAGTTACCCAAACTAGCGGAAAGAAAAAAATGCCTCTTGGCGAAGCCATCAACTCCGCCTTACAGGCTTATGCCACCGTCCAAGAAGTAAAAGCGTATTTATTGACGGTGGATTTGAGTGACCTGGCCTACGGAATGGTAGTCTTCATAGATAGGAAAGGCGATTATTTAGTGGTCGAAGGCGATGAGATCAACATCGGGCAGGAAGCCGAGCAGTCCTTTTCCAACTTTTACCCCTCTCAGACCAGCTCGCGAGAGGCTGTCGACATTTCCTTCTACCAAAATGGCCTCTCCTTTATCAATCAATCCGAAGCTGAAAGCTCTTTCAACTACTGCGCTTCTGTTATGAACAAGATGCAGCAGGACATCACCCAGTACTCCACAATTTACGACTTGGATGCCTTGACCATTCGCATTTACCACTACCACAATTTCGAAAACTACAAAGAGATCAACCTAAAGGAGGCGTTGAAAAAGGGAGAACATACCCTGGCCATCCCCGATCTCTTCCCCGACAATACGGAAGGACAAACTTATTACCAACTTTACAACGACGCCAAAAACCCCACTCGCATTTTCAGCAACATGGTGGAAGATGCCCAGAAGGATCGCACCGAGCAGGAAATGGAAGAATACAAACAAGGCTTAACAGGTTTGATCAACCAAGTGGGCTATGAATGGTTGAACGCCACAGAAAATACCGACGCCGCCATTGCTGTCTTTAAATACGGAACGGAACTCGCCCCCGACAATGCCAACCTTTTCGACAGCCTAGGCGAAGCGTACTTCCGAAAAAAGGAGTATGCCGCCGCCAAAAAGCATTACCACAAATCCCTGGCCTTGAACCCCGACAACAGCAATGCGAAAGAGATGCTGAAGAAGATCGAGGAGGAGGAGTGAGCTTTTGGGATTTGGTGGTTGCCTTCGGCTGGGGATTTGGTGGTTGCGGCGGAGCCACTTGTGATGGAGTGGGCGGTGAGCGGGTGAGATTTCCTGTGATTGAGAAAAACTGCTCACCACTCACTGCCTACTGAAAACAGCTTCTTTCTACCGCAACAAAGTCAAATCTCCGGATAACAGCTGGCGGCTGCCGTCGGGAAATTGTACTTCCGCTTGATAGACGTAGACGCCTGAATTGAGTAAACGGCCTTTGAAAGAACCGTCCCAACCGGCCACTTCGTCGCTGAGCGGAAAGGCATCGTTGGAGAATACCAAGGCGCCCCAGCGGTTGAAAATGGACAGACGGACAACCTCAATACCGGAAGGGCCGTAGACCGTAAAGCGTTCGTTGATGCCATCGCCATTGGGAGAAAAAGCCGTGGGAATGTATATGTCGGTAGAAAAAGCCTGGAATTGCTTTTTGATGCTTCGGGTACAGCCCTCCGAATCGGAGACTTGTAGTTGAATCCAGGTGGTTCCTTCTGCATACACCGAGGCGACCGGGCAGTTTTCGCACGAAATCGCCCCATCTCCCTCCAATGTCCATTCATAGCTCAGTTCGCCACTTGCGCCGCTCACCACAGCCGCCAAATCCGTCCAGGCGCCCGACCGCAACAAGGAGTCGGCGAGGATGTCGATGTCTAGTTCGCCATTGACTTCGACATTTATGATGACCGTGGAGTCACAGCCGGCCGTATTGGTCAAAACATTGATGTAGGTCCCAGGCTCGGAGGTGAGTTCGCCAAATATTTCTATGGAATCACCGAAGCACAGTCGCTCTGTCGTTTCTATCAAAACGGAATCCAAGGATTCGACCCATACTTGGTAGGTAGAATCGCAGCCTTGTTGGTTGGTATATACAAATTCATACAGACCGGGGCCGTCGATTTGTTTATCAAACAATGGGATGGAAACATCTTCGCACAACTCAATCATCTGTTCCTCATAAAAAGTATCTCGGAGCAATAAGGTAATTTCATGGATCGAATCACAACCACTGACCGTTTGGAAAGTCGCTTCGTAAAGTCCTGCCTCCGTTTCGGCTTGTCCGAATAGAAAGGCGACCTCTCCTTGGCAAATTTCAATGGTTTCTGCCGTGCGAAAGGCGTCGAAGGTCAATACATTCATCGTCACATCGGTTTCACAATTGTCCAACTGCCAAGTGAAAGTAAAGGTCCCCGCCTCAAAGAATTTTTGGCCGTAGCGCTCTATGGTATCTCCCTGACAAATACTCAGTTCTTCACTAATATTCACCCTTCCCATGCCAATCTTCAACGTATCAACACTCACACATCCCAGATCACTCTGTGCTGTCACGATGTAAGTAATTTCTTGCTCTGGCTTGATCACCACAGAGGCGCAGGTAGCGCAACTGAGATATAGGGGCGGCTCCCATTGATAGGTGTCAAAGCCACTCAGGTCGATGCGAATTTCCTCACCTTGACAAACGAAGAGGTCCTCACCGAGGTCCAAGGTCTTGGCTGGATCGAGGATTACACGAACCGTATCAGAGAAGATGAATCCGCAGGCTCCCTCGACTTCTACCCAATATATTCCAGGCCCGGCGGCGGTGAACGTTTGGTCGTTGCTTCCATCTTGCCAAGTATAGCGATCCCAGCCTGCTCCGGCATCGAATGTAAAAATGCCATTTTCGCAAATCTCTTGGTCCGGTCCTAAGTCCAAATCGGGGTAAAGATTTTGGAGGTTGTACACGCTGATGTTGTTGAAATAATCGCATTCGGCGGTGGCAGTGAGTGGAAAATCTGTGGCCAGATCATAAGGTTTGGTGGTGGTTCCGGGGTCTCCGATGACGGCATGTATGCGCCCTTGAAATCCGGTATGAGGGGCAACATAGAGCAATTGAATGCAGCTGTCTATGGCAAGTGGATCGTTTAAAATGGTTTGCCAAAAAATGCCTGGGTTGGTGGTGGTCGGATCGTTGTCGTATAGGGTCAGAGGTGTTCCGGCTGGCAAGGTTAAAGCGCCTTGGTTACATATTTCCATACGCAATTGAAAGGCGTCCACATCGCAATCTACGTTTTCAAAAGTGATGGTCGCATCTGGTCGAGGTGGTTCGGGTATGGCGTATTGCCGAAGGTGGGCATTCAAATCCAGGACTTGTTCCAGATAGGTGCGTTGCGGCTCGGTAGGAACGGTTAGGTCGTCGTTGATATTGGTTGCATGGTATTGGTATTGATTCCAAACCGGGCGCGATTTCATCCAGCGATTGGCCCGCGAGCTCAAGGACATAAGCTGTTCGTCGCAAGAGCAAAGAATTTCTGTTTCGCCATCCCCATCTGCATCCGCTACCGTGGGGTATTCCCAATAAGTTTCTGACTGGCAAGACAGCTCAATCAAATGAGTTTCTCTTTCTACGTCGATGACCCGAAAAGTGCTGTGATCCCGATAAAGAATTTCTGCTTTTCCGTTTCCATCAATGTCAAACAGCGAACAGCCAGCCATACCAGAGAAATCGTCTGTGAGGTTTTTGTAAACTTGGTCCCACTGGCCATTGTTCCACTGCAACACGCGAACGGCATTTTCTCCAAAACCGACACTCTTTGTGGTCGCAATCAGCTCAGGACGCGCATCGCCATGCACGTCGCCTACCGCTGGAATGACATTGAATTTTGGATAGCCCTGTACGGGCGGACGATAAGTGGTTGTCAGGTATTCATCGGTTTGAATGTCCCAGACAATGTACTTACTGCCCTGGCCATCTGCACTGCCAATAAATGCATCGGGGTCGCCATCGAGGTCAAAGTCTGCAATTCCAGTATAACCATCCCAATCGTCTGCACCATCCTGGACCACCGTCATGGTTCCATCCACCACATTCACCGCAAAGACCTGGTCGCCTGCCACCAATTCTAGTCCATCGCAATTCGGGCAGTGATCGTCTGGCAAAACATCTGCTGCAATCGTCCCATTTTGATGAATGGCATAGTCGATGTAACCTCGATTGTTGGTGGGGCCACCCTCAGCCAGCATGCGCCCGGTGAAGCTGTCAAAAATTCTATTGTAGGTATACACCTCCGGACGGCCGTCGCCATTAAAATCAGCAATAGAGGGATTCACCAGAGCGTGGAATTCGTGATAGCCATTGCGCTCATCAGAAGCCCAGGTTTCGGTGAAGGTTGTTCCATTGAATTTGTAGCAGAATATTTTGGCGTGCCGGCTAGAGGAGGGATTGGCTCTTCCGACCAAAAAGAGTTCTGCCATCCCATCTCCATCAACATCTGCAACCGCAGGAGCGCTGTATCGAGGATAAACACCCTGGACCGGAAATCGAAATTTGATCTCCCCGGTCCGACCGTCCAATACCGTAAAGGAACGCACCGAGGTCGCATTGTTGAGTCTAGTATCGTGTCCGATGATCTCCGGAAAGCCATCCTGGTCAATGTCGGCAACAACAGGCGAAGTTCCCATATCCCAGTGAATTCCTTCATATCGCCATTCCACTTGCAAATCGCTCTGATTGGCAAATTTCGAAGGCGGACAACCTTCTTCACAATTGAAAAAATAGTGATCCAGACAAGACTCACAACAATCCGAATCAAAACAGTCGATGTAACCATCTTGGTCGTCATCAATGCCATTGCCACAAATTTCATTACAGCCTACATAAACCGTCAGGACACTCGAAAAGGCTTCGCAGTTACGACCAACGGCCTTGAGACGCACCCTAAAGCGCCCCCCCTGAGCAAAGGTATGGATATAGGAGGTACCGCTTCCAACCAATACATCATCAAAATACCACTCAAAGCTTTGTGCATTTTGAGAACTACTACTGAAGGTCAAGCTCTGCCCTGGCGTCAAACAATCTGTATAACCCGACTGGAAATCTGCCACCACCGGACAACTGACCTGCACAACCATCTCCTGGTAGACTTTACAATTGGGACTGTTGCCTGTAGCCTCCAACCGCAGGACATATTCCCCTTCTGCCGGGAAAATATAGCTAAAAACAGCGTCCTGAGAGATGGGTTGGCCATCCAAAAACCATTCATAAGAGACAATGCCGTCGGTAATGGCTTGTATGCTTACGGCCTCACCCAGCGGCTGCATGGCTCCTAGATCAATTACTGCCGAAACATCGTCGGGGCAAGGATCAAGGCAACTGTTGCAATCAAAAAAGCTACTTCTGGCATTGGTCAGAAAAAACAACATCCGCTCTTTCTGCCCCTGCGTAAAGGCATTGTAACAATTGAAATCGCCATAATCCATATAGTTGTTGTGCATATCGTTCAAGTCGGACGATAGTCCCGATTGGTCATCTGTATCGCAGGTATTCACTGGATTGGAGCAAGCTATGGGCGCCGTAGACTGATCCGGAGGAGTATCGCAGACCCGGTCGCCATCCTCCGTACAATCATCGTTTTTACAACCGCCCTCAAAAGTGTGGTACAAACCCAGGAAATGCCCCATTTCGTGTACCAAAATAGAGTTAGACCCTTCATCGGTTCCCAACCAACGCGCCTCTATCACAATGCCATCGGTGGTACTGCCGTGCGCTCCTGGAAAGGTCGCATAGCCCGCTACACCCGCTCCCGAGCTAATGCTCTCAATTTCTCCCACCACCCAAATATTGACATAGCAATCAGATGGCCAATTGACCAGGTTTTTCAAGGGTGCATCGTCTTCATATACGACGCCACTCAAAGACGACTCCCAGCGGGTAATCCCAGTCGTCGATATATTATTAGGGTCCCGACGAGCAAGACAAAATTCAACATCTACATCCACCCCTTCAGAAGGGTCGTAATATCCCCTATTGGCAAAGGCATCGTTCAAAAGGCGAATGGACTCCTCAACGCGAGCATCCGAAATGTTCTCCAGCCCATTTTGGTGAACCACATGTACGACAACCGGTATCGTATAAGAGGCACGAGGTACAATGTCTATGCTACCTAATTGATACCGGCGCCATTCCGCCTCCAATTCCGCCTGTCGAAGACGGAAGGCAGGGTTCTTGTCGAAGACATCCCTTTTATAGTGATCAAAACCGCAAGACCAAGGATGTTCGTGGGGATCGTGCTGCTCGAAAATAGTCGGAAACAACAAAAAGCTGGAAAGCAAGATGAATAAAAGGGCGAAAAGGGTAGCATTCACTTTGTTCATGGCAAAGGGGGTCTATAAAAATTCTCAAATAGCGTTTAACCCAGAGTAAGATCAATTACCCAAGGCATATAAAAAAAGAGAAAGAATTATAGGTAGTTTGCGCAGGAAGGAAATAATTCCTTTAACGAATATAGGGATTCGAATTGAGAAGACCTAATTTTTTGAATAATTGAGTGATTGTAGCAGAGCTACAGGTGATTGGGTGATTGCAGCAAAGCTGCTTGTGATTGAGTGAGCGGGACCACGAAACCACCAGATCACAAAATCACCAAACCATCAAATCACAAACTCCCCTCTACCCCTCCATAATCTCAGCCGCTCGATTGAGGCTTTCTTTGTAGACTCTGAGACAACGTTCGCGGGCCATTTTGTGGTCGACGATGGGAGCTTGGTAAGCGGGTGTACCGTATTCGGGGACCCATTGGCGGACATACTTAAGTTCCTTGTCAAACTTTTTCATTTGGGACTCGGGATTGAATACCCGGAAGTAGTGAGCGGCATCGGAGCCACAGCCAGCCGCCCATTGCCAACCACCATTGTTGCTGGCCAGATCGAAGTCCAGGAGCTTGCGGGCAAAGTAAGCCTCGCCCCAGCGCCAGTCGATCAGCAAGTGTTTGGTGAGGAAGCTGGCAACGATCATTCGCACGCGGTTGTGCATGTAGCCGGTTTGGTTTAGTTCGCGCATGCCAGCATCGACGATCGGGTAGCCAGTTTGACCGTTGCACCAAGCTTCGAACTCTTTTTCGTTGTTGCGAAAGTCTAGGTATTTGTATTTTTCGCGGAATGGATTGCCGATTACGTGTGGAAAGTGAGAAAGAATCATGGCATAGAAATCTCTCCAACACAGCTCATTGATGTAGTTCCAACTTAGGGAGCGACTGTTGCGCGCCTTTTCGCGGATGCTGATGGTACCAAAACGGTAGTGCAAACCCAGACGGGAGGTACCGGGGACTGCAGGGAAATTGCGCGTCTCGCCATAGTTGCGAATCAGGCCGCGTGTCACTGAGCTAGGCGGAAACTCGATCGAAGTAGGCTCAAAACCCATATCTGCCAAAGAAGGAATCTGGGTCGGTGATATTTCAACGAAATTTCCAAAGTATTCCCCATTGGGAAAGGATTGTAAGAACTTGGATATTTCTTCCTCCCCACCATCTTTTGTAGGAACGCGCACCATTTCGCTGTCCAACTTCTTAAACCACTTTTTGCTGTAGGGTGTATAGACTGTGTAGGGTGTGCCGTTGTCCTTGAGAACATCGTCTTTTTCGAAGATCACATGGTCCTTGTACGTATGGAATGGAACATCCCTCGTGTCCAACAGTTCGCGAATCTTTCCATCTCTTTCCAGCGCATAAGGCTCGAAATCGTGGTTGGCATATACAGCCTTGACCTCGTAGGTATCCAACAGCTTGGGCCAAATCTCTTCAGGCTTCCCATAGTAAACTTGTATGCTGCTGCCCAAAGCCTCCAACTCTTGGTGAATGCGCCCCAATTCCCGGTGGATAAAGCTTACCCGAGCATCGTCCTTGTCCTCTAATTTGTCTAGGATATGAGTATCAAAAATGAAGATGGGTAGTACGGAATGGTCGCTCTTGAGAGCATGGTAAAGACCGGCATTGTCCTCCAAACGAAGGTCTCTGCGGTGCCAAAAAACGGAAACAGCTTGCATAGGTTGGATGTTATTCGAATAGCTAACGGGGTACTCCAAAAATTGTTCAACAATGGACAATAGATTGATCTTTGTAGCAAAACATTTTTACTAATTTCACCTTTATGAAAATCCTGACAGCCGATCAAATTCGCCAGTGGGACGCCTACACCATTGCTCAGGAACCCATCGCTTCCATTGATCTGATGGAGCGCGCTTCTCTGGCATTTGTCCAATGGTTTGAAGAACAATTTCCGGAAAACAACCAAAAGGTGTTTGTGTTGGCTGGCACAGGCAACAATGGTGGTGACGGATTGGTCATTGCGCGCTTGTTGCACCAACGGTTTTACAATGTGGAAGTCTGCCTATGTCAAGTAGGAAGTAAGAGGAGTCCGGATTGTGAAGCTAATTTCCAACGCCTTCCCAAAGGTCGTGACGTCCCAGTATTTACCCTCAAAAAAGGAGAAAAGCTTCCAGACATTTCATGCGACATCCTCATCGATGGACTCTTTGGATCGGGCCTCAACCGTCCATTGAGCGGCTATTGGGCATCTTTGGTGGAAGCAGTCAACCAGGCAGCCTTCATTCGAGTGGCCATAGACATCCCTTCGGGACTTTTTGCAGACACACACACCCAAAGCCCTTCTATATCTGCCGATTACACGCTGAGCTTTCAAGTACCCAAAAAGGCATTTTTATTTCCTGAAAACCAAGATCGTTGTGGCCATTGGGTGGTCCGTCCCATTGGGCTACACCCCACCTTTTTACAAACCATCCATGGCGGAGATCATTTCCTCGATGCAAAAATGTGTCAGGCAATGCTCCACCAACGTTCCAAGTATTCCCACAAAGGTACTTTTGGCCATGCGTTACTGGTGGTCGGTAGCTATGGAAAGATAGGAGCTGCTGTCTTGGCAGCGCGCGCTTGCCTGCGCAGTGGCGTCGGTTTATTGAGTCTGTATGCCCCCCGTTGTGGCTATGACATCCTCCAAAACAGCGTCCCTGAAGCCATGGTTCTTCCCACGACAGATGCCGAATTTCTCACACAACCGCCCGCCATTGAGCGCTACCGAGCAGTTGGTGCAGGCTGTGGCATCGGGACCGCAGAGGCAAGCGCCGAGATGCTCAAGCAGGTACTACAGCAGGCCCGCCATCCAATGGTGCTCGATGCGGATGCCTTGAACATTTTGGCCAAACATCCAGACTACTACTCGCTCTTGCCTCCTCATAGCATCCTGACCCCACACCCAAAAGAATTCCAACGACTCTTCGGACCGACTGCCAATGATTTCGAGCGGCACGAACTGCAAAAAGCCAAGGCAAAGGCGCTAAATGTGTATATCCTACTCAAGGGAGCCAACAGTTGCATCGCAACACCCGAGGGAGACACCTACTTTAATGCAACGGGCAACCCAGGGATGGCCAGCGGCGGCAGTGGCGACGTTTTGACTGGCATGCTTACGGCCCTGCTGGCCCAAGGATATCCCCCCAAAGAAGCCATTTTGCTGGGCGTATACCTCCATGGACTAGCGGGCGACCTGGCCGTCGAGCAGGTAGGCAGCCAGGAAGCGCTGCTGGCAAGTGATCTGATCGATTACATCGGACAAGCATTTAAAGATATTCGCAACACATAGTTAGGCTAAAAATAGATCGAATGAAAAAGAATATTGTGGTTATGACCGGTGCTGGCATCAGCGCAGAAAGTGGTATCAAGACCTTCCGGGATGCCGATGGGCTTTGGGAAGGACACGACGTGATGGAAGTGGCTTCGCCGGAAGGCTGGCGGAAGAATCAAGAGCTGGTCTTGGATTTTTACAACCAACGCCGCCGACAGCTCAAGGAAGTCCAACCCAATGCTGCACATCAGTCCTTGGTCGATCTGGAAGAAAAGTTCAACGTCCACATCGTCACCCAGAATGTTGACAATTTGCACGAGAAGGCTGGCAGCCGCCAAGTGGTTCACCTGCACGGGGAGCTGACCAAGGTACGCTCCACCCTTGACGAGCGGCTGGTGTACGATTGGCCAGATGACCTCCACCAGGGGGACACCTGCGAAAAGGGGGCTCAGTTGCGGCCACACATCGTTTGGTTCGGAGAGCAGGTCCCCATGCTGGAACGCGCAGCCACCCTGACCCACGATGCAGAGATCATCTTAATCATTGGCACTTCCATGCAAGTATACCCAGCAGCGGGTCTGGTGGGCTATGCCCTCCCAGGCGCCACCATTTACTACATCGATCCCAAACCAGCCATTAATTATGAGCTGAGCTTACGGCCGAATTTGAAGGTGGTGGCGGAGAAGGCAACGGTGGGGGTGCCGAAGGTGGTGGCGGAGATTTTGGAGGGAGTGGAACAGCGGTGAACTGGTGAACTTGCACGTGATCGAGAGAAAAACTGCCTGCCGAGATAAGGGTGAGGTTTTTATTGGTGATTGGGTGATTGCGGCGGGGCCGCTTGTGATTGGGTGAGCGGTAAGCGGTAAAATAGTGAACTTGCGCGTGATCGAAAGAGAAACTGCCTGCTGAGATAAGGGTGAGGGGGTGAGGTTTTTTGTCGGTGATTGGGTGATGGCAGCGGAGCTGCTTGTGATTGGGTGGGGGGAACGGCGGTGAGCGGTGAGGGGTGAACTTGCGCGTGATCGAAAGAAAAACTGCTTGCTGAGATAAGAGTGAGGTTTTTATCTGTGATTGGGTGATTGCAGCGGAGCTGCTTGTGATTGGGTGGAACAGCGGTGAGCGGTGAGCGGTGAGCGGTGAGCGGTGAGCGGTGAGCGGTGAGCGGTGAGCGGTGAGCGGTAAAATAGTGAACTTGTACGTGATCGAAAGAAACTGCCGACTACAAATTGAAAACTGCCCTACAAGCTATGACAAAACGTAATACATATCAATCTCACCGACGTTTTTGGCGCTGACTTTTCCTCGATATTCGCATTGGACTTGGTCTTGGACGAGTTCGTAGGTGGTTTGGGAGATGTTGACTTTTCCGACTTCGCTGGAAGATTCCATGCGGGCGGCGATGTTGACGGTGTCGCCCCAGATGTCGTAGGCGAATTTTTTGTCTCCGACGACGCCGGCGATGATGGGGCCTGTGTGGATGCCGACGCGGGCTTCGAAGAACGGTAGGTTGGCAGACTTTCTTTCGGCCTTTAGGTCTGTTAGAAATTGTTGCATGTCGATGGCTGCTTGGATCATTCGGAGGGGGTGGTCGGGCTTGGCTTGGGGGACGCCGCCGGCGCACATGTAGGCATCACCGATTGTTTTGATTTTCTCTAGCTCGTAATGGCCAACGATGCGGTCGAAGCCTTTGAAGCAGTGATCCAGTAGTTCTATGAGCTGGGTGGGATCGAGTTGGCGGGAGATGCGGCTGAAGTCTTTGAAATCGATGAACATAACCGTCACTTGCTCGTGGAAGGAAGCTTTTACGTGGCCTTGCTTTTTCAACTCGCCAGCAATGGCTGAGGGAAGGATGTTCAGCAGCAGATTTTCGTTGCGTTGCTTTTCTTCGAGGATGGCTTGGTTTTTCGTCTCTAGGACGACGTTGTTTTTTCGAGTACTGAGGTAACGGGCGTACAGACCAATGGCCAACAACAATATAAAGGCTGCCAAGGCGAGGAAGAGATTGCGCTGGGATCGCTGCAATTCCACCTTGTCTTTTTGCTGTTCCAATTGCATTTCTTTTTGTTCGAGGACCAATTGCTGCCGCTCGAGCTGCATCGCATCGATGACCTTAGTGAATTGAAGGGAATCGACCAACTGCTTTTGACGGGTCAGCAACAGCTCTGCCTTCATTTGCTGCTCTGTCATTTTTTGGATGGCGGCCTCCCGCTTTTGCAAAACTTCATCGAGCTGGTTGTTTTTTTCGTCCAATTGGGTGTTTACCATGTCCAGACGAGCCTTTTCCAGGGCGAGTTCTTCCTTTTCCAGGGCCAAGGCCCTTTTGTCTTCCGCCAATGTATCGATTTGGGCGCTGAGGCGTTCGTTTTCCTCATTGACAGAATTCAGGCGCTTTTTGGCATTCAGCAATCCACTGACGGCCCGATCTGCTTTTTCCAATTCCTTTTCTGCAAAGCGAGACAATTGCTTGCCCCATTTTTTGAACGATCGCTGATCTTGCTGAAGGGTTGCGATATATTGTAACTGTTGAATGTTGGCGCGGTATAGCTCGTGGGTTTGGTAGTCGGCTAGGTACTCGAGGCTGGTTTGGAAACGGACTTTAGCAGCTTTTCGAGAGCGTCGAGTTTGTTGCTTGAGTAGCAAAAGCCCCTGTCTGTGGGCAATGTCGGCCATTGCAATTTCGTCCCGCCGGAGTTGGGCTTTTTCAAATTCTTTGGTCAGCGCGTCATAGGCAGTCCGAAGAGAGTCCAGGGGAGCAGTCGAATTTTGGGCCGAAACGGAACCTACTGCTGCGAAGAGGCACAGCGCCCAAAAAATCATCCATCGGGCTACATTCATAAGACTACAATGGGGTTGTTGTTCATTCAAGTATCTGCAAAACCGCAACTGCTGTGTTGGGATTTCACTTTCGTTTTGTAAATATACGAGATATTTCAAAAGGTATGTTGAAAATGTGCCAACGCTCATGGTCTCCTGCCCAGGAATGAGTTTTTGCAGAGCGGATCGTCCGTTTTTGCTTGGGCAAAATATAGGCTGATGGGTGCGATTGCAAGATTTCCATATGGACTTAGGCTCAAAACATCATTCGCCATCCCGATTCTAAGCCAAGGCTCACCAAGTATTCTTTCACTTGTTGTTCTCTCAGTGGTGTCAATTGGTAGTGTGCGCCCATTTGGATGAAAATCGACCATTGGCGTTCCAGGAGAATTTCACCACCGATGGCTAAAGCTGCACTAATGTTGTAGGGCTTCAGGTTTTGTCGCCCTTTGAACGACTGTGCCTCCCCCTCTCTTTGCTGATTTATTTTGGAGTGCAGGTAAAAGTTGTGGGATAAGCCCGCCTCTAGGTAGGATTTACACCAATTTCGGGAATAGACGTATCGAAACATGGTCGGAATTTCCAGGAAGAGGTATTGAAAGCGGTAGTCGTAACCATCTTGGGCAAACTGGCTATTTTCCAATTTCCAATCATCGCCCTCGCGTATGTCGATGGAAGAACCAGAACGAAAACCAGGATTGATGAGCCGAAGGCCAGTTTTGATTGCCCAACGATCAGACAATAAACGGTTGTAATTGAAGCCGATTCGCAAGTTGTAGCTTGGTTTCTCAATGTGGCTCCGCTGGCGGACCACTGCCAGTTGGTCTTCTGGCTCCCCCAGATGTTTGAAGGTGCGAAAGCCATAGTCGATACCTAGCACCAAGTCAATGGCCCATGAGCGCTTCAGATTCCAGCTTTGAGCCCTTGAAATGGTGGAAATACAGAGCAATAAGAACAAAATGCAGAAGAGATGTGTCATTTTCATAGCAATCTAGTTTTGTACAATAGAGATTACCCAGAAAAGCAAAACGCTTCAGAATTGGCAGAAAAAAGCGTTTCAAATAAGGAATTTCCTTAATTGCAAAGTCCTATGTATTTTAAAGATGTAAATCAGACTTGTAAATTTTTATAAAAAGCCCTTCGATGACCCCATCTGTTCAAAGTCGGATACAAGTCTTTATTGCCAAGAATCAAACGGAGGCTGCTCTTGAGTTGCTCTCCACAGAAGCCGGCATGCATCGGCCCTTGGTAACAAAGAAAGTGACCATGCTCTCTGCAAGGCTGCAACGACTAAAGGAAAATGCCCGAAAGGATACGATTAGTAGTGGCGATTACGATGTCGCCCTAAACCAAATCCATGAGGCCATCATCGATATTTCGCAGTCTAGTAGCGAGCGGATAGGCAAAGGGAATCCAGCCTATCGCCCGTGGATCATCAGCAGCTCTTTGGCCTTGATCGTTGTCGTGGTCTTCTTGTGGTGGCAAGGTGGTCCGTCCAATCAACAGCAGCAAATACCTGAGAAGGTCGAATCGACCGCACTGACACAGCCAGACAGCCCAGCGCAAAAGGCCCGCCCCCTGCCTGTCGAAACGTCAAGGGTGCAGCCACCACCGGTGATTGAAAGCGGCAAAGTCGAAATCCATAACAGCAACATCAAACAGTTTATCGAAAAACCCAGTGGGGATATTACCATCACGAATGAGGACTAGATTCACAGTATTGCTTATTTGCCTGACGCTTGTCGCATGTTACGACACTCCGCCACCGCCCGCGGTTGTCATCAGCTATGCTGGTCTGTGTACCATTCAAAACAGCGAGATCGATCAGGTTATCAACAACCCCAGCGGCAATATTTCCATTCGCCAAGCGAATAAATACTATTACCCAGGAGAATTATTGGGCCAGGAAATCGATTCCATTCAATTACTGATGGAAACGGCCAAATTGATGGAGCAAAAGCAAGCACAACTGGCGGAAAAGACCAAGGCCATCGAGGCAGAAAAGGAGAAATTCGACAACCTCAAAGATCAATTCCGCAGCAGCATCAATCAACAGTTCGAGGGATTACAACAAATGGAAGCGCGCATTCATCAGGCACTACTCCAAAAAGGTAGCATCGATTCAGCCCTACTGGTCAACACACAAAGCAAGATTGCCAAGGCCAAGCTGCTGTTCAACAGCACCAATTGTATGTTGGACGAACACGAAGTATTCCTGGACCAAGACGCCGATGGCCGCCAACGCTTTGGTTTTCTAAAAAATCAGCTACTCAAAAACCCCAATTTCTATTTTGTCGATCCCTATTCCGATGGCCTGGCCCGCATCCAGGGCTTCAACAATGTTTATGGCTACATCGATCTAAATGGCGAAATCGCCCTTGACCTACAATTTGATGCAGCTACTTCCTTCAGAAATGGACAAGCATTGGTACGAAAATTCGATCAATGGTACATCATCAACACCAGATTTGAGCGGATGAAAATCGATCATAAAGACGTGAAAAATGCCTTTGCCAGCGCGCAGCATCTTTATTTCATCAAAGAATGGAAAAACGCCAACAATGATCAATATGATGGCGAATGCATTTATGGCATTCATAAGGGTGAGGCTATTTTTATGCTGATGGCAAAGAAGATGACGTATACAGGTACAGATGGCATCGTCGTTTCTACCAGTTGGAAGCAAGACAGCCATTTTATTGACTTGGACAGTATGGTATTTGTCGGAGATACAATTAACAGCCTGATAACCCGGAAACCAAAGGTCTTTCCTCAGATCAGTAAATTTCATCCACAGGGATTTGCCCTAGCTAAAATGGATGGCCAATTATATGGTATGGGCTATCAACTGCTGGTGGATGTGCGTGGCAATATACTCGACACTTTGCCGCCTGATTTGATATGGGGCTCCATTCGCGACCAACTCCTCAATGAGCGCTATATAATGATCGATAGCAAAATTGGAGGGGCGTTCGTGTTGTACGATGTTTTATCAAAAAAGCAGATGGGTGAAGATGTATTCACGGTCATCCACGATGGCGGTTTTAATGAAAACAATCATTGTCTCGTCAAAAAATACCAGGCCGACAAGAATGGCGGTTGGGGGCTGATGGATCGAGAAGGGAGAATGGTTATTCCTTGCATTAGCGAGTGGCCCATCGAACAAAGATTTTCGGCATATGTTGTCTTTAAAAAATACGACATAAGGGCCTTGTTCAGTCTGAATGGCGAGCAATTGACCAGCTTTAAATATGAAAGATTTGTCGATGGCAAAAATGGAAATTTCATTTTTCGAAGGGGTAATCTTAAGCTATATGGGGTCGTAAATAAAAACAATGCGGAGATCGTTCCTCCTATTTTCGACAAAATCACCATCGGAGAAGATTATCTGCTTTGCACGATGGGAAAAGAAAATTTCAACGTGAACTTTCACGGCCGTTGCGTCAGCGAGGATTGCACCCAATACCAAGCCGCCGTGATGGCTTACAGACAAAACATAAACAGTATTAAATGAAAGCAGGAAAACACTTACTCCTATATCTGTTACTGCCATTTCTTTTCCTGACGGTAGACAGCCAAGCTCAAACGACGCCAACCGTTTGTACCATTCAGGACAGCGAAATCAAGCAATTCATCAACAATCCCAGCGGTAAAATTTCCATTACCAATGAGTATTATTTCCCCATTCGCTTGTCCAAGCAGCAGACCGATACCTTGATTGAATTTTTGACGATCCATCAAATCATCAATACCGAGCAGCAAGCTTTGCTACAAAACCAACCGGAAATGCAGGCCGAACAACAGCCGTTGGAAGATGCTAAGGAGCAGTTTCAAAAGGAAATTAAGCAAGTTTTCAATTGGCTGAAACAAGTCGAAAAGATGATTTTGGAGGCGGAAAAATCAAAATCCCAAATCTCTCCAAAGAGAATTCAGGAGGCCAAAGACCAGGTGGCCAATGTGCAGCTCCTGACCCAAAGTACCCAATGCATGTCAGAGGAGTTGGACATCAAGGTGACCGTAGATTCCAGCGGCCGCGAAGAATATGGCTTTTTAAAAGAACAGTTGTTTCAAAATCCCAACTTTTTCCATCTTGGTGCTTTTCACGAAGGGCTGGCCGTCGTCAAGGCTTACAAC
>JBCCSZ010000067.1:0-28148 GCA_039199225.1 Bacteroidota bacterium
ATTTTACTTTATTTAATAATTTTGATATTACGAAATTAATTAAAATTTTTAACATTAAAACATTTAATCACTTAATAACTTAATCACTAAATCACGAAATCACGAAATCACGAAATCACGAAATCACGAAATCACGAACCTCTTATTATACCACTTATTGGCATCCTTCGGGAGGCGGTCCTGGATGGCGTAAATGACGATGCCCAGGAAAATACCTACAATGGCGCCTAGGTAGATGTCTTTCAGGAAGTGTTGGACAAGGTAGACCCTCGATAGGCCGATCAGCAGGGCGGTGGTGAAGAGTAGGATACCTGTGAAATGTTTTTTGGAAACGATCAGGGCAAGGAGTGTGTACAGGGTAAAGGCCGACATGGTGTGGCCGGAGGGGAAGCTCGAATAGCCGGTGAGTAACTGTACGCCATCTACGACGCTGATATGGCCATCTACGATTTCGCTGTAGAAGTATACGGAGGGGCGGGGGTGAGCGAATAGGTATTTGAGTAGGTAGGCCACTGCCATTACGATGAAGCCGGTCAGTGGGATGATGATGGCGAAGCGGAAGCGGTAGAAGAGCGCGGCAATGGTGAGGATCAAATAGACTGGTTCTTCTCCGAGTTGGGTGACGATGGCGAAGAACTGGTTCCAGAAATACGTTCGATGTTCGCTGAACCAGATCAATAGGTCGCCGGTCTCGATGAGGAGTAAGCCGATGCCACCACTTAGGATAAAAAGCAAAAAAGCAATGAAGTAGGAGCGATTGATCTTTAGAAGTTCTGACATACAGATCAGGATGTTTTGACTTTTCGTCGATTGAATATTCGAATGAAGAATTGGACGTAGCGGTCGATGTTCACCACTTTGGAGTCGTTCATGGCCCGATAGGTTAGAATCATACCGATGGGGAACAGCACAATGCAGGGCATCCAGGCAGCGACAATGGCTGGTAGCACAAAGCTTTCAGCTAGCTTTTTACAGAATATATTTAGTACGATGTAAAGCATGAAAAAGATGATGGCAATCAGGATTGGGTAGCCAAATCCACCTTTGCGTACGATGGCTCCCATTGGCGCTCCAATGAAAAGGAAGATGAAGCAGGCCAGGGCCATACTTTTTTTGATGTTGAGTTCAAAAACGTGTTTGACCTTCGACTCTTCCTCGCGATTGATGGTGCTGTTGGCGGTATCTGCCTGGCCATGTATGCTGCGGGCCGATGATTTGGCACGGTTGAGAAAGCGAGTCTGGTCTTTAATTTTGAGTGTTTTGAGCAGGCTTGGATATTCTGCCAATGGCTTATCCAACTCGTTTTGAAGATTTTGAAGGGTAACGGCCTTTTTGCCGGATTGTTTTTTAGGCTTACTTTTTTGAAGCTGCTGAATCTTTTTGCTTTCGAGTAAGTTACTTGTAATTTCGATGCTATCGCCAGGTAATTCGGGCGCCTTGTCGAGCAGGGTGGTATCCACGATTTTGACGGTCTTGAAGGCCCGAAAGTACTTTCCGACTTGCTCACTCATTGATTCGTAGCGTTTATCGATTTTTCTTTCAATGGAGTCTATGGCGGATCGCAGCTGGCTACTACTCAGCATGCTGTAATGCGATTTGAAGAGCTCTTTGTTGGTTTCGTTGATTTCAAATTCACTGAGGTCAAATACTTTGGTCCACTCAGAAAAGGAGGTTCGTACGAAAGGATAGGTTTTGTCTTTGCCCTTGACAGTTTGCTGTGTTTCCTGATATTGGGTGCCTTCCAAAAGGTTCATTACAAAGAACCGACGATCATGGGTGGTGTACATTTCTCCCTTCTTGGCCAGAATCATGGTGGCTTTTCCACGATTGTAATTATTGTGGTCGTAAATGAGAATGTCCTCAATACTTCTATTGTCTTTGCCTTTGGCACCGATGTGAATGATCAAATTGCGGAAATCGTCGTTGAAAACGCCTGTTTCGAGCGCTAAAGCAGGTTTTTGCTTCCGAATATCGTACAGCCTTGACTTGAATTGGAGGTTGGAGACCGGAATGATGTTATTGGAGGTCACAAAGGATAGAAAACTGATGCTGAGGGTGACATACATCAGGGGTTGCATGACCCGCAAAAGAGGGACACCGGCAGATTTGAAACTCGCCAGTTCATAACGTTCGGCCAAGTTACCCATAACCATGACCGATGAGATCAGAATGGCAATGGGCAGCGCCGTTGGCACTAAGGAGATGGAAAGATAGGACAGCAATTCCATCAACATGAAAAAGCTGACCCCCTTGCCGACTATATCGTCAATGTATGTCCAAAGAAATTGCATGATCAGTACGAACAATGCAATAAAAAAGGTGACGATAAAAGGCGGTACAAAACTCTTGATCAGTAATTTATCGATTGTCTTCACCGTATTCCCCTCGATTGTGCAACTCGCGTTGCAATGAATGAATTCCAGCCTTTGATTGCTTAAAGACTAGAATAAAAACGGCATACCCGCAATTGTCGTTGCTTCTTAACAAAGCAATTAACATTCCGATAAGACTTAAGCCCAGCGATCAAGACTCAACTTGATCACAAGTATTGTCTCCAAAGGAGCCAACTACCTGTACTTTCAGGGCTTAGCACACTATCGTATGGCTCTCCCATTGAGAAGAGCGATCAAATATCGGATATGTTGCGGGAATAAAGAAGGGATGGTTTAAATTAATCGGATAAACCTACTCCGCTATATTGGTAAAAAGGCGCGGATTGTAAGTAGGTGAAGGATTGTCGAGTTTTGACTGAAATTTCTTTTTTGCCTTGCTAATTTTGGGTTTTAATGCACCTAAGAATGAAATGGAAGATAAAGTTGAAAGTTGTCTGTGATTGTTGTCTCTTTTCATAATTTCCCCATTTTTGTTACATAAGAGTGATCCAATATAGTTAAAAAGACAGCAGAAAAACGAATCGACAGATTTTTAATTTTATCAAACTGTAGCGCTTACAGAATTATCAGTAGTAAAACTACGTATGTATTTTCCTGTAAATCAGTAATTTGTATTTTTTTTTGGGAATGTGGAAAAAAAGTGAATAAATTTCCGCCCTAAATCATGTAACTACTTTCGTTAAATCATCGTCTTCCCTGTGAAATGAGTTGGAAAGATTTTCAAAACCAGGCATTTACCCATAAAAACAAAATGTATCGTTTTGCGATGCGATTCGTGGGTAATCCGGCAGAGGCTGAGGACATCGTTCAGGAGGTTTTCATCAAGCTGTGGAAGCAGAAAGACCGCCTAGAGTCCTTTTCCAATCTCGAAGCCTGGTGCATGAAATTGACCCGCAACCTGTCCATCGATAAATTGCGCTCCAAGCATCGGAGAGTCGAAGACATCGATGGCGCCCGACACATGGCCTCCGGAGGGGTTGACCCCTACAAAAAGGCTGAAATGAGCGATATGATTCGGCAGGTACGGGAAATTATGAGGACGTTGCCCGAAAATCAACGCATCGTATTACAGCTGCGAGACATTGAAGGGATGAGCTATCAAGAAGTCGCCGATGCGGCCGACCTCACGCTCAACCAAGTAAAGGTTAATCTCTTCCGTGCCAGACAGCAAATTCGTACACAATTGGCAAATATGGAGTCCTATGGATTATAACCTGATCACAGCGCTGTTGGAGAAATACTGGGAAGGCAATACCTCCCTGGAAGAGGAACAACAACTAAGAGCATACTTCAACGGAGCAGATGTTGCTCCCGAGCTGCTACCTTATCAGCCTCTTTTTCAATTTTTCAAAGAGGAAAAGCAGGCAGAACTTCCGGCAGACTTTGAAAGTCGTCTCTCGAAGCAACTCCAAGTACCTGTTCGTCCAATACGTCGGGTATTGTATCGCCGCCTGGCCAGTGCCGCCGCCATCCTGTTGCTGGCTTTTGTCGGCCTTTGGATGATGATGCCTGCCGAAAGTGCCAAAAAGGAGACAGCTGGAGTGGACTGGTCCAAATATGAATGTGCCAATCCAGAAGATTGTCTGGAACAAGTTCAAACGGCCCTGTTGTTGGTCTCTGGCAAGCTGAATAAGGGGACCGATGCAGCTGCAGAGGGCTTGGCCAAGATAGAAACAGCGACCAGCGTGATCAAGTAATCTGACTTACAATGGCTTCAGCGCCAAACCTTCGTTTTCCTTATCTACAGAAACTATTAGTTGATACGTGTTTTCAGCCGCGTCAGAGGACGTGTTTGTCCCAGTCCGGCTATGGAATCAAAATAAAAAAGCCATCTGATGATCGGTTCTGAGTCCTATTAGCTCAATGCTGAGAATCAAATTCTGACTTTAAAAGCACGTGCATAAGTATATATCATCAAATCATTAACAATTACTTTAAAACACAATACAAATGAAATATCTGATTGTTTTAGCCCTCGCTTTACTGAGTTTTAGTACTCAGACCTCTGCTCAAGATGGCGATGCCATATCCAAATACTTTGAGCAATACGTTGAAAATGAAGACTTTACCGTTGTATATGTTAGTCCGAAAATGTTTGAAATTCTTGGAAAACTCGAATTGGACCACCTGGAAGATCAAGAAGCACAAATCGCTATGGATATGGCCAGTCGCTTGAAAAGTATTCGCGTTTTGACGACAGAAATAGACCCTGGTCATTATTATGAAGAAGCCGTCAATAAGATCAATACGAATGAGTATGAATCGCTGGTAAAGGTGCGCGACGAAGGTGAAAATATCAACCTGATGATCAAAGACAATGGTGGAGACATTATTACCGAAATGCTGGTAATCGTTGGAGGAGAAGACGAGTTCGTTTTGGTCAGCCTGATCGGCGACATCGACCTGAAGAACATATCCAAACTGTCTAAGACGATGAACATCAAGGGCATCGAGCACTTGGAAAAGGCTGAGAACGCGGAGATAAACAACTAATCCACACCTTTAAAACAGACCAAATGAAGAAATGGATTCTGGCCTGTTGTATCTTGTCTTTCGCTTTGACAAGTTATGCACAGACACCTACCATAAACAAGTTCTACAGGCAAAATAAGTTTAAAGAGGGCGTTCGAAACATTAGTTTACCAGGTTGGCTGATACGCCTTGGCTCTAGAATCGCAAAAAACAAAGTTGAAGACGATCCCGAGGCAGTAGAAGCACTCAAGTTGGCTCGTAAAGTGCGGAAAATGCGCCTCCTGGTTACAGAAGAGGGCAATCCGATCAAGCAGCAGAAGATTGACAAGATGATGCGAAATGTTCGTAAAAAGGACAAATTTGAGGATTTGATCTACGTGCGCGACGAATCAACAGAGGTGAACATGCTGATACGAACCAATGGATCGGGTGATATGATTAAAAATCTGCTGATACTGGTCAACGATGAGGAAGAGTTTGTCTTCCTGAGCCTCAAGACCAAGTTGGGGATACAAGAGATCAACAAGCTGCTGCGCAGCCTAGAGGATGAAGTAGAGTTGGATATTGAAGTTCCGATTCCAGACCCAGAACCAGAAGAGATATTGGCCGAAGAGCCTCAAGTATAGACTTACCCGTACATTTTAGAGAAGAGTCATCCCGAAATTTGGTGCTAAAACTACTTCGGGATGACTCTATTTTTTTAAGCCGCCTTCAAGGAAGAAGTATAAATTCTGGCGTATTCTCTAAATGAAATCATCCGCTGGGATTCTTCATCCCACAGCTTGTGGAAAATGCACTTTAAGCTGGAGCGGAATGTCAGAACAGTTGTATGCTTTTCAAAAACGGGATTGTCTTTGTTGCAACGTTCCAAATTATAGTTCGGAATGAGTGAGCTGAGGTGGTGGATGTGGTGGAATCCGATGTTACCAGTCAGCCACTGCATAACCTTTGGCAATTTGTAATAGCTGCTACCTCTGATAGCTGCCAACAGGTACTCCCAGTTTTCCTTCCAATTTTTATAGTTTGGATCGTGTTGATGCTGTACATAGAAAAACCAAATGGCAATCATGGCGAAAAAGACGATGATCGGTGCCTGGATCAATAAAAAGGTCTTCCATCCGATTAAAAAGCCAAGGGTCAAATAAACGGCCAGATAGACATAGTTACTGACAACGACGGAGCGGCGCTCCTTGGACCATCCCTTAAACTTGATCAGCGGTAGCCTATTGTGGATCAATAGATAGTAAACCGGTCCGACCAAAAACATGATCAAGGGCGAGCGATAGAGGCGGTACTTGAATTGCCCCCAGCTGCTCAGCGCTTGGTATTCTTTGACCGTTAAAGTCGTAATGTCCCCAATGTCCCGATTTTCAAACTGGCCATTGTGTGCATGGTGGAAGTTGTGCGAACGCGCCCAATAGCGGTAGGGGATCAAGCTGAACATGCTACAGAAAAAGCCGATGGCATTGTTGACTTTCCTGGACTTGAGGAATGACTGATGGCCGCAATCGTGTTGGATGATAAAAATGCGCACCATAAAAAAGGCATTGACGACACCCAGTCCAAGCGTGATCCAATAGGACCAGGAAAGACTCAGGTACATCAATATCCAGATACCTATAAACGGTAGGAACGAATTCAATAGTTGGATGACGGCTTTTACTTTATTTGGCTTTTGGTAATCTCTAACGATTTCTTGCCAATTCTGTAGTGCCGCTTTAATTTGATCTGCTTGCATTGTATTGAACTTTTGCTGTTAAGTCGTGAGGCTAAAAAAATTGACATTGTCGGCTTTGGTGGGTTTCCCAAAAAGCTTTCGTAAAACCTCCGAGTGTTTGTTGTCTAGTTCCTTTCGCGCTGAAAAGCCAGCTATACTGGCAATTTTGTTAACCTCTCACGGGGTAAAATATGGATCGTTAAAAATCGATGAAAAATTTCGATTGCCGAAATTATCGATTTACATTTTATTGTCATTTTAAGACTTTTAACGTTTAATCTCGCCAAAGGTTGTCGGCCAAAATGTGGATAACTTTTTTATTGGAAATTAATGTAATATGAAAATAATGCTTATGTTTGTATGTGTAAAAACCTCTTGAACCGCTCATAATCAGGCAATAAACAACAGCTTACAAACCAAAACTTCTTTTTTGCATTTAAGTTAATAGACAGACTATCAAAGCGACCTGGTTTAGCACTTTAAAGAGAAAACCATGCAAAACACTGGAAACACTAACAGCAGGCACCAAAAGCCTGACATGGTGGCTATTATACGCCATCTAATTCACACCAAAATTGAATACATCGATCACGAGCAGGAATTCTTGTATCACTCCTTCGATGAACTCAAACAATTGGACATTCACCAGATTGAAATGCTGCGTTCTGAAAGGAAGCTGAAGTCCCTGAAAGTCAAATTTGACGACTTCATCCAACGCATCGAACAGCTGTCCCACGCCCGTAGTTTATTATTGGTCATCCGAAGTTTCCTCAAGCTGGAAACGGCCCAAGCCATTTATGAGCTTTTGACCAATGATAAGTACTTGTTCTACTCGCCAAGCAGCCTGCAACGATTGCTTGGATTAGAAACTTACATCAATCACTACGTTGCCAATCCGGTCGATAATTAATCGGTTTTGTGGTGCAGATGGCACCAGCCGTAGAAATGTCTTAAGGTAGCCTTTGGCTATAGTTCAGTGCTCGTGACTAGGTAATTGCCACTCAAATTGCTATGTTTACATCGTACACAAATGACGTAAACATGAGATTTCTTGGCATCCTTCTCTTCTGCCTGTCGGTTTTGATGACCAGCCAGGCTCAACAACCTCCTTACACTCCTTCCGACCTTCGTTTGAAAGGTTTCGAGCAAAGGCATCAGCTAGAACAACGCTCTCTTGTCAACAGCATTGCGTTCGAATCTGTTGGACCGACCGTCTTTAGCGGCCGTGTTAGTGACATTGCCGTTAACCCAGACGATCCCAGTATTTTTTATGTAGCCTACGCTTCCGGAGGAGTCTGGAAAACCGAAAGCAACGGTACTGCCTTTCAGCCAATCTTTGAAAAGGAAGCCGTGATGACCGTAGGAGATATTGCTGTGGATTGGAAGCAAAATCATATTTGGGTCGGAACGGGCGAAGTGAATTCCAGCCGCTCCTCCTACGCAGGGGTAGGCATCTATCTTTCGACGGATGGTGGCAAAAACTGGGTACACAAGGGACTTTCCGAGAGCCACCATATAGGACGCATCATCCTTCATCCCACCGATCCCAACACCCTTTGGGTAGCGGTCTTGGGACATTTGTATTCGCCCAACAAAGAAAGAGGCATTTACAAAAGCTCGGATGGCGGCAAAACCTGGACTCAAACGCTTTTTGTAAACGAAAATACCGGCGCAGTGGACCTCATTATTGATCCAGACAATCCGGACATCCTCTATGCGACCACCTGGCACCGGGAAAGACGAGCTTGGAATTTTGTAGAATCAGGCCAAGGAAGTGGTATTTACAAAACGACAGATGGTGGCAACAATTGGGCGTTGATCACCGAGAAAAAAAGCGGGTTTCCCGTGGGAGAAGGCTGTGGACGAATCGGTGTTGCAATGGGCAAGGAAAATGGTAAGACGGTCCTGTTTGGTTTTGTTGACAACTACTTTAGAAGACCTGCCAAGGAAAAGGAGTCCGGAGGCTTGTTGACCAAAGAGGATTTTCGCGATATGAAGCGGGACGATTTCCTCAAGTTGGACAAAAAGCGCCTCGCCAAATACCTGAAGCAAAATAATTTTCCGGAAAAATACACAGCAGACAAAGTCCTGGCAATGGCCGAAGAAGCCTCCTTCCGCCCAGCCATTCTGACGGAATACCTGGAAGATGCCAACAGCCTCCTGTTTGATACACCCGTTATTGGAGCGGAGGTTTACCGATCGGATGATTTAGGTAAAAGCTGGACGAAAACCCATGAAGGCTTTCTGGATCGTGTGTACAATTCTTATGGTTATTACTTCGGTCAAATTCGATTGGAACCAGGCAATGTCGATAAGATATATTTGCTTGGTTATCCGGTATTGCGATCCTTAGATGGCGGCAAAAGCTTTGAATCCATCAATGGCGACAACGTACACGTCGACCACCACGCTCTATGGGTCAATCCCAAGCGGAAGGGCCACCTTATCTTAGGCAATGATGGAGGCGTCAACATTTCTTATGATGATGGCGATACCTGGATCAAGGCCAATACCACTTCGGTGGGCCAGTTTTATGCGGTGGCTGCAGATATGTCAAAACCCTACAATATCTATGGTGGACTTCAGGACAATGGCGTTTGGATGGGCTCTCGAAAGTACAAAGCCAGCAATCGTTGGCACTCCACCGGCCAGTATCCCTACAAAGAGATCATGGGAGGGGATGGGATGCAGATTGCCGTAGATACCCGAGACAATAATATCGTTTATACTGGCTTTCAATTCGGCAATTACTTCCGCATCAATCATACAACTGGCAAGCGAAAGTACATCACACCCAAGCACGCTTTGGGGGAGGCACCTTTGCGCTGGAATTGGCAGACACCCATCCACTTGTCGATCCACAACCAAGACATTTTGTACATGGGTTCCAATAAGTTTCACCGTTCCTTCAATCAAGGAGACCACTTTGACGAAATTTCGGAGGACCTTACCACCGGAGGCATCAAAGGAGACGTTGCCTATTCGACCCTGACGAGCATCCACGAATCTCCCTTGCAATTCGGCCTGTTGTACGCAGGAAGTGACGATGGCTTGATTCACATTTCCAAGGATGGCGGCAACAATTGGGAGCGCATCGATAAGGGAATGCCAGAGCGCATGTGGGTCAGTAAAATTCAAGCGTCGGCCCACGTCAAAGGCCGGGTCTACGCTGCCTTGAATGGCTACCGTTGGGACGATTTTTCCGCCTATTTGTATCAATCGGACGATTTTGGTAAGACTTGGACCCCCATCGGTAAAGACCTGCCTGCAGAGCCGATCAATGTGGTAAAGGAAGACCCTGTCAATCCCGATTTGTTGTATGTCGGAACCGACCATGGCTTATACGTTTCATTGGATAGAGGACAGTCGTTTATGTTGCTGAACAACGGTCTGCCTGCGGTGGCAGTACACGATGTGGTGGTACACCCCAGAGCGCATGAGTTGATCGTCGGAACGCACGGCCGCTCCATCTATGTGGGCGACGTACACCAACTACAGCAGATGAATGCAGACATCATGCAAAAAGAGTTGTATGCATTTGATTTGAAGGAGCAAAAGCACAGTCGTCGATGGGGAGAACGCGCAGGGGTTTGGCGTGCGCCGAAAGCTCCTGCCTACAAAATTCCGGTCTATACCAAATCTGCCGGAACGCTTAATGTAAAAGTCCATGCCTCCAATGACCAGCTGCTGAAGGAGTTCTCTGCTGATTGTCAGCCCGGCTTAAACTACATCGTTTACGACCTCTCCATTGAAGAAAAACGAAAAGGAGCCTACGAAAAACACCTCAATCGAGACAGCAAGAGCGAACTCGATAACATCCGCCTAAAAAGAGCTAAAAGTGGGGATTATTATCTTCACAAAGGGATGTACAAGGTTCAGATAAATAAAGGCGGGCTTAGCGAGCAAAAGGAATTTCACATCAAATGATCCAAACTCATTGATCCATGCCCGCAAAAAGCATCGATGATGTATTAGATCGCCTGGACGAGATTATTGAGGACAACATTCGCGAAGAGCAGTTGTTTGGCGCCTTTGCTGCTCTGTATCGTGGCGTCACGGCGCGGGTGAAAGCCGGCATCGCGACCAGCCGATTTGAAGATGCTGCTCGCATGGAAAAGCTCGACGTTGTATTTGCCAATCGCTATCTGGAAGCCTATGATCAATACCAAAATGGTCAAAGGCCCACTCGTTCTTGGCAATTGGCTTTTGATGCCACCCGCTCCTCCAATTTACTGCTCATCCAGCACCTCTTCTTGGGGATGAACGCCCATATCAACCTCGATCTTGGGATCGCTGCCGCCCAAATTGCTCCCGGCGCTCAAATCCACTCCCTGGAAAACGATTTCATGGAGATCAACCAATTGCTCTCCGAGATGCTGAGTGAGACCCAGGATAAGATAGGGCAGATTTCCCCTTTGTTTTGGCTGCTCGACTGGATTGGTGGCAGTAGCGATGAAAAGTTGGCCGATTTCAGTCTAAAAGTCGCTCGGGACAACGCCTGGCGCATCGCCTGTCGGCTTGCCCCCTTATCTACTCTGGACCTCCAGCGTCAAATTCCAGCAATCGATGACAATGTCTTTGCCTTTGGACAACTCATCCAGGAGCCGCCCGGCTTCTTTCGCTCTCGGTTGTTCCGCTTGGTCAAGTGGTTGGAAGAAAAATCTCCTCGAAAAATGATTGAAGTGTTGATGCACTAATAGATTGCTTACCCACCAATGTAGCCTTCGTTTTCTGCCTTTAGACTTTAGCTCATTTCCCATTCTTTGCTGCAGCATGCGAGTAGCCATCCAATAGCGATACCATCGCATGGCGACATATTTAGCGGAAGAAAATCAGAAAAGTAAGAATCTCAAAAAAAACAATATAAAATAACGTGTATGTTTAATATTCTTTTTACTCTATAATAGTGAGTGAAACACTTTACCATACCCCTTCAATTATTCTGTTCCATGAAGAGAATTAGACACGATTTAAATGAAGCATTCGTTAACAAGTCAAATATTGGATTAAATGAACACTGGAAAAACAGATTGGCAGATATATTTCAACAGGAATCTAAAAAGCTCATTGTTGTCGCCTATCTCAAACTGAATGATTTGGGGATGGCACAGGATGCCTGCCAGAATGCCTTTTACAAAATTCTCGCACTCAGCAACCAGCGCTTGGAGGAAATCAAGGACTTGAGATATTACATCTTCAGAGTTCTGTCGAATGAAGCTGCTCGCATGAAAAAGAAAAGGCTGTCTGATCTAACCAGAGAGCCACTGGCTTATTCAAATATGCAATTCCTTGCGGAGTCTCTGGAATCCAGGCGGAGGACCAAGTTGATTATGGATAAGCTCAAGGATATTCTCAAGCCCAAAGAATTTGAGATCATCTTCTTGTGGGCGTGTGGACATACCTATGCCGATATTGCCGAGGTGATGCGGAAAAGAGGGGAACAGGAAACGCAAACGACGATTAGAGGAAAAATAGGGCGAATAAAAAGTAAAATGCGATCTAAGTTCAACAATACGAAGGAATGAGAAACGGAGATATGATTTACGCTAATTCAGAGGGGCAATGGAAGTTTTTACATTAAATAAAAAAAAATGACTTATGGCTGTTCAAAACACTCATTCAAGTTTTATCTATTATTCAATTGAACAAATGTTTGAGTACGTAAGAGGTAAGATGACGAAGGAAGAAAGAGAAAAAATGAGAAAAATTTTCAATGATTATCCCTACTATTTAGATGTGCTAGATGGACTCGAAAAGTTGTATGATATTTACGGCGATCAAACACTCGAAAAGATTGGTGAATTTGAAATTTACATAGACCAACAGAAGTCCAAATACGAGAAAGTAAAAGATGTTTTTCAAGCCCTGTTTTGTTCCGCTTCAGATGATGATTTGGCAGATGGCAGCCAGCGTTTGTTGGATTTTGAAACACGAAAGGACGAAGAAAGTGCATTCATCACAAATGCAGATGAAGAGATAGAAGGTTCCAAATTAGTCGAGTTGAAATGGCGACTCTTTTCCATGATCGTTGATGAGATCGAACAATCCATCGACAAAAAGGTCAATGCCATTAGGTACCTAGACTTCAAATCTAAAATCATAGATACTTACTTACCGCTGCTGTATCCAGTCAAAAAGGATATTTCGGGGGTAATGGAGGATGATACCATCACCAAAATTGAAAATGCGAAGCACAATTCTCTGAAAGGACAAAGGGCCATTAGGAGGCCAAACAAACCTTTTTGGGGAACAACTTCCTACTAAATGTTTTTCTGATAAGTACTGTTAAGCTGACAAGAACCGTAGATCGCATTTATTTATTCTTGTCTTGGCTTTTTGGAGTACACAGATTCTTTGCGTAGAAAACCAACCAACAAGCGGGCTTTAAAATTCCAATAACCGATATAATCCCATCACCCGGTTAATGCCCATGATCCACTATCAAATATTTCCTGCGCCCCTTTCAGGGTGTTAACAAGTTTTCGAACGATCCCGGCAGCTCTTTCTGTCCAAGGTACATACTGGTCAGCGAGTCGTTGTCGACAACCCGAAGGCTTTGCTGTTGGTCGGCAGAGTGGTAGCTCCATTGCTCGGCAGGGAATGGTTGTTTCTGTCCTGTGCGGAAAAGCTGCCCCTTTAGGTATTGGCTGAGTTGGAAGGTTTGATTTTGATAGGTCAGTTGTTCTGGTGGCGAAGCTTTGAGGAAAAAAATGCTGTTGGCTTCAATGAGCGAGAGTTTGGTTTCCAGGTAGGGTTGGAAAAGGCCGCCATTTTGTTGGAGGTATACGAGGCGTTCTTCATTGCTGTTGCTGAGCAATTGGAGCAGCTTGTCGGAATCGCCATTGTTCCAGTCGTATTGGGAAAGGTGGGCCACTTGGTAGGATTGGCGTTCATAATCCACGAAATCGCCCGCTTTGAGGTGTTGAAGCTGAAGATGGTGAGGATTGGCTAGAGGGGCGGTAGACCGAGCTTTGGGGGTCACTGGTTGACGGACCTTGCGGTCTTTTTGAAATTCGCCTGCAATGGCTTCGTCTTCAATGCCCAGGAAAGACTCAATCTCCGTTTCGATCCGTTGCATGATTTCACTGTCGCCCCGACCAATGTCTAGGAGCGCAAGGTCTTTGCCATCCACGAGCTTGGCCCGTAGTTTATAGGTGTAGTTGCTGGAACCGTTTTTACTGGTGCTTCTTTTTTCTTTGACATACAACTGTTCCAATTCTGCCGATGCAACATTTTTGTTGCCGCGCCACCAAGGGATGGGAGCGTGCAGGACCTCCACTTGGTCGCGGTTGACCCTGACCTGGGTTTTATTGAAAAACAGGCAGAGGGTGTAATAGGTCAGTCCCACACCGACTGCTACGTGTATCAACGGAAAGACAAAAAATATCCAGGGCGCATCCGTTTGTGAGCCCATGGCATACCAAAAAATGAGAAAGCCATCCCAGGCAACACAAAAGAAAGCAAGGAAAATGGCTGTCGGTGAAAACCATTTGAAGCTCATTTGGAGTTCATAGGCATCCCGTTGAATATCGATTCTGGAGTCTTGAAAGAGGTTCATTGCAGTAAGTGAATGATGTATACAATTAAAAACTGAAAGATCATTGTTCCGTCCATTAAGCCGGAATAAAAGTAGTCGTGTTGTTGTACATTCGATTTTTGTACCAAAAGTATGCTTATAAAGTACGAAATCAGCAAAGCGAGCAATACAGTGGACGAATAGCTGCCTTTTCCAAAGAGGACAAAGGCGATCAAGGCAGCTGCGAAGAGGCAGGCGATGGCCAGCTGCCGGGTGCGTTTTTCACCAATGATGGCTGGAATGGTTTTGACCTGTCCGAATTGATCTACCTTGAGGTCGCGGATGTCGAAGGGCAGTGTAATGGCAAAGATGAACAGCGCTCTTTCCAGTATCATCAGAATGCTCGCAAAACCAAAGGCTTGTTGGTATTCCATGAGTGGTAACACCACCGTGATCCATGCCCAGACAATGGCAACGAGGTAGATTTTTACAAAATCCAGATCGCGTAAACGCTTGCGTTTTTGGCCTAGAAAGGGAACGACATAGCCCAACGACAATAGGCCCGGCAGGACCAAGACCAGCTGTGTTGCCCTTTGCAATTGAAAAAAATAGTACCCACTGCCAATCAAGCCGATGCAGGCGTAGACCCGTATGTGGTGTTTGAAGTGTGCAATGACGTGATAGCGGTCGACCTCAAAGAAATTTTTCAGGTTGTTGATGCCGACGATGCGATGGACAGCGTATAAAAACAGGGTGCCAAAGGTGGAGAAGCCGACAACGGCGTCCCATTGAAAAGGGCGGCCTAGTACGAGTTGTATTTGTAGGCAAAGGGCGGTCGCACAAAGGGCAATCCAAAAGTTGCCATATAAAATGAGGTCTACGATGGGCTTTAGCAAACCCATGCTCAATCACCTGCCAAGAAACTGACCATTTTCCACTGTTCGCCGCGCTTCTCAAAAGCGGCCCGATAGCCAGCCGAATATCCGAGGTACTTCCCCCATATATAACCAGTTTGACCTTTAGCCGTCTTGATTTTTTGCCAGTAGTGCGTTTCGCTTCCGATGGTCTCTTCCTTGGCATTGTTTTCATAAACGATGGATACCTTATCCCAACTCAGCGCATCCAGCACTTTGCTATTGGTGGAGGGTTGTTCCCGGAGGCGAACGTCCGTACCTATGATGACGCCCTCAGAAAAGGGGTCGCTAAAGTCGTCGATGACCGATTGATAGGGCGCAATGAACAGCTTATTATCTGGATCGATAAAAGCGCCACCAAAAGAGAGCACCATTTCCAATTCTTGCCAGATACCAGATTGAGCCGCCAAGCTGTCCAGTTGCCACATCCTGACAAAGTCCTCTTTGCCACTGTCTCCTCCAAAGCTACACTTGATCTGAGGGTCGATGATCTGTAGCAGGTGCTCGACATTCTTCCGCTTGGTCGCCTCGTAGAGTTGCTGACGAAAATCCACCAAATCGCTGACGCGCACTGCCTCATCGAATGGAAAGAGCTTTCCCGCTGTATTATTGGGCTTTTCCGGCCAATCGGGCAATGGATTTTTGATGGGAAAACGGCTTGGAGTAGTCGCCAGGTCAGGCGCCACCTGCTCGGGGGCTTTATCCTCCACCGTTTTGCTCTCCGCTTCTGTCGCAACGGTATCTGTAGACTGGATTTCAGAATCAGATTGGCTGGTCGAATCACAAGCGATGAATGCCAGACCGACCAGGAGGCCAAGCGACAGATGTAAAAGGCGTTTCAAGTTATTAGAGGTATTTGAAATTATGCCCATCCTCAATTCTTTGGAGGGTTTCATAAATGAGTTTAATGACATTTTCGATATCGTCCTTGTGCGCCATTTCCACCGTTGTGTGCATGTAGCGCAGCGGCAAAGAGATCAAAGCGGCCGGTACGCCACCGTTGGAATAGGCAAAAGCATCCGTGTCGGTTCCGGTACGTCGAGAGGCCGTTTCTCTCTGGAATGGAATTTCGAAGGAATCTGCTGTATCGATGATTAATTGAAGCAGCTTGTTGTGTACGGCCGGTGCGTAGGTCACAGAAGGGCCACCACCACATTTGATGTCGCCATGTTGCTTTTTGTTGATCATGGGCGTATGCGTATCGTGGGTCACATCCGTTACGATGGCCACGTTGGGCTTGATGGTGTGGGCGATCATCTCTGCACCCCGGAGGCCAATTTCTTCCTGAACAGAATTGACAATATAGAGCGAGTAGGGGAGTTCAATGCCATTTTCTTTGATCATACGCGCTACCTCTGCGATGCAAAAGCCCCCCATGCGGTTGTCCAATGCCCGCCCAACATAGTAGCGATCGTTGAGCATTTCCATCTCATCGTCGAAGGTGATGACACAACCAATGTGAATACCCATTTCCAGGATTTCCTCCTTGTCTTTGGCCCCTACATCAATGAATATATTGTTGATATTGGGTGCAGATTTAGAGTCGTTGCTTCGGCGCGTATGAATGGCCGGCCATCCAAAAACACCGCGAACCGGTCCCTTGGGGGTGTGAATATTGACCCGTTTGGAAGGTGCGATCATGTGGTCGGAGCCACCATTTCGAGACACATGTATGAAGCCATCGTCGGTGATGTAGTGAACAAACCAGGAAATTTCATCTGCATGTCCTTCAATAACGACTTTGTAATCCTTACCGGGATTGATGATTCCATATGCTGTTCCATAATTGTCGGAATCCCATTCGTCGATGAAAGGTTTTATGTATTCCAGCCAAATTTTTTGGCCAGAAGATTCAAAGCCGGTCGGTGAAGCGTTGCTAAGGTATTTGATGAGGAATGCCTCTGCATTCTTGTTGATGATGGACATACGGTTTTCGTATTAAATGATTCTGGTAAATGACAAACCCCTCTGTTTGTCTGATGTCTAATGTAACGCAGGTAGCAATAAAACGGAACTGCGATGATGGTTTTTGTGTGTTTTTCCCCATGTAAATCGCAAGCGGCAGGCTTTACTGTTCCAATCCTGCCGACCAATTGGCCGGGTCTTTTCGCCAGGTACCTAAAGAAAGCAAGTCGGATTCATTAATGTATTGGCTTTCAACGGCCTCTTGTATGAGTGTGTGATAGTTGGTCAAAGTCGTATAAGGACAATTGGCTTCTTCGAATGCCTTTTCGGCCCTTTCAAAGCCATAGGTGAAGATCGCCATAACACCGCAGACATTGGTGCGTGCCTCCCGTAGGGCTTCCACTGCTTGCAGGCAACTCCCACCGGTAGAAATCAAGTCTTCCACCACTAGGACGCGTTCTCCTCCTTGGATTTCTCCCTCGATTTGGTTTTGTCTACCATGCCCTTTGGCCTTATTCCGCACGTAGATGAATGGCAAATTGAGGGCATTGGCCAACAGAGCGCCGTGGGCGATCCCCGCTGTAGCAACTCCTGCTATGACATCGAACGGTCGGAATGCCTCCGAAATTTCGATGAGCCCTTCCAAAACGATCCGGCGGATGTCGGGGTGGGACAAAACGATTCTGTTGTCGCAGTAAATGGGCGACTTGAGTCCGGAGGCCCAGGTGAATGGATTTTGAGGACTCAGTTTAATGGCCTTAATTTGCAGCAGTTTCTGTGCAACTTCGGCAGCGATTTTTGTATGCGTCAGCTCCTTCATAAACAGCTGCAAATGTACAAAAATTACGGTTTTGATTCTCTAAAAATGTATTTTCAGCACAAATAGTCCTCTTTTCAGTTGCCTAGATAGATGGAAAACGGTGGATAGATTCAACAGACCCAGGTTCCGCCAGGTAAAATTTGAATCTCGATTGGGGCGCCAAGGAACCATTCTCACAAGGTGGGCCATAAGAATTGCTTGTACTCATTGAGAGAAGGTTTTAATTTTGTATTTCTATATTTGGGTAGGAAAAGGAAGTTTAGCCGCGGCATGGGTGTGTGAAACCTTATGGGCGCTAGGCACATTCCTTACATTTGATTGTGAGGTTTTATATGGAGATGTTTGTACGTGTTGTTGCATTTCTTGATTTCAAATCTTTGTGAGATGTACAAAATATACATCAATGAGACGCCTCTTTTTTTGATGCCCAAACAGGAGGCATTGGAGGCCAATTTTGGGAAACCCAACTCCTTGATCGGGAAGTATACGGGCAAGACAAAGTTTTTGCTCAATTACATTGACATGCTGGAAAAATCCCAGCGATTTGATTCCGTCTATCTCTATGCAGAGGATACAGAGGGGATGTTTCGCGATTTCAAGGCGCTGTTCCTGCCCATCAAAGCGGCCGGTGGGGTGGTGGTCAACACCGTGGGGCAAACCTTGATGATCTATCGCAGAGGCTTTTGGGATTTGCCGAAGGGGAAAATCGATCCGGGCGAGGGGAAAAAGGAGGCAGCCATTCGGGAAGTCCAGGAGGAAACTGGTTTGGAAGAATTGGAGATCGGCAAGCGATTGACGCACACCTTGCATACTTACAAAGACCGTAAGGGACGTCGGGTACTCAAGACGACCTATTGGTATCCCATGCAGTCGCCTGTGGCGCCCCTAAAGCCGCAGCTTGAAGAGGACATTGAGCAGGCCATTTGGGTGGATTTGCCTACTTTTCTGCAAGAAGGAAAAAAAATCTATAAAAGTATACTAGATGTATTGATGGTTGCGTTACAAAGCGGATCTGATACAACAAGCCCAAAAGAGTAGATTTTTTTCGGAAAAAATATCCAAAATAGTATTCTGCTATACATATGCTTGCCGTATTTTTCTATTTATTGTCGCTATTTTTGTGAAAATAAATTTTTTGGGTAGAAATCACCTGACTTTCTTAATCTAAAGAGCACTATTCACCGTTTTTATATCAAAAAAGAAAGCACTATCTTTAGAATAGGTTTTGAAAACGCCCTTACAGGCATACATCTCTCAAAACTTAGATTCTCTTCGATAGGCGACCTTAAATCAATTCATCTGTAATCACTCTAAAAAAGGTAAGTGTTATGCACTCTTTGAAATTTCCGCTGGTGCTGTTATTGGCAGCTTTGTTCACCTCTTCACTCTCTGCCCAAACCGCCTCAGCCGACAACTACGAATCCTTCTCCGTCTCTACCTCCAAGCTCACCGAAGTCAATCCAAATAACTGGTCCTTTTACGCCGACGAGCAAAATCAAATCTACTACATTGATTTTGAAGCCATCAACGTCAACCTCAACGATGTCGTGGTGAAAAATGCACAAAATGAAGTGGTTTTCAAGGATAAAGTCCTCGATTTGCCGGTCAATACCATTTATGAGATTGATTTTAGCGCTTATGGCAGTGGCGAATACCAGATTGAGTTGCGGTCTTTCACCAGCGTCATCCGCAAGGAGGTTCAGATTCGCTGACCAGCGACTCTTTCCAACCTCCAAAAAAGGCAGTAGCGAGTGCGTTACTGCCTTTTTTGTTTATAAGAGGTTGTTTCTAAAATCTTGTTTTGGTAGGTATTCATACGTGCATTGAAAAGTGATCTGAGGAGATTGATTCCAAATTTGTTCGTAAAAATACGGAGAAAATCAGCTTCTTTAAAAAAGATTGAATTTCAAAGTACTGATAATCAGTTGTTTATATTTTGGCATCTCCATTGACTTTGTTTGGGTATGGCACAGGTCGTATTTCGCATAGCGATTGAACGCATCAGCCACTTCCTATTTTCCAACCCTTCAAAGCAAAAAATTATGAACATCTACCTAATGATTGGATTGATCGTATTTGGTTTTGTCCTTGGTATCAAATTGCTAGGAGGCATTATACGACTCTTCTTCCCTTTTTACTTCCCGTTTGCTTCTCCGCATATGATGTCGGCTACGCCCGCATCCATACCGGCGAGTACACCTTCAGAAAACAACGAATCGATGCGGATCATTCTGTCTCTTTCTGTGGCGGGATTGATCCTACTGCTGCTGGCCATCCATCGATATAGTATTAGGATTACGTTTGAAAATAAAGATGCCAGCGGTTGGCTATACCAGGATCAGGAGGCGAGCAAAGCGCAGGCCGAAGCTACTTTTGTGGCAGAAAAAACGAAATAATTTCGTTTTTAGGCGAAATAATTTCGTGTTGGATGGTGCTTTCTTCTTTTTGAATGAAATAATATCTAATACGAATAAATAATAAGTAATTGATAATCAGATTCTTGTTGGCTGCCAAAGCCCTTGCCCAACCAAAGTCAGCTGTTCGGCACAGTTTGCGTAAAACCTATTGTTAGACATTCGTTTAGATACCTATACTTAATCCGTAGAGCGGAAGACTTGGTATTGTTGAACATATATGTTATCATTGTCTAGAGCGTAAAATAAGTCTGATAGATATTGTTCATCAATTAACAGTTGATATGCCTACTCAATTGAACAGACTTGTGATTCCAAGGTTTAAAGATGAATTTTGCCAGCTGCTCCAATCGCGTCTACACGCGGTGACCCGACAGTTCATCAACTTTGAACATCCCTATACGCTTTTCATCAACATCGTCGATCGCTCGGATAGTTTAAACTTCGAAAACAAAGACCTCATCTGTGCCGGCATCGAACGGCAACGCCGCCTCCTGGAAGAAGCTCTCCATAAGCAGAATGGCTCGAAGAAGTTACTGGCTTGCTGGAATAAGATCGAACGAACGGCCATCCCAAAGACCAGTAGAAGGAGCAGGGCGACCCTTATGATGAATAAGTTCAATGCAAAAGCACTGTCTTTACAGGATGTAACGGTCAACTATCTCAGGGATTATTTCCATTACAACCCGGATGCAGTAGTCTTTGAAGAGAATATTTCAAAATTCAGTGAATACAAGAAAGCAGAATATGCGATCATCAACCAATATTTTACCATTCCGGATGATTGCTACATTTCGATTCCTCTATTTCAGTTTGCCTATCTGGACGGTGCAGTCCACATCGTTTTTACGATCAAGGACAAAAGCAATATGAACTACAGGGATGGCAAGGCCAGGCTCATCAAAACCTTCAGCCATGAATATGAGAGTTTACTGTTGAATTGGGATGTCGTAGATCGAAATGCCTATCGTCGCTCGCCCTTGAAGCGCCGGTTGGATGAATTGCATTTCATCGAGCATTACGACGTACCGATTTTGCAGGAGCTCAACTTTAAGCGATACTACAAAGAGTCGATGTACTACCTCCAAAAGCGCATCAGCCAAAACGATGAGATTCCGGATGAAGTGCGCAAGCTCTATCGCAAGACAGCCGTCATTTCTATTTTGCTGGATTCCTACGCCCACAACATCAGCGCCCACAGCTTGGTGGGCTTGAGCTGGTTGATTAAATGCCGGACTGAGTTTTTGCAGAATGCCACCAGGTTGGCAAGTAGTAAATTGGATAAGGTGGGATTTATCTATTCCGACCAATACCATTCCAGTGAGTTTTACCCCTTGGTTCGATTCTTAATGGATAAGGGAGCCTTTTGGACGGGCTTGTTGCGCGAACAGAATTTTGGTGGCAGTTCGAGTAGCTTGTATTCTTTGCTGTGGCACGACTTTGCCAACAACCCTCTTTATCTGGGAACCATTGCGGCCTCCGAAGGGATTTACAAACTCATCCTGAAAGTGACTGTTTTGGAGCGGCGGGAAAAAGGTGCGAATGGCATCCAACGAACAAAGCACATCAAAATGGTAGATGGGGAACCCGCTAGCGGGAACCTGGCCGAAATAAATTTGACGCAGCCTCGCAAGATCACCGAAAAGTCGGCAGAGCACCTCAGCCACTATGTTCGCAGAGGCAACAAGCACGAGATTTTGAAAAAGGCTTTGCTGAACTGTCGTGCTTTTTTTCCGAGTGGCATTGTTGGAAAGCATTCCTTTTTTACCATTCTGGAAAATGAAATCAGAAATGTCAAGCATTTTTCGGAGTCGGCACTGGAGGGGATGAGAAATAAGGGCTTGGTCTTGCACCTCTCGGTAGAGCCCACCTCTTACAATAAAAATCGGATGAAGGAGGAGGGAACCGACCGCGAATTGTATAAGATCGGGGTGTGGATTGAGTCGAGGGTTTCTTTGAGCAAAAAGTTGGTCTTAAAAAAGATCGCGCGCATAGAGGGCGACATCATGGATACCAATTACAAACCAAAGCTCGGGGGGAGTATGCAGGACAAGGTTTGTGCGGCCATGTTGTTCAACAACTCCTTCGTCAGTGTGCAAAATAAAAAGACGCCCCGCGACTTGCAGTATTACCCCTGGGTGAAATCTGGTTGCGGAGAGGTGACGGATAACAAGTATGAAAACCGAATTGTAGACTATGAAATTTCCTCCAATCGCTACAAGGAAAACAAGGATTATTTCGATGAGGAATTGCGGCTACCGAAGGAGGGTTATTTGAAAAAATTCTTTCATTTGTGGCAAGCCAAACCCGTTTTATACATCGACGAAGATAAATTGTTGGAAATAAAACGCGGATGGGAAAATGTTGCGCGCTTTCGTTTCGTTGTAACGAATAAGAAATACAAATTTCCCAAAAACCAACTGATTGCCCACGGCTTGATTCGGATTATTAGTTCGAATGTTCGGCAATTACACAATGCGTATCGTCGCTGGTTTTTGAAGTGGTTCAAAAGAAAGTGGGCGCGCATCAATTTCCGAATCAACAAGCAAATCATTGCGCAAATAGTATATAGTGAGGAAGGTACAAAATTCTACAATGTCTTAGCTAGAAAGGAATTGTACCAGGAGCGGAAGAAGGTCACTTTCTGGCATCGAAACTACGAGCAACAGGACATCTACCTGGCCCATGGGGCGCTGGGAAAGGAAGTCGCTGGTGCAGATGTTTGTCGCTTTCGCAGCCACGGTATATTACGAGGGCATTACTGCCAGGGGCAACCCATAGAAGATGCTGAAATGTCGGACGCTCTGGCCTCCGAACTGTTTGAACACCTACATACCCGCATTGCTATTTTTGACAATCGCATCGAGGAAAGAGTGAGTTCTATACCGATCGACGTTTTGGAAAAGCAATTAAAATGCGGCATTTATAGGGAAGACATCCATCATTGGCAACGGATAAAATCCGAAGGTTTTTACAACTATCATTTTCTGGTCCTGCATTTGTCATTCATCGAAAAATTGGGAACGCGGATGCGGGAAGAGTTTAATGAGTCAAACATTAACCAGTTCATAAAAAAAGAGATTTTAGACGCTAAAGGAAAGCCACCAAATAATTTTTATCTGGTGATCACAACTGGTAGGGGACGGACAGAGTGGTGGAGTAACCTGGATTGGGAGTACAAGCAATTTACCACCTTTAGAGCCGTAGAATCTCTGATCTCTGCAACGGAACTGGCCGCAAGTTTGGAGGATGATTTTGAGTTGAAATACCGCTTGTCCAAAGCACTTTTTGGTTCCTAGTAAAAGGGGAGGCAACTAATGCACTTGACACAAAAATTTCATGAATAGATTTAAAAAAAACAAACATTTTTTATGGAGAACGGGAGTCCACAGTCTGCCAAAACAAAGGTAATGATCATCGTATGGAAGTGGAAGGAGTTGACCGATCGCATGGACTTGGTCTATGTAGAGGGGACAGAATCGGACGAGGAAAGACACAAGGTGATCCGGGTCAATATGACAGATTCCGAGAAGGTGAAAATGCTTTTGTTGGACTTGGCAGACCAATACAAAGAGTCGGATGTATTCATCTTTTTGCACCGCTCTCATCCCCATAATTTTACCGATGATTTCATCGAAGACCTTACAAGTATTGTACTGGATCGGCAACAGGAAAATCAATTGATCAAAAATAAATTCAAATGCTTTTTGATCGGAGGAGGACAGGATTACATCTACTTCTGCACCAAGGAGGAGGGCATCCTAGACGAAGTCGGATATTTCATGGACGATCCAGAATATGAGCTGATGGTCAAGGATGAGTTTGGCAAAGAGAAAAAATTGCAGGAAGGGGTTGCCGTTGTAACGCGCAAGTTTCATCGGCTGGAAGTCAAGCGCGTTTACTTCAACCAGGTTTGGTATTACTACAGCACAGAGTTTAAGAAAAAGCTGGAAGCGCTGCACATTGATTTGATGAGTCATCTGGTCGATTTAGAAAACTCAAATGGAAGTGCCAACCTACGATCGAAGGATATTTTGGCAAAGTTGGAACAAGAAGAGCAACAGGCAGATAGTAAGCTTTTGCGCATTCGCATTCGAAGTCTGCTAAATGTGTATGATTTACATGAAATGGATTTGCTGCCCATCAACCAATACGAGCTAAGAGAAGAAGAAAAAGACAAATTGATAAAAAAGGAAAAGGAGTCGAAAAATTCTTATTTGATGGATGATTGTGCGGTTTACTTATCTGCCAGTAGACAGGCGGAACAGCAATATAAGAAACTATCCAGGTACTTGAAAAAGATGTTTGTTGTCCCGACAAATGGTCAGCTACAAGAGCAGTCATTGATTGAATTGAGACGCATCAACCAACTGTTCCGCTCTTTAATTATGAGTGTGAAGTAGGATTGCTTTTGAGCTTAGGTCCAGAAATTTCAATCGGCTTTCGGAGTGCTGTGCTTTGAACGAACTAAATAATCCGTAAAATGGAAAAAGACATCATCTATTTTTTTGGCAATAATGAGGTAATGATTAAAAAGTTGAGTGCCTATTTCAACAAGCGGAATTATACCTTAAAAAAATACGACTTGAATCAATTGGATTCGGTGCATTATCTCTTGTTGATCGAACCCTATTCGATTCAGGGAAACTACTTTGATATTCATCGGATTTTTCGAAATTACTTTGAAAAGGAATCCTCTCGTCATTCAAAATTAAAGCTGTTGGTGGCGGGTTTTGATACGGGTTGCGATTGTCGCAACTACCTCAATTTACTGGATATGCCATCGAATATTGATGCGTTCTTGTTGCGAGCCGGAGTGATTCGAGAGCCCTGGAAAATTAGGCCGAGCAATGGCGATTTAATTGCCCAGTTGGATAAATTTTTCATGGGGCATCATCGGGTCAGCCTTTTTCAGCGATTGAACTATTTGCAGTTTGGCATTACCAATATCAAAGACGCCATCGAGGGAAATATCGAAGGACAAAACCACGAAACTGCTTGGCTAAATGCTGCAGATATTTTGCGGACTGAAATGGATTCTTTTACCAATCGTTGGCGTAACTATTCCATCTATTTTGAATGCTGTCCTTTTCACCAGCCTATGAAGGAAGTGCAAAAGCTGATGGGCCATTTGCGAAGTTATATTTTCGAACAGTCCGACCAATCGGTTTTTGAAAGGTACGATTGTCCGAGAGTGGTTGCAGATATTCGTAAAGAGTTGGTCAAAATGCAAGAATATGTACAGTACTAGTAAAAAGGCAGTTTTGTTGGTGGTCGATGACGAGATCAATTTTCACAAGATGTTGAAGTTTGCTTTTCAAGGCAAATACGAGATTGTGAGTGCGCAAGATATGTCGACGGTCGCTCCGTTGGTTAAGCAGAAAATGGTTGACCTTATTCTGTTGGATTTGAAGTTGAAAAAAGACACGGATTTCCATGCTGGTTTGAAGCGTATTGTAGGGCTTAAAAAAGACTATCCAAATATTCCGCTGCTCATTGTGACGAATAATGGGAAAACTGAAACCATCGTGACGGCAATGAAAAACGGTGCAGATGATTTTTTGTACAAAGGAGATTTCGATCGAATCAAATGGCAGAGTAAATTTGAAAAACACCTTAAGCCTCTGTACCTCGAGCGAGAAAACGAACGACTAGAAACCCAAAAGGCCCAGCTGGAAGCAACCGTCAATTCTTTGAATTCCAATCATCCTTTTTTGGGACGCAGCGAAAAGATTTTAAAGATCAAAGAAGAGCTGTCATTTGTAGCTACGGCTGAAAAAAATACGACCGTCTTGATCACCGGAGAAACGGGGGTAGGCAAGGAAGTAGCTGCTCGCTATTTGCATGCAAGGGGCATTCGAAGCCACCAGCCCTTTGTGGCTGTTAACTTGTCGACCATTCAGTCGACCTTGGTGGAAAGCACTCTCTTTGGACACCAGAAGGGCGCCTTTACAGATGCCAAATCCGACCGGAAAGGCTTTTTCCACCAGGCCGAGGGCGGCATTCTATTCCTGGACGAGATTGGAGATATTTCCCTGGGTATGCAAGTTAAGCTGTTGCGTTTTATCCAGGATAAAACCTTTCGGATTGTAGGTTCGGAAAAAGACATTACACTGGATGTACAAATTGTTGCGGCTACCAATAAGGACCTAAAAAAAGCAATAGAAGAGGGAACGTTTCGCGCTGATTTTTACCAGCGTTTGAAGGTGTTTCCCGTGCATATTCCGCCTTTGCGAAAACGCAGAGAAGACATACCTGAGATGATTGCCCATTTTATGCAAATCGATGAATCCGACTTAGAAAAACAAGTAGAGAAAAATACTTTGTACAAACTGATCCACTACCGTTGGGAAGGCAATGTTCGAGAACTAAAAAATACCATCGAATACATGACGATCCGAAAGCGCCTCAAGAAAAAGGAGGTATTAGATTTGGAGTGTTTGCCAGATGAGATTGTACAAAGCCCGAAGCCCGAAAATTTTTCCAATGCAGAAAGTAAGTTTGGGGCATTGGCTCATCGCGAAAGACTGGCTTTGGTGGACTTACAAAGCATTGAACGCACCCTCCAAGAATGTCTGGACCGCAAGGGACTGGCAGCGGCTAAATTGAACACCAATGCAGATGGTCTTCGATACAAAGTGAAAAAATACTATTCGAACTACCCTTACCTTTTTGAAGAACTAGACCATATCAAAAGAGCGTATAATATTTAAGAACTTTTAAATGCATCATCATGAGCAATAACAGAAAAAAACCCGTAGTACTTGTTGTAGACGATGAGTTTTCGTTTCACAACAACTTGGTTTTCTCTTTTGGAGAGTACAACCTAATTAGTGTATACAAATTGGACAGTGCCTATCCCATCTTGGAGGCCGTCAATTTGGATTTGGTGATACTGGATGTAGAGTTGGATTCCAACGAAGTACGAAGATACAGAGGTGTACAACTACTGGAAGAAATCAAAGCCCAAAGGCCCGAACTACCCGTTGTGATTGTAACCAGCCACCAAGGCCGGAAGGATTTTCCTCAAAAGCTTTGTTTCGATAAAGCCGACAAGCTACTGACCAAAGACGAATACAACCGAAACAATTGGAAACAGATATTTGACGATCTAATGTTCGATGGGGAATCCCTAAAAAAAAAGCCTATAACTGATTTTGCTTATTGAGCACGTATTGCTAACCGGACTTACAAATTATTGAAAAGTGACTACTAGGAGAAAATATAGAATTCTGTTGATAGACGATGAACCAACTTTTCATCATTTGTTTCATTTTGCCTTCGAACAAGCGTTTGAAATTACCAGTGTCTATTCCAAAGACATCGATGGCTTTTTTCAGCCAGGTGGAAAATCCTACGACGTCATTCTTTTAGACCTAGAGCTGGATCGCCGAACCGGAACCGCGTCGGGCATCGAACTCATTCCCCGGCTTACCAACGACCTCGGTCTACCCGTCGTCGTCATCTCTCATACAGATGGTGAAATAACCCAAAACGAAGCAATGCGCCACGGCTGGATCAGAGGTTTCCTGAGCAAGAAAAACTACCAACGCAGCCGCTGGCTAAAAGACATCGAATCAACCGTTGAAATGTGCCACCGCCGATACGAACGAGCGCAAAAAAAAAGTAGCGCAAGCAATGAATTCTTGTCACAGGACATCATCCCAGATATCATACCCCAGCGAAAAAGACAAGAAAAGTAATGATTGTTTACCGTTTTTAGAACCTATGCACCACAAGGTGGAATACGGTTTTGGATTCCCTGCTCTCACAAAAAGCAGCCTTCCCATCCACCCTTTCCACCTTGTTTTTTATTTTTCACCGCACACCAAGTCGGTCTGTAGTTTGGCAATTTCCATTGAGCAAATTAGGTAATATCGAATATACCATTTAATTTTCACCGCTCACCGCTCACCGCTCACCGCTCACCGCTCACCGCTCACCGCTCACCGCTCACCGCTCACCGCTCACCGCTCACCGCTCACCGCTCACCGCTC
>JBCCSZ010000068.1:0-28112 GCA_039199225.1 Bacteroidota bacterium
CCATGGGTCTGGGTAGACACTGGGTTGCGTTCAGTTAGAAAGAATGTATGATAGAAAAGACCGGAGCGATGAATGAGTTTCCGGTCCTGGATTCGGCCTATTTGTTGGGTTGTAGGTTGATGTAGTTTGTGTTAGGCCAAGTCAGAAGAAAGGTGGTACTAAGGCCCGCTGGCGACTTCTCTTTCATGGGTTGGGGTGCCTGAAAAAGAAGTGCGCGCGGGGGTGGTTTTTGATTTGGTGGTTTCTTGATCTTGTGATCTTGTGATTTTGTGGTCGGTGGTTTTGTGATCTTGTGATCTTGTGATTTAGTGATCTTGTGTTTTTTTTAGTCGTTGGCTTTTAGGCAGTCTACGGGGTTTTTATTGGCTGCTTTTAGACCTTGGATGCCGACGGTTAGCCAGGCGATCACTAGGGCTAGGAAGCCGGACAATAGGAAATACCACAGCTTCAGGTCGATTCGGTAGACAAAGTCATCCAGCCATCTTTTGGTGATTAGATAGCTGAGGGGTAAGGCGATGACGATGGCTAGGAGGACCACCTTTGTAAAGTCTTTTGACAGCAAGAAGACGATGCTGAATTTGCTGGCAGATAGCGCCTTGCGGATACCGATTTCTTTGGTTCTTCTTTCTGCAGAAAAGGCAGCTAGGCCGAACAGTCCCAAGCAAGAAATGATGATGGCAATGCCGGCGAAGTAACGCGACAGGGTGCTGATGCGCGTTTCAGAAGAATAGAGTGCCTGGTAATCTTCATCCAAAAATTTAAAGTCGAATGGATAGCCAGGATTGTATTGGCGGTAGAAGCCTTCCAATCGGCGGACGGTTTCCAGTTCTTTTCCCTTTTCGATTTTGGCGAATATCTTATTGGATGCTTCTGGATTGAGGAGGAACAGCATGGGCTTAATCTCCTCTTTGACAGATTCCAATTGGAAATCTTTAACCACACCGGCTATTTCAAATTCGCTTTCGCCCCAGCGGATCCTCTGCCCTACGGGTTCTCCTTGCAAGCCCATTGCCTTGATGGCTGTTTCGTTGAAAACAATCTTGCTGTCCTCAGCGCCATAGTCCTTTGAAAAGGCCCGGCCGGAAGACAGGTCGATTCCCAGGGTCTTGAACAATCCGTAGTTGATGATTTGAAAGATGAAAACCGTTTTATCATCCGGACTCTTATTCTGCCATTCGATTTGATCGGTGGTTGTTTTGCTACCCAGGAAGTTGCCGACCATACTGGAAGTAGAACGAATGCCCGGCTCACTTTCCAGCTTAGCGAGAAATGTTTCCAAGCTTTTGGCAGACCAGCCCTCCCGATCGAAATAGATCAAATTGTCTTTGTCGTAGCCGAGGTTGCGGGACTGGATGTATTCGATTTGGTTGTAAACGACCATCACAGCAACGATCAACATGACCGACAAGGAAAACTGAAAAACAACCAATACTTTACGGACCAGCAACTCACTCACCGAACTCTTAAACTTGCCCTTAAGAACTGTGGCCGGATTGAAGCCAGATAGATACAAAGCCGGATAACTACCAGACAGCAGTCCGGTCAGTAGGGTAATTCCAAGGATTGATAAAATCAGTTGTGGATCAAAGCTCAGTGCCAATTCCTTGCCTGTAATGACATTAAAGGTTGGCAAGAAGAAGTAAATGATGACAACCGCGATGATAAGCGATAGAAATGCCATGATGACCGATTCGCCGAGATACTGTGCTACCAAGATCGAGCGGTCTGCTCCAACGGCTTTTTTCACACCAATCTCCTTGATTCGTCGGGATGCCTTGGCCGTCGATAAATTCATAAAGTTGATACAAGCAATCAGCAAAATGAAGATGGCAATGAGTCCAAACAATTTCACGTACTCAATGCGGCCGCCCGATTGGACACCATTTTCATAGTTGCCATAGAGATAAGCATCGGAAAAAGGGCGTACAAAAAGCGTAAAGTTGTGTAAATCTTTGGACTTGGTTCGAACGAAGCTTGCGATTTTCTGATTGAACTTTTTTACATCCGTCCCCTTCTTCAAAATCACCGATACACCGGGCGCATTCCCCAACCAGTTGAGTAACCATTGGTTGTTGTCGCGAAACAATTCGAAAGGCAACAGAAAATCGAAATTAATGGAAGACTCGCGCGGAAAATCTTTATAGACTCCAGAGATGAGAAAGCTCTGATCATTGTCCATTTTAATGGATTTCCCTACCAGATTATCCGTTGTATTAAACATTTTTTTGGCCAGACTTTCAGATAATACGATCGACTTTTTATCGGCTAATACTTTGCTTTTATCGCCATGCATTAAGTCAAAGGAAAAGACATTGAAAAAATCTGCTCCTACATAATCGCCTTTGGCTTTTACCTTTTTATCACCAACTGCCAAGATGTTTTTTTCATTTCGAAAAGTGTGGGTATATTCCACGACCCTTTCCACCTCCGGCATTTCGTCCAACATGGCTTTGGCCAGTGGCCCAGGCACAAAGTGCTGTGTGACAATGTTTTCGTTATTCTTGATGGTGAGCATAGCTTCATAGAGCTGGCTGTCTTGTTCGTGGAATTTATCGACTGCCAATTCGTCGACCACCCACAGATAGATCAGCAGCGCACAAGCCAGACCTGCAGAAAGTCCTATGAGGTTGATAAAGAAGAAAACCTTCTCCCTTCTTATGTTCCTCATGAAGACCAGTAAATTGTGCTTATACATGATTCTTAATTTACAAAATTCCAAGTTACGATTTATTTTAAAGACAATTACTCCTAATTCACAACTTGGGTTAAACAATTAATTGATTCAATCTTTCTAATATGGTTACAAAAAATGAGTTCCTATTTTAATCAAATAAAGCATCTAATTCTTCTTGTTTGACATCGGCTGCATCAAAATCAGAAGGTGTAAAATGAATTTGTTCTTCCTCTCTGATATGGTCCAATAAACGATGAATACTTTTGATGAAAGATTCCTTCAGTCGTTCAATGGTCGTGCGGTGGTGCGCATTGCGATTGTACTGAATATCAATCTTCAGGCAGTTGCGTACCACCATCAGGTTGCATTCCAATTTGGTGGTCATCGCATTTTCGGGCGCCACATCCGAGCTGGTTGCCAGGGTGCTGTAGGAAAATAAATCGTTTTCCAACTCATGGTCGAATTGCCCAAGGTAGTTGAAGCGAATTTGCGATTGTTTTTCCCTTTGCCAATCTTCCGCCTCACAACTCAAACCATAACCAATCCCCTTGGCTGGCACTTGTCGAATTTGCTCCTTAACCGATTTGATTTGCTCATCTAAAGGCCCATCTAGTAAATATAATTTCAGGGGGAACATGCAGGTAAACCAGCCCAAAGTTCTGGAAGTATCCAAGTGGTCTAGGTGCCTTCCATGATTTTCTTGTTCGATGATAAACTGTCGCTGGTCGGTCCATTTATGCAAAGCCATCAACAAGGCCGTATTGAGTAAAATGGGGACATCTGTCTTGTATGCCTTGTGGGCCTCTTTGAGTAAGTAAGCAGTTGCGTCCGCATCCAGGCTGGCAGAAATATTGGCAGCCTGCGCAACGCGCCAATCAGTCGTCTCCATATCTTGAGGTAGCTCGCAGTTCGCTGTTTTTACTTCTTCCCAGAAAGATTTTTCCTGTTGCCAATCGGCCGCATTTTGGTATTCATCCAGTGCCTTTTTCCAGTCCATCAGACTGGCTGCTTTGCGAGGCAGTTGGGGCGAATGACCACTCTCCAAAGCATTGTAACAACTGTGTAGGTCTTCCAAGAAAATACGCCAGGATATGCCATCGACCAAAAGGTGATGGGCGGTGATGAACAAGTAAGTTTCCTCTTCCTTTATTTGTCTTAATAAGGCGGCTTTCAGTAAGAGACCCTCTTCCAAACGAAGTGTTGCTTTGAATTGTGGCAGTTCGTCGAACGACAACTCCTGTATATCGAATCTTTCGTTGAGGTGGTTGTTGTTGTAGTATAAATTCTGAGCATGCCAGTCGTAATTTAGCCTCAAGCCATCGTGGTGTGCAATCAATAAATCAAAGGAGCGTTCCAAGAGTCGCCGGTCGACTTTGCGTTGCAACTTGAGTAAAACCGACTGATTGAAGTAATGTGGATTTTGCAATTGACGACTGAAAAACCACTGTTCGATGGGCGTTGCTTTTCTGGCCCCCTCCACGACTCCTTGCTCGTAATGCTGATCCTTGAAGCTAATCTTGGCATGCTTGCTGATTTGTCCAATCGTCTGATAGGTGAGGATGTCTTTGACAACAATTCCGACACCTTTTTCACTGAGGCGAGAAGCAATTTGTACTGCCTTGATGGAATCTCCTCCCAGCTCGAAGAAATTATCGGTGACATTGACCTTTTGTCCAAAAACTTCCTCCCAAGCTTCCAACGAAACGGCTTCCACCATTCCACCAGGTAGGGTACCCTCCGGACGAGCCTTGTCTGCCTTTGGCTTTGGCAGGGCGCTGTAATTTACTTTCCCGTTGATCGTCAGCGGAATTTCGTCCAGCTTGATGAAATGCACTGGCATCATGTAGTGTGGCAATCGGCTCGCTAGATAATGCCTGAGTGTAGCCTGGTCGATGGTGAGGTCTGTCGATGGTTCGCACATGTAGTAAGCGTACAAGAGCTTCTGACCATTGGCATGATCCTCTATACTGACCAAAGCTTCAGATACTTGTTCGTGGCTCAACATCTGCTGCTCAATCTCTGTCAACTCGATGCGATAGCCATTGATCTTCACTTGTAGATCGACCCTTTCGATGAACTCCAAGCCACTGTTTGGCAGGCGCCTGGCGACATCGCCGGTTTTGTACATTTTCCGATTGGCGACGAAGGGGTCATCGATGAATCTTTCTGTTGTCAGTTGATCATTGAATAGATAGCCCCTTGCGACGCCGCTCCCGGATATGTAAACCTCTCCCTTAACGCCCAGTGGTACCGGACATAAATATTGGTCTAGCAAATAAATGGCTGTGTTCTGGATTGGAAAGCCGATGGGAACACTTGCTGTGGTGTCCTCTAGTTGGTATTTATGAATCATACAACCCACCGTTGCTTCGGTCGGTCCATATTCGTTGAATAACTCTACCTTGCCATTGAAGCCGATATAAATCTGGCGGGCCAATGCTGTTTCCAGTGCCTCTCCTCCGATGATGAATCGTTTGATCCGACTGTTGAGATGGCTATTTTTCAGGAAGCATTCCCGGATGATTCTCAGGTGAGAAGGCGTCAATTTGATAATATCGACGCGATCGTCTGCAACGATCTTTTCGATTAGTACTGCCTTGGGATCGTCCTCATAGATCAAAATTCGATGGCCACTTGCCAGCGGCGTAAAAATAGACGTGATTGTCAAGTCGAAAGAAACAGAGGTGAACAGTGGAAAGTCTGCACTTTCCCCTTTGACGTATGTCTTACAGCAATAGTCGATGTAGTTGACCAAAGAGCGATGGGAAATCATTACCCCTTTTGGTCGGCCGGTGGTTCCGGAGGTGTAAATGACATAAGCCAGATCATCAGCCTTTGTTACAGATTTGAGATAGTTAACCGGACTGGCATTTGGCATCCACTGATCCATGTCGATTCTATACACTTGCGCCGGTGGCGCCAATGGCTGTTCCGATTTGGTCAGTAATATCTTACAGGCACTGTCTTCTAAGATGAAGCGAATGCGTTTGGCTGGCAGATTGGTGTCGATGGGCAGAAAGCAAGCACCTGCTTTCAGAATGCCCAATACGCTGATGAGAAAATCTGTCGAACGCGATAAGAGAATGCAAACAACTTCATTGGGCTTCAGACCACGATCGCGCAGTTCGATGGCCAGTGCATTGGCTTTTTGGTTGAGCTGCTGGTAAGTAAGTTGTACATCTCCCCATTCAACAGCTATGCTTCCTGGCGTCCGCGCCACTTGCTCTTCAAATACTTGGTGGATGGACTTATTTTTTGGATAAATGGCTTCTGTTGCGTTGTACGCCTCTACATAGCTGCTGTACTCGTCTTTATCGAGTAGGGAGAGTGTCTTGATTTCTTTATTGGGATGACGGACAATTTCCTGCAGTAAGTTGAGAAAATGGCCTGCCAATTTTTCGATGGTTTCTTCTTTGAAAAGTGCCGTCGCATATTCAAAAGCGTAGGCAATATTCTCTTCCTCAAATATTTCGAGCGATAGATCAAATTTGGAAAAACCGGGATCGAAATCGTGTCGAGTCAGGATCATTCCATAATTCTCAACTGCTGGTAGACCCATGTTTTGGTAGACAAACATGGTGTCAAAAATTGGGTTGCGACTCGCATCTCTTCGCTTCACCAATTGTTGTACGAGTTGATCGAAAGGATAGGCTTGTTGTTGCATGGCTGCTGCCAGGTGGTCTTTCACTTTTTGAGCAAGGCCATAAAAGATTCATTGCCATCGGTGGTATTGCGCAAGGTCAGGTTGTTGACAAACATCCCTTGTATATCCTGCAAATCAGGATGGATTCTTCCAGCGACAGGGATGCCGATCAATTGCTCGTTTTGACCTGTATACTTTGCCAGCAAAATTTGATAAGCAGTAAAGAGTAAGCTGTGCAGACTACTGTCTGACTGGCGAGCGAGCTCCCTGAGTTGATTGGACAATTTGCGACCAAGGCTTTTGGATAGTTTTGCTCCCTTTGTATCAAAAACGGCCGGCCGTTGAAAGTCCAATGGCAAATCTAAAACGGGTAATTCTCCGCTCAGAAGTTCCAGCCAGTAATTCTCTTTTTCAAGCATTGCCTCTTCTGTCAATTGCCCATTCATCCAAGCGGCGTAGTCGCGGTAATTGGCCGAGAGCGGTGGCAGTGTTTTACCGATGTAGAGATTTACCAGCTCATTCAAAAAAGTATGAATCGAAACACCATCGGAGATGATGTGATGGAAGTCGGCAAAAAGTACCTGCTCGTAGTGGTTGATCTGTAAAAGAGCAACCCGAAAAAGTGGTGCCTTTTGCAGATCGAAAGGCTGAACCAAGGCTCGCAAGCGCTTGTCCAACTCCTCCTTGGGACAATTCATCTGAGTCAGTTGAAAGTCGACCTTTTCAGCTATGGAAAACTGCACTTGGTCGTCGTTCAAATGAAAAGAAGTACGCAGCGATTCGTGGCGCTCAAGCAATTGTGCGATACATTGCTCCAAGCGGTCAGCCGCCAGTTTGACCCCACCAATACGCAAAGCAATCGGCGTATTGTAAGCAACAGCATTTCGGTTCATTTCCCAACTGTAGTACAAACGCTTTTGCGCTGGTGCTATATTTACATTTGTTGCTTGTATATTTTTAGGAAGCGGCTTGTAAACCTGTTTCTCCAATGATTTCAAGGCAGCGACCATCTCCCGAATACACTCCTTGCTGTGCAGCCATTCGAGCGGGATTTCAACTTGAAATTCGCGCAAGACAGACATACCGATTTCAGCTGCCTTTAGAGAGTTTCCTCCGATTTCAAAAAACTTGTCTGTCACACCGAAGTCCTTGAAATTGAGTACCTTTTGCCAGATTTTCAGCATCTTTTTCTCTCGCTTATTTTTGGGCGCTACAATGCTCATGGCGCGCTTGCGAAGCTTAGCTTCCAGCTCGTTCAATTCCTCCTCGACCTTTTGGAATTTACCTTTTCGATAGTCTTGCAACAGACGATACCTTTGCAGTTTACCACTTGTCGTTTTGGGTAGGCTTTTCACAGGAAGGACGCGGTCCAACTCAAAGCCAACTTTTGAATTGACGAGTGCTTTGACAGCCTTTGCCAAAGGAATAAAGGCTTCCAATTTGGCCCGGTGAAAAATAAAGGCAAAGGTTTCTTCTCTTTGCAATTTTTCATTAAAGTAGCCACCCAATGCGATCTTATTCAAGTCGATTCCATCAAGCTCGCAAGCGATGTCTTCAATATCATGTGGATAGTAGTTTTGTCCATTGACAAAGATGATGTCCTTAGCCCGTCCGGTGATAAATAAATCACCATCTTTGATGAAAGCCAAATCGCCAGTGTTCAGCCATTGATCCTCATCGATGACGCGCTGGCTCTCTGCATCGTTGTTGTAATAGCCCGCAGTAACATTGGGACCCTTAATTTTCAAGTAGCCCACAATCCCTTCTGGCACCCTCAAGCCCCTTTCATCTATGATGCGAATGCTGCAATCATCCACTGCAGTACCGACATTTACAAAAGCGACCGACTCTTCGGGATCGTTCGACAAAACAATCTCCTCTCCTACCTTCAACTCTTCCCGCAATACCCTACAGGAGCGCACTTCCGCATCCAACACAGATACAGAAACCGCCAGCGTTGCTTCAGCCAATCCATAGACCGGACACATCGCCGTTTTCTTCAAACCGTGAATGGCCATGCGATCCAAAAACTTGTGGCATAAGTCTTCGGAGATCGGCTCTGCACCATTGTATAAAACCCGCACGGAGGATAGATCCCAGTCTTGTGCATCACTGTCCGGCACATGCTTCATCAAATATTTATAGCCAAAGTTAGGCGAGCAAGTTACCGTTACTTTATGAGCAGAAGTTTTGTCGAGCCACAAGGCAGGCCGTCTGACAAAGAGGCTGGTGGGCATGAGGAATTGGCTCATACCGCTGAACAGTGGATTGATGTGAAAACCAATCATTCCCATGTCGTGGGTCAGTGGCATCCAGCCCAGGGTCGCATCATCGGGCGCGTATTTGGCCGCCGCCGCGATGGCCCGTATGTTGGTAATTAGGTTGCGGTGTGTCAGCACAACGCCCTTCGGCTGGCCGGTAGAGCCAGAGGAAAATTGTATGAAAGCAATATCGTCCGGATCGGCTGAATGGATTTTGCCCGGCTGGTCGGCGGGGCTTAGAGATTCCAGGGCGATGAAACGCTCGCTCATTGTATCGAGGACACCATCTAGCTGGGCCTTTTGTACAAATTCGTCTAGTTTGGAAAGGTGATCACCATTGGCAATCAGGAAAGGATCATTGAGTACTTGCCAGACGTTGAATAATTTCTTTTTATGGTCTACTTTGTGTCCGATGGATAGTGGAACTGGAATGATGCCTCCCAGGATGCAAGCCCAGAAGACATTCACGAAAGTCTCATTGTCTTCGATTTGAAAAACCAATTCATTCCCAGCTTGGAGGCCCCTTTGTTGGAGCGTCTTTAGGGTGCGGGAAGCCCGCTCATAGACTTCGCGATAGGACAAGAATTTTTCCTTGCTACCGCCTTCTATGAAAGTGACACCGACGCGGTCCATGCTGCTGCGGTGTCGAAGAACTTCGATAAGAGTTAGAGCTTGCAAAATTCAACTGTTTTGATATTTGGCAATGAGGATTTCGTATTCGTAGGTGGCGAGTAAGATTTGGGCAATGGATACAGCTCCGCTATTCTCAGTCCCATCAGTAACTTCCGGGCATAGTTCAGCTGTTTTCTGCTGTTTGGTTTGCAGAAATCTGGTTGTATTGAAATACCGTGCCGATGGCCATCCTTTTAGGTAAAAAAGGAAAATGAGAAAACCATCGTATGTCAAAAGAATAAATGCGGGTATCGCAAACGTAAAAAAGAGCAGAGGACATTGGTCAATGGCCGTTCTGCGGTTGGTTGTTAAATTCAAGTCAAATATACGGGTCTCTAACGGTGGAACAAAGTTTCTGTTACTGACAAAATGGGACATCATTGGACTAGGTTGGTGCATTATCAGCTATTTACAAAGTAAAACTTATAGTGCGGATATTGGTCAGCTAAGTACATGTATGGTCTGCCGACAGCTTCCGGTATCCAGGCGAACGATCCCCTATCACCGTTCCACTGTTGGCAGACATCCAAACATTTTCTAAAGCGTCAATTACCTGGGTTGCCAAACAGATCGTAGATCACTTGCTGGTCCTTTGGACTAATCAGCCGGTTGGGCAATTCGATATTGTATTTTTTCAGCCATCTGCGGAGTGTTCTGGGGCTGATGCCGTATTCATCCGCAATCTGCTGTCGTGTTTTTACTTTAAAAGCCACATGAGAAGACGTATGTGTATCCATGAGAAACATTGATTTAATCATGATGGTATTGGTTTTTGTTGATCGAAAGGGATGTGGTTGACGGTACATACTCAGCAGGCTCTGCTGTATTGTCGATTGTTTTCGATCACAATCTTTTCGAGCCTTTGTATTTGCAGCGAATCCAATTCAAGTATGATCGAACGTTTGAGTAATTCGATTTCTACAACCAACATTCTTTTTGCACCTATCTTGATGAACTTCCCTTCGACGCCGGCGAAAGGTCCGGCCGTTACTTTTACTTTTTCCCCTTTTCTCATATTGAGGTGTCCGACTTCCACCTTTCCAGAGACAATTTTTTGAATGGAGTCAATCACTTTATCTGGAATAGACTCGGGGGTATCACCTGCACCGATCAGCCGGATTGCCCCTGGTAAATTAGCCACCTCCCATATGTGGTGTTTGTCGATACGCACAAACAGGTAGCCTGGAAATAGGGGTGAAACGACTTTCTTTTTTCTGTCCGACCATTGCCGAATTTCTGTTTTAAAAGGGAGAAAAGATTCTATTTTTCTTTGGTCGAGATAAAACTGAACTTTTTTTTCGTGATTGGAATAGGTATACAGCGCATACCACAATAACTTATTACTGTATTTGTTCATAATTTTTTAAGCTTTGGAGTAAAGTAATCTTATTGGGCTATCTGAATAAATATTCAGTGTATTTGAACTTTCTCAAAAGAAACCTTAATTTTAGCATGCTATAATTGTAGGAAATTAAGGAATTGTAAAGCAGAGCGTCCTCGGCACTAACACCGCTTATACAGGACATAATCCACATTTAATCAATTAATTACAACCTAGAGCTTAAGATATTTAAGACTTGCAGGGGGTCATCTCAATTAGTTTTAGATTATTAAATTTTCAACAACTTTAAACTAAGACCCCCTTGTTTTTTCTCCTCAGGCGTGAAATTCTGTGATGATGTTCTCGCTGATCACGCTTCCATCCAACAGGCGAATAATTCGGTTGCCAAATTCAGCACAATGCGGAGAGTGTGTCACCATAATAATGGTGGTTCCTTTCTTATTGAGACGCAACAACAGCCTCATCACATCATTGCCATTGGTACTATCCAGGTTTCCAGTAGGCTCATCCGCTAGTATCAGTCGAGGCTCGTTTACAATGGCTCTGGCCACGGCCACCCTTTGCTGCTGTCCTCCGGAGAGTTGTTGCGGAAAATGGTCCTTGCGATGCATCATAGACATTTCTTCCAGCAACTCTTCGACGCGCTGCTTGCGCTGCTTGGAAGGGACTTTGGTGTAGAGCATCGGCAGTTCAATGTTTTCAGAAACGGTCAATTCATCGATGAGGTTGAAGCTCTGAAAGACAAAGCCGATGTTGTACTTCCGGATATTGGCCAACTGACGTTCTGAGAAGTTGCTGACCTCTTCGCCCATAAACTTGTAGGAGCCGCCAGAGGCAGTATCCAGCAGACCCAACACATTCATCAGAGTGGACTTGCCACAGCCGGAAGGTCCCATGATAGAGACAAATTCCCCAGCCAAAATCTCAATGTCGACCTCGTTCAGGGCAGTTGTTTCTATCTCACCAGCCCGATAGACTTTCATTAATTTATCTGTTTTTATCATGTCGATTAGATTCAATATGTGTAGAAATAAGATTCGCTTTATATAGATATTGGCCTTTCTGTCAATGGCTGGCCGTCAGATGTAGGAATTTGCAAGGTTGGGCAGGTAACCTTCACAAGGCCATCCACCAGTTGGACCGGATAGGCTCCTTTGGCAATGCCGAATTGAACAGCTGCTTCAATTTCATCGATGTAGAAAAAATCCTCCTCAATCAGAAAGTGTCCGGAGAGGAAATACTTCTTAAAGCTAGCTCGACCGATGGAGCTTCTCAGGAAATGTATTTCAACCAATTCATTGTCCAACAATGTGACAATGCCCTTACAAGAGTGTCTGCATTGACAGTTACAGCCTTTTCTCTTCTTTTCGACCGGCCGGACCGCCCTTACCTGGCTGATCGGTGTAATGCGGCAAATACCAAAGTTTTTACAATTTTTACTCAGCACCCCCAACTCAATTCCCGCCATGAACTGAGCCTTTATAGTAGGATACTTACGAGTAATGACCATTTGATTCTTCATGATTAGGTTGGGTGCATTCCAATGATAGCAAGACATAAGGCGTTGGATTTCGATTTTAAAGAATGTTTTTGTGTGGGTAAGGCTCCGCCAACCCGACCCCCAATCGATCATTGAGGAGAAGAGGTTTTGGGCCGGTTCGAATCAAATCCGACCGGAATTCCTATTAAAGAAGTAGAGCCTTTGTAGCCACTGCGCGGAGGCAGCAGATTACACCTTGCTTGTTCGAATCGTATCCAGTTGACAAGACCGGATATTTGCTCTTCACGTTTGGGTCGACCATTTTTATTTCAAAAATAGCCGGAATAAGCATTAATTATAAGGACAGATGTGGACAGATAGTTTTATCAAAAATCTACCTAAATTTGCCTTAAAAATCACAAGCAACTAAAAATCAATGTTTTGTAAAATCGAAATCTAAATTTTCGAGTAAGTATCAAATCAACTTACTTTTACGTTATTTCATACCTTTGGCCGTAAAACAGCGTAGGCCGTCTCACTAACGAGTCATTGTAAATCAATCACCAATTCGAGTATGTAAATTATTCTAATGATACCAGGACGGAAAGCACAGCCCTTGGGCAAGGGCGTTTTCTACAGGTAATTGGGTCATATCAATCAGTTTAAGTTAGCTTTTAAATTTTCAACACTTTAAAAATACTGCTAAATATTTACTATTTTGGTGACAGTATAGTATATTTAGGCTTTGGTGAAACAATGTTCTAAAGGCGATTAAAAGTTGCACACCTCTGGTTTTCAAACACTTGCAAAAGCACAATAAGTCTTAGTTAGTCACCTTTAGGAGGCTCAATAATTGTCGAGCTATTTTCGTTTAATCTTAAACAAAGTCTTAAACTCTACAAAAGTTAAATAACTGCTGCTCATTTCGAGCAACTTTCGACATACCCTGGCCTCCTGAAAAGCTGATGATACCTCTTTCAAGAATGCATCGCCTTTTCGACCGCCTGCTATCTGGCCAGATAAAACTTTACTGCTCAATGATTCGGTCACGGTACCCCACGGGTCTGTACCGAAAGGAGCCAAGTTCAACAACCTTAGAAGACGGAGTGCCTTGGCACTCAATGCAAGCTCATTTGCCATATCTGATTAGCTTTAGAGTGTTTTAAACTTTCAACACTTCAAAGATAAGCGGCCCTACCCGCCCCAAATATGACAAAAAAGAGGTTGCAGATTTCGATAAATAATCGGAAAATAGGGTATTCAGATACATTAGCATCTGATTATCAGCAACTTGATAGCTTCAAAAATTTCATCTAGATAACTATTTCTTTTGTGAGAATTTCTTTTTCTAGTTCCAACAAGTCCTATACGTATGAGAAACCTTATAGAAATAGCCAATATCATTCGCAACATTCGGGTAAAGTCGACCGATCTGTTGATCGTCAATAAAAAGAAAAAGACCAACCCCAACATTTTTTTCGAAAAAATACTGGCTGGTGATTTCAAGACCGACCTAGACGCTTCTCAGTTTTTCTTTAATACGGACACCAATTCGTCCAGTTATAAAAACCTGAAGCGTTCACTGCGCCAAAAAATCATCAGTACGCTCTTTTTCATCGAACCTAGCACCGGTCAAAGCGACTACGAGAAATCGTTTTTATATTGTTGCAAGAATATGTTTGCTGCGCGCATCCTCATCTTCCTGCAAGCCCACACTGCTGGCTCCGATATGTGCAAGCGGGTCTTCTCCAAAGCTATGGAGTTTGAACTGACTGAGTTCATCATCGATGCCGGACGCTACCTACGCCTCCATTTGGGGACGCGCTATGGCGATCGAGAAAAATTCAATTACTTCAACGACATTTATAAAAAGTATTCCAAAGTGCGCGAGGCCGAATTGCTGGCCGAGGAGTACTACATCCGGTTGATCCTCCCGAAGGTGCAAAAGAAGTCGAGCGACGAAGAGACCCACTTGAAAGCCGAAGAATTTTACCTGGAGCTTCGTCCTTTGCTGGACGAATACCAGTCGCCCTTTCTGCATTTCATCGGTCGTTATCTCAAGGTCATTTCGCTGATGAGCATCAACAATTATGAAGAGACCATCCAAGTCTGTGAGGAGGCCATCCGCTTTTTTGAGGCCAAACCCTACACTTATAAAACCCCCTTGAGGGTCTTTTTGCACAACCAGTTGGTCTGTTATACCCAGCTCAAGGAATACGAGAAAGGAACAAAGGTTGTGGAAAAGAGCAACCTCATGGTTCGCCCTGGCACCTACAGCTGGTTTCAAAACAATGAGTTAAATTTGATTTTGGCTCTGCACTCCAGGAGCTATAAGGCATCTGTCGAAATCCTGGAAACATCGCTCAACCAGCGCAAGTTCAAATCCATGCCGCTGGTCGTTCGGGAACAATGGCTGATCTACGAATCCTATGTCTATTTTCTGATCACCATCGGTAAGATACAACTGCCCGAAGACCGCTTGAATCGCTTCAAGTTGGGTAAATTCCTCAACAGCATACCGACCTACTCGAAAGATAAAAGGGGATTGAATATCCCAATCCTCATCATACAGATTTTGTACATGATCGTCAAAAAGGACTACGATAAATCCATTGACCGGATAGAGGCCATCGAAAAGTATTGCTCCCGCTACCTGACCGACCAGAGCAATCTTCGGAGCAATTGCTTCATTAAGATGCTGCTGCAAATACCCATCTCTGGTTTTCACAAAGCAGGGGTCGAAAGACGCACCCAAAAGTACTACAAGCGACTGACCGCCACACCACTGAACATCAGCAAGCAACCCCATGAAGTGGAGATCATCCCGTACGAAGATTTATGGGAATTCGTCATGGAGTCTCTTGGGACCAAGTTTTACCAAAATCGGGGCGCTGCGCGCAGCACTTCCAGGTGATACCAAGAGAGTTTCAAGCTGTTTTTCTGCGTAGCCAGAGGCCCAACAAAGCCAGTGGGACAAGCAGCAGCAGATAATACCAAGATTTCCAGCTGGGATAGCTTCTGAGAGGAGCTGCCTCACCAGATTGTACGAAGGCGGCCCAGTAGTAGGGATGCCCTCCTACCCGATCGGTTTTTTCGAGATGCTGCAGGCAAGCTTGGCGCAGTGCCTCATCTTTGGTTTGCCCGGCCGCTAGTGCTTCGTAGAAACTCTTCATCAGGCTAGAGGTGGTACAATCGTCTACTGCCCACAGGCTCATCAAGGTGCTGGCACAACCCGCCAGGATGAAATTGCGGGATAAGCTCATAACCCCTTCGCCCTTCACGAGCTTCCCGGAGCCGGTGTTGCAAGCACTGAGCACCGCCAACTCCGCCTGAAGCTCAAGACTTTGCAACTCTAGACTACTGATGTAATTATCGGCAAAGTGAATCCGACTTTGGTCTGTATTCTCTTCGTTCACACACGCATGGGTTGCCAGGTGGAGGATACGTCCTTTCGAAGCCTTTTCCAAAAAACTCTTTTGGTCAGCCTCCAGGCCCAGGAAGGCTTCGCCGCCCATCAAGCGATGAATATGGGCCACTTCCTTTCTATTGCAAGCCAAGTCGAATATCTGACTGCTGAAACAGTCGCTGCTCCGATTGCTGGCCAGTGGTCCGCGTTGGCCAAATTCTGGGGCATAGCCGACAAAAGGTAAAGCAGCCGAACGCGGCGCGCGCTTTTGGGTATACAGCAACAGGCTGAGAGAGTAGTTGGTGGTCAATGCAAAATCTTCGAGCAGGTAATCAAAGGTACTGAGTTTGTAATCGACCGGTGTTTCCAAGGTTTTTTGCCGCAGCAATAGACCAAAGGGCAGGAGCGACAAACGATCATCCGGCACGATGAGCAAACGTCGAATCGCATTCGGTAAAGCATCCAAGGCCGGGGCAAGCAGTTTTTCATAAACCTCATAGGCAAGCTCGCCAAATTCTCGACATTCCGATAGGAAGGTCTCCTCCAAGGGCATATTTGCTGCAATCTGTCGCAAGCGGGCAATTTTATCACTTGTAAACAGGTCAAAGGCAATCGGATGCACCTCTAGGCGATCTTGTGTCAAGCAAAATAAGTAAGCCTGTTCTTGCCCAACGAAGTACTCCAAAACGGCCGTTTGTGCGTCGATCAACTCTGAGCGGATGACGTCCGGATGCGCCATCGACAATTGATACTTCAGTTGGTGGTAGAGTGGGTAACGGTCTTCGAAAGCAGCGATTAATTCATCATATTGCCGACGAAGGTCAAACAGTACTTCTTGCCACTCCAAGACCTTATCCTCCATGGAAGAATTTTTCTTTTGTCGCTCCCGGCTGATTTGCTGCTCGAAAAAAGCGATGTCCAAACGCAATTTCTTTTCCTTTTTCAATTCTTCCGGAGGGATTTGACTGTTGAGCAAAGCACCTCCTTGCTGCAGGGATTCCAGCAATACCATGGCCTTGTTCCGCTCGGCATACTCAAGGGCTTTTTCCAGATAGTGATCGTCCTTTTCCGATGCTGCCAATTCAATGGCCGACCAGATGGCCCCTTCGTGAATCAGCAGGCTATTCTCGGCCAGGGCCAGCTTGGAGCCATCTTCCAAAAAGCTCTGGCGCAAGTCGCGGATGAGCAAAGCTGCCTGTTCGTAAATTTGAAAGGCTTCCAGCAAGTCGGCTTTTTGGCCATACAATTCATAACGCTGCCGAAAGGTCAATGCTTTTCCCTTGAACAACTCCACTGCTTCCAGGCGAGAGATGAACTGCTCATTGGTAGGATTTGCCAAGTACGAACTATCCGTAAAATCAAAGGCCAGCGCAATCAACCCTTTCTGATAAAGCGCCAATGCCTGATCTGTTTGCTTTTTCAGCTTTGCCACATCGGCCATCTGTCGAAAAGAGCGCGCCTTGGTCAGGTGCTTATCGTAGGCGGCGTACACTTTGAAGGCTTGTTGGTTGGCTTGTTGGTAGTAATCAAAGGCTTTGTCATAGTCTTTTTTCGCCAAGAAAAGATCGCCCAGGATTTCATAGCTCAATATTTTCTTGAAGGGTTTTTCCCCACTTTGTAGCGCCAGTGCTTTTTGGATAAAATAAAATGTACTGTCTCCTTTTTGTTGCTTTAGGTAGGAGCGAGCCAGACCTTGATAGGCGTATATTTTTCCTCTTAGAGTTCTTTTGTCTTGTTTGAGCTGAGAATTATTTACATCCTGCAAATAATCAAAATAGATGGCGTTAGCCAGTTGATATTCTTTCTTGTCACGATATAAATGCCCTAAGTCTAAGAGAGAAAGATTTGTAAAATAATCGAATCGGCCGACAGAGTCTAGGAAAATTTTATGTGCTTGGCTGGTATATTGAATCGCTTCGTCAAAGTCACCAATACGCCTATAAATCACACCAATATTTTTGAGTGTTCGGGCTACATTAAATATGGATGAATTAGTTCTCTCAAAAAGGGTTAAGGAGGTTTTAGAGGACTTCAAAGCTTCTTCATAATCACCACGAATCTTTGAGGCTACCCCGTAATTACTTGTAGCAATTAAATAATTCTTTGATGTCCTTGGAAGTTTATCCTTGGCAATTCCTAAAGCAATGACAGCATTTTGGGCGAATGCAGGATAGTCCCTTTGAATGTAAAGTGAACTCCCCTTAAGATTGTGGTAATAGACAATTTCTTCCCAATCCTCCTTAGACTTGTGATAAGCCAACGCTAAGCTATGATACTGTAAAAAGCTATCAACATCTGTCCGAAAAAATTCATTGCACTTTTCATAGTAAAACGCTCCCAATGAATCAACGGATTGACTCTGTATTGGGGTAGATAAAAACATGTGCGCAACCCCAAAAATAACTATTATAAGTTGTCTGAAAATATCCATTGGAAAATAGGGTAAGTTTGGCTTGGGGCAAAGGCTACCCCGGAGAAAGATAGCACTCCGGGGTAACAACTAAGTAATTCAAGTTGCGATCCATTGTGAAGAAATCCTTCACTCATCACAACTTGGGTTAAGTAATGAAAAATTGCTCAATAAACCTTGATCAGCTTTTGATGTTGTACTTTTTCACCATCGCGTAGTTCCAAAAAATATAGGCCACTATCCCACTTAGCAGTCTGCAACTGAATGTAGTCTGATTGCTCGCCCTGTACACGACTTTGCCACAACAGTTGTCCATTGACACTGTAGATAGCCATTTGAACCACCTTTGTCGTTGGGTTTTGGTATTGCAATAGCAACTGTTCCCTAAAGGGTATGGGAGAAACGTTCAGAGAGAAGATGGTTGCTTGTAAGTCGTTTTCAAGCTCAGAAGAGCGTTCACTCGTCCCAGTAAATTGATCAACACAATCAACACATGGGACACTTAAACTTCCGGTAGAGCCAATAGATGTAGGTGAATCAATGGGATCACCGACAAAGAGACCACAATTATTTCTGTTGACCCGAAATACACTACAGGAGAACACCTCATCTTCTTCAGCATAATCTTCCACCGGATAACGGTCACCAGTTCCAGTCACTAATAAGGAAGAATAATTCGTCGATGGAGCCGTGCCACCTTCCGGATTATATGCTGTATCGCAAAAGTTTTCAATGTTCACACTGGTAGAACATTTAGACACAAACAAAGGATAACCATTTACATAATCTCCCAAAAAGGTAAAATCAGTTGCCTGGAGCGTCCCTTGCGCAATGCCATCCAATTCATATTGAATGAACATTGGCTCTACACCTGTAGGCAGCGAATAAGCCATTCCAACCGTGGGATTCTCTACCAGGTTGGTTACTTTGAGCTCTACTTCCATGATCTTATGGCAGCGGCCTCCACCTGTACCGCCATCCTCTTGCAAGTCTACCACCATTGAATTTTCCTCTGTCCCACCACCTCCGGGACCAGAAGCACCGCCATTGGAATTCGTGGGCGGCTGCGCCATGGCCAGCCCCCACCCTAGTAATAAAAAACAAAGGGTAAAAATCTTGTGAAGTTGAGAATTCATCATTTCCATAACTATTTGATTTGAAAGTTAAAAATAATACTTTTATCACGGCTTACGGCAAGACAACAGTCACCTTTAGCTGTGCAAATTCAAGGCAAGGCTCTATCTATGGAACCCTACCCGGATTACTTTAGCTACAAGTCTTTGTTATGGAATTTATCACTCCTTCTGCTGGCTTACTAAAGCCACCTTCCGGCAAATGCCGGAAGGGAACTTTGAATGTTGTTTACTGATATCCCGTTGAATGCAGGTTGAAATCGGTGAGGACTATGTCCCTACATCCATCAGGATAGAAGTTTTCATAGCTTTTATTTCACCAGACTAAGTCTTGCCGATGAAAAAGGTAATCGCACAATGATCATTTTTTTCAAAAAAAATTTTCCAGGGCCTCCGGCTTACACTTCCGGACAAAAATTACACACCCGAGGCTACTTGATGAGCAAGCATTTACACACAAGTTCCAATCCACTGATCGGAAAATCTTTCACACAAACTTTGCTGCAAAATCTACAGTTTTGATCAAAATTCTACTCAAATCCTTTCATTCGTCGCAACTTGGGTTATATTACCAGTATCCGTGCAATAAATACACATCAAAAAAATTCACTTCATTTTTGTTACCTTTTGTCGTCAGCGCACTTAAACTATATTGAAAGCGAATATGAAAGAGTTGAAAGACAAGGAGATCATGCAACTGCTGACTTCTCCTGATGAAACAAAGAAGGATGAAGCACTCAGGTATTTGTATCGCACTTTGTTCAAAACCGTAAAAGCCTACATTCTTAAAAGGAGTGGCACCGAGCAGGATGCCGATGATGTCTTTCAGGACGGCCTCATCGCCTTTTATATGATGGCTCGACAAGACAAGCTACCGACAGACATCAAGGTCGAAGCCTACCTATTTTCCATCTGTCGCAACCGTTGGAACAAAAGTATAGGGCGAATGCCTACCAAGATAGAGTTGGGCGAACAGCAATTTGCCATACCGGCAGAAGATCAACAATTGGAACGCATACTTCAGGCAGAAAAGCAGGAGTTGGTCGCTCGTTTGTTGAATCAAATCGGAGAAGAGTGTAAAAAGGTATTGACGTATTTTTATTTCGATCGATTAAGAATAAAGCAAATCAAAGAAAGGCTAAAGTATTCCAGCGATCAGATAGTTAAAAACAAGAAGTACAATTGTATGAAGAAGCTTCGTTCGATCGTACAACCTTATTTAAAGCAATCATAACTCAATTGCCAAACGCATGGAAGAAAAAACATTCACGGATATCGAGACTTACTTAATGGGGAGAATGAGCGAGGCGGAAAAATCAGCTTTTGAACAACGGCTACAAGTAGATAATGCTTTGGCACAAGAGGTGCGCACCCAAGAGATGCTGATTGAACAGGCCATGAGCTTAGGTGTCCTTGAGATGAAGCAAAAGCTAAGGAGTATCAAAAAAGAGATGGTGGCACAGCATCAGCGTCGAATCCGAAGAATCGTAGGGCTGGTTGCAGTGGGGGTGGCACTTCTTTTGGCCATCCTATTTTTTATCAACCAACAGGGAGCATCCATTCAAGTCGACAAAATTTATGCAAGCCACTACCAGGCATACGAGTTGACATTTGGTAGTCGGAACACCGAGGAGCTTCCTCAACTGAGTGAAGTAGGTAAATTTTATCAGGACCAATCTTATGATAAAGCGCTACCTTTAATAGAGACATTGCTGGCCGAGGAGCCGAACAATTCCCGCCTGCTTTTGGCCAAGGGCATTTGCCAAATGGAACTCAACGAATTTGCCCAGGCGAAGTTGGTTTTTCAACAATTGATAGACAAGCAAGACACCTTTTATTTCCAACAAGCTCAGTGGTATACGGCCCTTTCGTGCATCCGTTTGGATCAATTGGATGCAGCCAAGCCTTATTTGCAATCGCTCGCACAAACCGATGGGGCCTTCAAACAAGAAGAAGCCACTCAAATACTGTCCGAATTAGAGGAATAGAATATACAGGCGTTGGGAGCTTAGCCGCCAAATTTCTCTTTGTAGTCCTCGATGCTTTTCTCCACGATTTGGAGTGCTAGGAACTTGGACTGAAAATCCTCGATGACAACCGTTTTGTTTTCCAGCTTCTTGTAATCTTCAAAAAAGGTACGCATCTCCCGTAAGAGGTGAGCTGGTAACTCGCTGATGTCATTGAAATGATTCACACTCATATCGCCTTCGGCAACAGCAATGATCTTATCATCCGCCTCGCCATTGTCGATCATGCGCATCACGCCAATCACCTTGGCGGGTACCAAGCAAAAAGGAACGATTTCTACCTGCGACAAAATCAAAATATCGAGTGGGTCTTTGTCGTCACAATAGGTCCGAGGAATGAAGCCATAATTGGCAGGATAGTAAACGGATGAATAGAGTACCCGATCCATCATCAGAAAGCCACTCTGCTTGTCCAACTCATACTTGGCTCGGGAGTGTTTGGGAATCTCGATGACGCCTGTTACATACTCTGGTGTCAAGCGGCCGGTAGGTACGACATGCCAAGGATTCTGAAGCTGAAGGGTCTGACGTTTGCTGGTGGTCATTGTCATAGAAACTTTTCCTGTTTGATAAGATTTTGGGCTGGATTGGCGCATTGGGAGACTTTTTCAGAACCCGATGACACACTAATTTGCCGCAAAGGTGCAACTATTTTCAACAGAAAGCAAAGTGTAGTACATACAGTAAGTTTCAAATCAATGAAATCCCTCCCTTTCCAATGACAGTCCTCCCATCAATTACACTTTTTATCCATATATCATCACCACCATACGTTAACGCTTGTCGTCTTCAAAAAACTTCCAAAAAATATACTCAATTTAGATGTTAAAAAATCTACATTTATTAACGAAATGCCTTAACTTTGATGCAAATAAGCGCTACTATAACATAGGCAAAGAATGTATTTAAACCCAATTAAATAATTCACAGAGCGTATTTACTGCAAGATTAAAAGACCATTATCCACAATCTAAAATTCTTGCATACTTTAATTTATAAAATAAAATTTCGGTATTTATCCAGATTGACTTCCAATATGTCGTGGTGAGGTTCACTGTAGGTGTACACGACCCCCACATGTAAGGAAGAAATAGACTGTATCATCACGAGGTCTAACGGAAAGACCTTTGATCTACCCGCGTAAGAGCCTTTACCTGGGCAAGGGAGCTATGGCAGCTACCAATCCACACAGACGGATGTCTAACTGGAAACCACCTATTTTTTCATTTAAGTGGCGATTCATTCATCGCAACTTGAGCTATTTCCCTAAGCTAAAAAAGTTAAAATTATGAAATCAGTAATGAAGTTTTTTGTTGGTGCATTGGCCGTTTTCACATTGGTATTCACTTCCTGTACGAAGGAATCTACGGAGGTGCAGGATGCGCCAAAGGCACTGACAGAACAAAACATACGGGCGTTGATCCAGCAGCACATGGACCCCAATGTGGCGTATACTGTTGAGCATGCAACACTGGAAGAAATCAACAAAGCCATGATCGAAAATGGTTTGGAGCCTTTTACACCAGAAGATGTGGAGCGCTCCGCTCAACTGAGGAATGGCGTCTGGGACTGTGCTACCTGGGCGTTTCTAGGAGACTGGAATGACAGTGGCACTTTTACAACCCTCGATCTCATTCAAGCACAGCGCTACATTTGCGATCAAGTAGGCTGTAGTGGTACGGTTAACACGACGGGCTTCCCGCTGGACGATGAAAGATTCTTCGGTTATATGTCCTTCCTCCTAAATCAAACAGCTACCCTAGAGCTGAACGAAGATGATGTAGACATCGCCAGACAATTCGTCCTTGGTGCTATTGTTTGCAATCCATAGTTAAGACTGTCAATTGCCCGAGGAGTCCACGTCTCTAAGGTCTTTATTATTCCTTTAAAAAGTCTCATGTATAGTAGGAGTCATCCTTTTTTGGATGACTCTTTCTTTACGAGAAATGATTTACTTTTGAAGGATATACAAAATAAAGCATCCAACCCTATGAGAAAATACTTCCTGTGGCTCTCAGTCTGCTTGTACAGCGCCTGCGTTTCTAACGAAACAGCTCCCCAAAGCCCAGAAACCACTCCTCAAGAAATTCTCCGCCCCGACTTCGGATCACTTCTGGACAGCCAGCAGCTCATTGGGGCCATCCTCATCTACGATCCACAAAAACAAATCACCTACACAAATGATCCAGCCTATTGCCGAATCGGAAGACTCCCCGCCTCCACCTTTAAAATTGCCAATTCTATTGTCTCGCTCGAAACAGCCGTGATGGCTTCCGATAGCAGCATTTCGCGATGGGATGGCCAAAGCAGGGCGCTACCCATTTGGGAGGAAGACCTCACCCTCCATCAAGCCTTTCAGCGTTCTTGTGTACCTTGTTATCAGGACATTGCCCGGCAGATCGGTCCGAAACGCATGCGGGCTCAATTGGACAAAATTCAGTACCCAGGGATGGTTTTTGACTCCACTACCATCGACAACTTTTGGTTGGTTGGCGCCTCCCGTATCAGTCCTTTCGAACAGATTGATTTTTTGCAACGGCTCTACAATGCCCAGCTACCCATACAGGAGAGAACTTGGAAAATGCTCAAACGCATGATGCTGTTAGATAAAAATAAGCGTTACACCTTGAGTGGTAAGACAGGTTGGGCTGTGAGGGGAGATGAAAACAATGGTTGGTTTGTAGGCTATCTGGAAAAGGCCAATCAAGTTTACTTTTTTGCCACCAATATTTCGCCGGCAGAAGGGCTGGACATGGGGCGTTTTCCGGCACTGCGCAAGGCAGCAACCATCCAGGCGCTTGAACGCCTCCTTTTTTAAGCCATTTTACGGAGGCGCTCTTCCATCCAATTCAATAAATCATTGACCACTTCTTCCCGATTGGTCTCATTGAGCAATTCGTGGCGTGCCTGTGGATACAATTTACACACGACATCCTGGACACCGACTTTGCGGTATGCTTCGTACACTTGTCGGACCCCCTCGCCCATATCGCCCACTGGATCGCGCTCGCCTGCAATGAGTAAGATGGGCAGTTGATCGGGGGTCGCGTCGTAGGTTTTGCTTTGATTGATTCGTTGAACGCCTCCTAATAAATCTACAAAAAAGCCCGTGGTAAAGACTGGTCCGCAGTATGGATCGGCAACATATTTATCTACCTCTGCATCATCGCGGCTCAGCCAATCGAATGTCGTCCGATTGGGTCGGAAGGATTGGTTGAATTTGCCGAACGTCAGGGTGTTCAGCAACGCATTGCGCCTTTGGCGGCCCCGAATAGCTGCAGCGCTCTTAGCAATCAGTAAGCCCAAGCTGTTGAGCAAAGCACCTGGATCACCAGCCGTAGCGGATAGGATGACGCCAGCCGGCAATCCACCAGAGCGACTGATCCAATCGCGAGACAGGAGGGACCCCATGCTGTGGCCGAACAGAAATATCGGAACTTTCGGATGCTTCTCCTGGGCCAGTTGCCGGAAAGCTTTTAAATCCTTCAAGGTGCTTTCCCAAAAGTTTTTATCTGAAAAATATCCAACCTTTTCTGGTGTTCCCGCCGTCCGGCCGTGTCCCCGATGGTCACTTGCATAAACGGCGTATCCCCTTTCACAGAGCAAGGCAGCAAAGCGAGCATAACGGGCAGCGTGTTCCGCCATCCCATGAACAATCTGCAAAATCGCACGGACCGGAGTCCCTTTTGCAGGGAGCCAATAATGGTAATGGATTTGCTGTTGATCCTCGGATGTAAAAGCTGCAGTGGACGTTTGCATGATGGAAAAGATTTAGCCGATGCTCAAGATATTCAGAAGCCAGCGAATGCGATAGCAATTGACAAGTATTTTTGGGATTTTCTACACAACAAGATGGACTCATTGTGTTGTGTCAGCAGCTAAAGTTCTATATCGGGGATGTTAAGGGCTCCAAAACCCACTCTCTCAATTACTGTGCGGTTCTATTCTCTTTTGTTTTTGTAAAAATAAACCAAATAAATACAAACATTAAAATATCTAAATACTTGAAAATTAGTACTTTACATTTCCCGTAAAGATAAAATAAGATTTATAAAGCAAGGAAATATCGGCTTGTTGCTATTATTTTTTACATCCTTACATACTCAAAAAGTAAATTTTTTAATTACCTTTGCGTTTGTATTGTTAACGTAAGCATTATCAAGGATCTTTTTTTGAGGAATGAAGCAGTATATTCTTTGTGAAGCACACCTTTACGAAGATTCTAAACCGAACTCAAAATCACATCGGAATATTAAAAGCAATGATCTAATTCAAGTTGCAATCACTGCCTAATCGGCAGTTGGGCATCCCATAGGAAGCCAGTTTCATCGCAACTCGAATTACGGAAGCGACATTGATCGGATCAATGCTGTCAATCTATTGGCATGAGCACCGCTGATGCGGCTTGTGCAATGTATGAGTGTTACTAATTCAACATAGGTACGGCAAGAAACCATTAGAGACTTGTCGTACTTTTATTTTCTCCCCCCTGTTTAGGAATACTTGCAAACCCTTGAAACCAACAGCCCATAGATTGCAATGACTCAGGGTCGGTCCAACCCTCCATGAAATGATTAAAGGGAGGCATACACACCCCGTCAAATGCATAACAACAGGGTGCCTCTTGTAAGAATTCCCTACTGCACCCGTCTGCCATTATCCTATGCGACTATTTGTCTACTCTTCGTCAGTATTTTTTTAAATTTTTTAAGAAAAAGCGATAACTTCATTCAAAATCAAAAACCATGAGACACCTACTTTTTCACTTGATATTATTGGCTTTACTTCCCAACTTATTGTTCGCGCAAAATGAAGAGCCTACCTTCTGGTCGGGCGATCATTTTAAGGGACTGGAATTGCGAAGCATTGGGCCAGCTTTCATGTCTGGGCGCATCGCCGACGTAGCCATTCACCCCAAAGATGACAATGTCTGGTATGTCGCTGTCGGCTCTGGAGGCGTTTGGAAGACAAAGAACGCGGGTACCACCTGGACACCTATATTTGATAAGCAAACCTCCTACTCCATTGGTTGCATCACCATCGACCCCAATAACCCAAATATCGTTTGGGTGGGTACTGGCGAAAATGTCGGGGGACGGCACGTAGGCTTTGGTGATGGCATTTACCGCAGCACAGACGGCGGAAACAATTGGGAGAATATGGGGCTGAAACAGTCCGAACACATATCTAGGATTATCGTACACCCCAATAATTCTTCCGTTATATGGGCAGCTGTCCAAGGGCCACTGTGGAGTAAAGGCGGTGAACGAGGTATTTTTAAATCTACAGATAATGGAAAGAGCTGGAAGCAGGTTTTGGGAGACAAAGAATGGGTTGGTGCGACCGAACTCATCATCGACCCCAGGGACCCCGACCATTTGTATGCGGCCACCTGGCAGCGCCACCGGACCGTTGCTGCCTACATGGGTGGAGGTCCTGGTACCGGTATTTACGAAAGCATCGACGGGGGTGAACAGTGGACCAAACGGACCGAAGGACTTCCCAAGTCGAATATGGGTAAAATCGGTCTTGCCATTTCTCCCCAACAACCCGACATCCTGTATGCCGCCATCGAACTGAATCGCCGCAGCGGTGCGGTCTATCGTTCAGCCGACAGAGGTGCCACTTGGACCAAGCAATCTGAGACCGTATCTGGTGCCACCGGCCCGCACTATTACCAAGAGTTGTATGCTTGTCCACATCAGTTTGAACGTCTCTACCTGGTAGATGTCCGCATGCAGATTTCAGACAATGGCGGTAAGACCTTCCGGCGGATGAAAGAAAAATACAAACATTCCGACAACCACGCCATCGCCTTTCGCAAGGATGATCCGGATTATCTACTGGTCGGAACGGATGGTGGTCTGTACGAAAGCTTTGACCTAGCCGAAAACTGGCGGTTCATTGACAACCTCCCCGTCACACAATATTACAAAGTGGCGGTGGACGATCGCGAGCCTTTCTACCATATATATGGAGGTACGCAGGACAACAACACTCAAGGAGGCCCATCTCGCACAGATAACGTACACGGCATTCAAAACTCAGATTGGAAAGTCGTCCTCAACTGGGATGGCCACCAACCTGCTACAGAACCAGGCAATCCAGATATTATGTATGCTGAGCGGCAAGAGGGCAACATCTCGCGCATCGACCTCAAGACAGGCGAGGTAATCGATATTCAGCCCCAACCAGCCGAGGGCGAAACCTACGAGCGATTCAATTGGGATGCCCCCATTCTGGTCAGTCCACATCAAACAACCAGGATTTACTTCGCTTCCCAGCGCGTTTGGCGCTCCGATGACCGAGGCGACAACTGGCAGGCCATCTCCGGAGACCTGACCCGCAATCAAGAGCGATTCGACCTTCCAATCATGGGGCGCAAGCAAAGCTGGGACAATGCCTGGGACTTGCTCGCTATGTCGAATTACAACACCATCACTTCCTTGGCCGAATCTCCCAAACAAGAAGGACTGATCTATGCCGGAACCGATGATGGCTTGATTCAGATCACAGAAGATGGCGGAAAAAACTGGCGTAAGCTGGAAGCCGGTAAATTGCCTGGCGTGCCAGCAACTGCATTTGTCAACGACATTAAGGCAGATCTTTTTGATGCCCAGACCGTATACATTGCATTGGACAATCACAAGTATGGTGACTTTAAGCCCTACCTGCTGAAAAGTACGGATGCTGGTAAAAGCTGGAAATCCATCAGCAGTAATTTGCCGGAGCGTACCCTCGTATGGCGCATTGTTCAGGACCATATTAAGAAAGAATTATTTTTTGCTGCCACAGAATTCGGTATTTACTTCAGTGTCAATAGTGGTCGGGAATGGGTGCCACTAAAAGGCAATGTCCCCACCATTTCGTTCCGAGACCTTGCCATCCAACGCCGGGAAAACGACCTGATTGGTGCGTCCTTTGGCCGTGGTTTCTTCGTCTTAGATGATTACAGTGTTTTGAGAGAGGTCTCTGACCAAGAGCTGGCCAAAGAAGCCAAATTGTTCCCTACGCGCAAAGCCTGGTGGTACTTCCAAAGGCCACATTTGAGTTTCAGCGGTCTC
>JBCCSZ010000069.1:0-27828 GCA_039199225.1 Bacteroidota bacterium
AAATGAACAAGCGGAGCACTTGTCAGTCCAAAAGGGGTTTTATAATGATTGGATAAAAAGCTGAGAGATTGGGCTTCCAAGACAAAAGGAAGTGTTTTGGCAGACTGTGAAAATTGATGAACTTCCTGTAAGAATGCTGCCTCAAAAACACCTTCTGATCTGCGAATAGCGACCAGCAAGAAATCATCGTCTGCCTTAAACTCTTTGATAAAGGCCCGATAAAAAAGTAAATCCTCGTCTTCTTCCGGAAAGAATTGTTCGATGTCGTAGGTCACCTTTAAGTTGGAAAGGGATCGAAAGCTCAAAAATGCCAACGAACAAAAAAGAAGCAGTATCAATACACTCGTACGCCTATGAAGTAGCCTATTCATTTTTCATCAGTATACTTCCTCCATCCACTCGATTGGCACCTCTACAGAAATACCTTTGGCGATGGAATCGATGCGAATTAAAAAACGAGATTTACCACCTTTCTGGTAGAGTTCCCCCACAACGCCTTCAAAAGCACCCCGCCTGATACGGACTTTTTTCCCTTTTACAAAAGGAATATTCTCCTCTTTAAAAGCAATATTTTCTGCCAAAATCAACCGAATACTTTCGATCTCATCCTCCTTTACAATTGCATATTCCTTACCGAAGCAAAGCAGCTTAACCACACCATTGATGCGTAATAAAGGCACCAAAAATCTAGGATTTTCCTTAACAAAAATATATTGTGGAAAGAGCGGAAGTTCCAATTCCTTTCGACGGCTGCCCCACATCCGAACCTCCTTTCGAAGCGGCAAATAGGATTCGATGTTCAAATCTGCAATGCGAGCGGCAACCTTTTTTTCGTGCTTAAAAGCAACGTATAAAACGTGCCACTTTTTGGGCAAAGATTGACTAGACGTACCAACCATTTTTGTAACAATTCATAGAGTCAACACACAGCTACGCCAGCATTTCCAAATTCCGTAAAATCTGAAAAAATAATTTATTCAATGGACGCGGAGCAGTTGCTCAACGCCCGTTGCTACACGTTGGATCGTCCGAACTAAATCAGTTCAGACCTTGGAGTAAACTGTGTTGTGAACTCAAGCTAGATAGGATTTTTTGTTTTAGTTAAAAGCATAGCTCCGCCGTTCTAAACCGCACTTCATCCCAGTGGGCATAGGTATTGTGGTTATCGAACGAACGATAAAGCCTTAAATCTGTGAATTCCGTATTAGCGAAACAATCGCGAAAATAAAGGATAATCTTGTATTCAAGATTAACTTTTATTAAGAGAAAGTTGATTTACTAAAGGATCATAAATCCTTTAAAGCTGGAATAATTGTCTTGTAATTTTATTTGTGGAAAAACAACCCCGAAAAATGGAAAGACCCATTTGAAATAGCAATATAGATAAAAATACGTGAATGTGAAACTTTTTTCGCTGTTTTTTGAAACATTTTACACACCTTATTTATTTAAACTGATGGGGTGCGCAATGCTATGTTGGCATTAAAATTTTAGCTGCACCCGAGCAAAGTAACTTCTGCCCCATCCAATCAACTGACTCCCGATAGCACCACCATGCGCACCACCACTACCGCCTTCTGCTGACACAGATTCGACATTAAATAGATTTTTCACACCCATCGTCAAGGAGATGTGATCCTTCCAGAAAGACTGTCCAATAGAGCCATTCAACAAGTGGTAATCTTCAATGAACCCTTCTCTTATGCCTCCACCATCAGGGGCTTCGTAAAAGCGAATCTGACGGCCGATGAATCGATGCGTAAATAAAATTCTGGTTTTGACAACAGGAATCGTCAATTGCACCTCATTTTGCATCTCAGACAAGCCGACGAAGCGATCGATGTCCTCGCCTTCTTCCGACCAAAAGTTGTAGAGTCTGGTGTGCGCAAATCCCAATTGGAGGCGCAATATCTGGCCATAGCGATATTGCGCTCTGAGGTTGAATCCATGCGTTTCGTATTCATCGATATTTTGATAATTAAAACGGGCTTCTTCGAAGGCAGCTAAAATAATTCGGTTGCTGATGCGGTTGTAAAAAGTACGGACGGAAGCAGAAAGGGAATGCTGGTCTTGAATGGAAATATCGAACGCGAGTTGTAGGTTGGCATTGCGAGAGCGTTCTGCTTTCAGATCGGGGTTTCCAATAATGAAGTGGTTAATATCGACGAAATTGAAATACAATTCTTTCAGAGAAGGCGCACGGAATCCATAGGCATAACCCATACGCAAATTCCAGTATTTATCGATCTTCCAATGTGCTTGGATGGACGGCACGAGCGGATGATCGTAGGAGGTGTTATAGCCTGCACGCAAGTTGAACAATAGCTTCAAGGGATCAATGGGCCTATACTCCAAACTACCCCAAAGGGCATAGTTCGACAGTTGTACCTTCCCGGCATCCGTGGCTGCTGAATCGAGCAGGCGCTCCCCTGTTCCTCCCTCGCTCAAAATCTCTAAACCAACTTGCCAGTTGAGACTCCCCTGCCGCATACTGCTCAGTAAGCTCCGATGCAGAAATGCGGTAAAACCGGTCGTGTCTTGTCCACCAGGGACCAAGCTGGTAGTGTCCGGTTCAAAGTCCAGACGACGGGTTTCTTTCAGACGTTCATATTCATTAAAGGCGGTCGTAGATTGAAAATAAAGCCGATTATTGGGATACCACTCTGCACTAAAGGAATGATCCTTTCGAATGGTCGTGTAAGTCTCGTCAAAGGAATATGGCCTAAATTGAGGACGTCTACGCTCACCATAGATGCTGACGGCTTCATCAAAATATCGAAACTGATAGCCCAGCTTCAAAGAGTCTGTAGGACGATAAAATAAGCTGCCATCAACCCCCATTTGCTCCTTTGGATTCCAAGGTGTCTTTTTTGTGCGGAAAAAACGTCCGGGTGACAATTCCTCCGTTTCGTATATGCGAAGGCTGTCAATTGCTCCAAACTGACTGGTGTAGCGACTACCAGAAATACTGCCATACAATTTATCACTTTGCCCGGAAAGCGTCACGGAATGATTCCAAATACCGACATTCTCATGTTGGTGCTGACTCGCCACCTGGATTCGCCGGAGCTGCGATTTCTTTGTAATAATGTTGATGACACCCCCAGAGGCATTGCTACCATATTGAGCCGACATGGCCCCTTCTACAATTTCAATACGCTCAACCGTATGCAACTGTATTTGCGACAAATCAATATTGCCGTTGACCCGTCCGATAACTGGTACCCCATCTATCATCACCTGTATGTTCTCCCCTCCAATTCCTTGAATGCTCAAGCCATTACCCAAAATGGGATCGGTGCTGACCCGCAAGTTGAGCTGATTGGTCAATATTTCTGCAAGTGTATTTTGCCCCTGTTGCTCGATCTCTTCAGCCTGAATAATCCGAACATTATGCACAGCATTGCGAGCATCCGTAGGTGCAAACTGAGCTGTTACGACGATGTCTTCCAAATCAATCAACCAAAGAGAAGAATCGATGTAAATGTCAGACTGTGCCATACAAGTAGAGGTGACAAAAAACAGTAACAACGTCTGGAAAATACGTGGGGCTTTCATACTTGATTGTTTACGCAAAAGCACTTTGTTAAAAAATCACCATGCAAAAGTTCGCAATAAATCCAAAGAGCTGAATCAATGGCGCTGACAAGATCGTCAAAAAACTTTTAACACCTAACGAGATGTCTGTTTATTCAACCAATTAGTCAATTTTATGTCATTAACAATTGTTCATCTTGGCAAGCTAAACGTCCGAAAATCCATCCGACTCAACGAGCATCAATTCCTGAATCTGAGCCTCTTGCAACAAAGCCAGCAATGCACCTACCTCATTGGTGGAAAACAACAATTGCATACTGTCCAGGCGAGTATTGAAAATGATGGTCCGCTTATCTCGATCACCACAACTTTCGACATTTACATTATAACAATCTTGTACACTTTTTTTGAACTGATGAAAGGCAAGCGGTGGAAAATTCATCACAAGGTTGTTAAACTGCAAAGTATAAGAACCACATCCTTTACACAGTTGAATCAGTGCGCCGTTATTCTCTGCAAGAACTTCATATTTACACATCTATTGTCGATTTTAAAAGATTCAAAAAATGTTGTTTTCTCATTTGTATTCTTAAAAATCCACTGCTCGTTACTTTTATTTTTACAAGGAAATTTGACTTTTAAAACAACCATCCCCAATGTCGAATTTCTTCAGAAGAAATAACGAACATTGGGATGGCTCAAAAAACCTATATGAAATTTTTATTTCACATTATAATGAAACGAAAACTATCTTTCTAAATTAAAAATACGCATACTGTTTTTCTTTTACCGATCGCAAGAACTGGCTGTTCTGCTAAACGACTCCATAGCCCCGCAAGTGACCCTTGCGGAGCCAGGAGTTTAGTTCGCTTGGATTCTTAACTTCGTACTCTCCCCACATTGGGAGCTTGTGCGACTCGCACAGGGAAGGTAAAAGCCAAAGCATATGGCAAAGAAAATAAGTTTTTAAGCATGATTAGGCTGCTTTTTATTCTTTGGATTGTAAACCACATTTACAATCAGGTATTCTCTATTTACTTTTTCTCCGGTGTTACTGGTCACTTGCTCTGTAGTGCTCTCGGCAGACTGAATGACCATCGGAAAACCTTGGAGTATCGACTTTAACTTCGCCAAGTCATAAACCTCGAACCCACATGCTTCAAAGGGAAGTTGCTTCATCGACTGTTGGTGGACAAAGGCCAAAACCAACTTACCATTCGCTTTTAATACTCGACAAATTTCTGCCACAAATGCCCGAGGCTTATTCCAAAAGTAAATGGTATTGACGGTAAACACCGTTTCAAAACTATTGTCTGCCATCGGAATCATACCACCATCGTACAAATCGAAGCGGGCTTTACCTGCGCGGACAAAAGACGAATTTCGCTGATTGGCCTCCTTGTACATCAACTCGGAAATATCCAAACCAACATACTGAACATTCGGATGCTGTTCAAAAAATGCCTGGATGTGATAGCCATTGCCATACCCCAATTCGAGTACCGTATCCTTATCTTCCATGTCCAAGACCGCCAAAGTATTCTTGATCATTCCGCCGTTGGCAGAATTCATCTTTTCACCTACCTCCAAGCCCAAGCTGCCCGTTGGGCAACTCAATTGTTCGACGATTTTATGGACTTCAATCATTTCTAGTTTTAGGCTTTTAAATAGCTTGAAAGTGCATTTTCTCATGAGAAAGATGACCCCCGACCCTCCAGGCGGGGTCCATCCTTCACCTCTTCCAGTACAACTGGAATATTCTAAATCCGAATCCATCTACCTCCATTCGAACAACGCAGGATTTTTGGTATCGCACACTTTCTTTTGTTTGTTTTATCGCTGATAGTATGGTTCATGCTATTTCGATCAGGAAGTCACCTTCACCAAAGAGATTTCATCAATGACCTTACGCCAACCGTCCAACTCTGGCTTGCCTGGTTTGCGCGCGCCAAAAAAGTAAACAATCAACTGACCATTTGAATCAAATAATTCGAGACTGGTTACGATGCCATCAATAGTCGGCTTGCGAACAATCCAAGCCTGGTCGATGGAACTCATTTTCAAATGCAAGTTGAATTTAGGGTCCAACACATTGTACCAATCGCCATAAAATTTCAAGTTTTTGACCGGTCCGGTATGGATCTGAACACAGCCCTTACTGTGAACAAAGCACATGATGGGCAACTTGTGCTCGGCTGCCTTTTCCAACATCGAAACAACAGATTGTGCCTCCACCTCCTCGGCCATTCCAGCAGGTGCCAAACGCAGCCCCTGCAGTCTCGTCACATTGTACTTTCGAAGCATCCCATAAAAATCGTGGGTATCCTGCAAATCAATCCAAGACTGACGAAAACCCAACACATCGATCTCTTCGTCGGGTAGTTCTGTAACAACCTTTGGCAGCTGCTTTTCAACATTGATAAGTGGTTGCTGCTTGTTGGATTTGTACAGCTCTACCAATAGGTGGTAAGCATCCATATTGGTCTTCGACGTAGAGTAAATCTTATGAACAGCCTCACCACATTTATTGAAAAACTGAAACGAATAAAGCGTACCGTTTTTACCGCGAGGCATTGTAACGGCCAACCCATAGTGCCATTCATTCATAAAAAACCGAAGGTCAATATCCGGATTCACCGCCACGCCCATATTCAAGACGCCCTTGTAAAATTCGATGTTATCATAAACCCCTTTGCGTTCGTGAACACAGTGATCGTTGCGGGTCAATGCCATGACATAATCCAATTTGTGAAAAGCCTTTAGTAAGTTCTTCCAATCGCCATTTAGGATGGTTACATTTTCGCCAGCAGAAAGCGAAAGCAGTTCCACTTCACTAATTCCCAGGCGCTGGGCCAGGTCGCGATTGCGCAGCTTAGGCTCTTCAGCCTTGAGCTTTGCCATTTCTTTTTTAAGCAAATCTATTTTCTTCATGTCTTGACATTTTTGCAGATGATTGATCATTTCCATTTTAAAAATAGGCTTCCCGCAAATGGGTCGACTAGCTGGCCCGAACAAGTGTGTGCTTTTCTGCCAAGGGTATGATGTGCGGACAAGCATATACCGGATGGGTTTGCACGATGGCCTCGACACCCAAAATTTGTTGCAGTATATCGCTTGTCAGCACCTCCTCGGGCCGCCCTTTGACAAGTAGTTTTCCCGCCTTCATCATTAGAATCTCATCGGCAAATTGAGCTGCCAAATTGAGGTCGTGTAGCACCGCAAAAACACCGATGTTGCGCCGCCTCACCAGACGACGGATAAAGGCCAATAATTTATGTTGTTGCTCAATGTCCAAGCTCGCAGTTGGTTCATCGAGAAATAAGTACTTCGAAATATCCGCCCAGTGGCAGCAGTTCAGTTGCACCAAACACTTGGCCAGCAACACGCGCTTTTGTTCGCCGCCAGAAAGGGTATTAAAACTTCTATTTGCAAATTCTGTCATCTCTACCTGTGATAAGGCATGACGTACAAGACTGTCGATTTTTTGCCGAACCAAAGTTTCACTGGCCACATAACTGCCCATCTCTACCAATTCAGTGACCAAAATGGGAAAGTCAATTTGGACATTTTGAGAAAGCACCGACCGCCGCTTCGCCAGCTCCGGTCGTGGCATTTGGTTCAACATTTTTCCATCCCAATGAATGCGACCTTTATCGACCTTGTTTCGCCCCGTAAGTGTTTCCAGCAAGGTAGATTTTCCCGCACCGTTGCGCCCTATCGCAACAGTAACATGGCCGGGCTTGATGTTGAAAGAAACGTCTTCCAGTATGCGCCTTCCACCTTTTCGGACACTGATATTTTTTACGTCTATCACAGAGCAAATTTTGTTTGCTGCGAGCGCAACAAGAGCCATAAAAAGAAAGGCGCTCCCACCAATGCTGTCAATATGCCGATGGGCAATTCCGCCGGTGCAACAATGGTTCTGGCCAAGGTATCAGCCAACACCAGAAAAACAGCGCCGACAAGGGCCGAACCCTTCAATAGATATCGATAATCCGATCCCTTGAGCAAGCGCAAAAAATGTGGTATGACCAAACCAACAAAACCAATCATGCCGCTCATAGCAATACAAACGCCGATGATCAGAGCTGTTAGTAGAATGATGTTCGTTTTTACTTTTTCTACCGGAATACCTAGGTAGGCTGCCTCTGCTTCGCCCAATAAAATGGCATTTAAGGAACGAGCATAAGAGTAGAGTAATAATAACCCAATGCTGACAATGGGCGCCACTATAATCAACTGCATCCAACTGGCGCCACCAAAGCTGCCGAGACTCCAAAATGTTATGTCCCGCAATTGTTGATCGTCCGATAAATAAATGAATACGCCTGTTATCGCTGCGGCAAAGGCCGAAATGGCAATTCCTGCCAAGAGCATCGTCGTTACTTGTGTGCGTCCCTTGCGGCGAGATAAAAAGTATACCAGGTAGGTGGTTCCCAGGCCGCCGATAAAGGCAAAGATGGCAACAGATGCCTGCCGGAACAGCTCCGTAAAACCAGCTAATATGGAACCCATAAACACGATGGACAATACAGCGAATAACATAGCTCCACTGGTCACTCCGATTAGGGTCTGATCGGCCAAAGGATTGCGAAACAGCCCTTGAATGGCCGCACCGCAGACCGCTAAGCCAGCACCCGTAAAGGCTGCCAGCAGAATGCGTGGCAAGCGAATGTTCAGTATCAAATACTGGCCTTGCTCGGACCCCTGCCCGATGATGGAGGCAGCAACTTCGCCAGCAGACATAGCGTATGCTCCGAAGAACAGGTTGGCAGCTAATGCGCAAACCAACAGTGCCGTGAGGCTCGGAAGTGATAGAAAAAGCTTTTTATTCATTAATAGTTTCATGAGAGATTCATCAGTTGTCGTGAATCTTGTTTGCTAACTCCCGCGCAGCTTGACCTACTCTTGGCCCGAAAGCCGTCAGATAATGGCCATCCATAGCCACAATGCGGTCGTTTTGATATGCCGGCGTTTGACTGATACCGGTAATTTGTGAAAGCCCTTCTTTCCCATCCAGGCTGGCCAAACCACTTTTGAACATCAAGATGACGTCCGGTGCGGCCTCAACCAATGCTTCAGGGGTCAGTGGCTTATAGTCGTCAAAGGAAGTAAGGGCATTTTGCCCTCCCGCTTTCTCGATGATGGCTTCAGCAGCTGTATGCCGCCCTCCAACCATCAGTCTTCCCGCTCCTCTTGCATACAGAAATAATACGCGAGGCTTTTCGATCTGATTTGCCAGTTGCTCCGCAAGTGCCAAACTGTCTTTCGTTATCTGCGCCTGTATCTTCCCGATGGCTGCTTCATCACCCGCTAAATGTTCCCGGATAAAGGCCGCAGCCCGAAGTGAATTATCCAAAGTTTTGCTCGTCGGAACGCTTATCAATTGAATACCTGCCTCTGTCAGCTTAGACAGCCCCTTGGCACGCCCCATTTGTTCTGCCTCCAATAGAATGACATCGGGCTGGAGCGCAAGGACAGCCTCCATGTTTAGCTGACTGATGTGGCCCAAGCTGGGCAAAGATTGAACATCAGCAGGATAAGTACTGGTCACATCCCGTCCAACAAGCTGGTCTTTATGCCCCATCTCGCAAAGCAGCTCTGTCAAAAAACCACTGAGCGAAATAATCTTGGCAGGCGCCTCAGCTACTCCGCTTTCGGAGGAGGTCCTGTGTTCCCCTTGCTGGCACGAGAAGGCCAACAAAAGGAACAACAGGAGTGAGATGGATTTCACGAAAGACAATTTATTATTCGGCTTTTATTTGATGGAAAAAGTCTTGCTGAGGTGATCGTTACCAAACTGCAAACTAGCGTGGTAAACACCTGCTGGCAGATGGCTAACGTTCAAATCCAGTACGTGGAAGCCTTCCGTGTTATCGATGACACGAGTCGAAATCGTTTGCCCCAATGGATTGACTATTTGGAGTGTAGCCTGAGAGACCTTCGATTTCAAATCATAGGCGATGTGAAGCTCATCGTGGGCAGGGTTGGGAAACAGATCAACTGATTCCGCATATTCATAGGTGTTATTGAGAGAGGTCGTTTGTGCAAGGAAAGTTTTTTCCAAGGTACTCACACCAGTGGAGGAACCTTCAAAGTCGATGAAGCGAATCTGCCAGATTGCTCCGGCCGCCGTTTTGACGAAATAGACCCGATCCATTGGCAAAGTCCACTGGAAAGTTCCCAAGTCAAAGCTCTTCCAGTCGTGACCGATGATGGTCAAAGTATCTGAGTAATCATTGACATAATCTTCGTGATCAACCGATAATGGCTGTACACCGTCGGCTTGAACTACGTCTACACCGACGCCAGAAAGTACACCTGTCAAAAGGTAATCAATCGTAACACCAGGGCCTGCGCTCAATGGCGTCGTATAGCGGGTAAACACCATATCCCAGCTGTCAGGCTCCAAATCCTGAGCTTCTCCCTTCTCAAAGGAGTAGTAAGCCAGTGACTTACCTGCAAAGTCAGCTTTGACGATTGTTTCAGTTACTTCATTGCTGCCATCCAAATCCGCATAGCGGAAAGTGTAAACACCACTAATCAGAGATTGAATCTCCAACTTCTTGAATTCATCCGTTCTCAATTTGATGATGAAAAGGCGGGTGCTATTCACTTGGTTGGAACGAGGGTCGTAGCTTCCCCAACCCAAATCCAATGGATCGCCGTCTACCTTGACGTGGTTAAAAGCGCCCTCGGCCCAGGAAACCTCATCGTTGTAAATGCGAAGCATGCCTGCGGTATCGACTGTCGCAAAATCCGTATCCAGGGCCTCAAAAAGAGCCACCTCTGGCAATGCGCCACTCATAGAGGAACCAACGCCCTCATTGACGAAAACGGAGAACGACTGTCCCTCGACACCAAAAGCAATGTCCCAGATCGTGTGATCGTAAGAAAGAGTCGATCCATCTTCTAAGTTGTAGTAAGTGTGCTGGTTGTAACCAGGCCCAATGGACACTTGCTCAGTGACCGTTGTTTGTGCGCTCATCATAAAGCACACAGAGAAAAGAAAGGTAAGTGTAAAGATTGTCTTCATTTTTTCAACATTATTTGTCCGTGAAAAGGAATAGCACAAAACTATAATGTGAAGCTCTGAGACACAAGCTTATTTAGATCAATTCCAAATAAATACCTAAATCTGGCTTTCTACTACCTAATAGCTAATGAAAACGGAATACCTAATTGTAGGGTTTGTATACCTAATTATATGAAAAAACGCTAATATTAGAGGGAAAATAATACCTAATGGCTAAAAAAACGATTCTGGACCTCCTACTCGGAAATCCAGAATCGTACCTAACCTGTATAGTAAAAAATGGATTGGTTTATTGAACAACCACCTTTTTGATGACTTTGGCGCCATCTGTTTGGACTTGCAGGATGTATAGACCCTGTCCTAGACTGGACAAATCCAGTTCAAAGTTACCGTTCGAACGGTCTGTCTGTATGGTCTGCAACAGGCGACCATCAATACCACTGATGCTGATGTTGGCCGGACCGTCGTTCAGCGCACGCAAACTCAGATTAACACGAGCTTTTGTTGGATTCGGAGCCACTACGACTTCTAGCTGGTTGCTGAGGTCATTGGTAGACGTAGACATTTCCTCGCCCAGAACGGCAGTACTGAAGGTTGTACAGACTTCTTCGTTGCCATCCGCCGTTAGGCAGGCTTGATTTGTAATCACATAGAAATCGTTGAAAAGGACTACCTCGTCTATGTACCAACCGTCTGCGCCGGAAGCACCATCTGTTGCAAAACGGAAGCGGAACAAAATCTCATTACCAGAGTAGCTGGCCAGATCAATAATTGTTTGAATGTAGCCGCCGCTCCGACCGTTGAATGCCTCTCGTCCACTGATGGCACTGGCGGGATTAACTCTCAATTGACTGTTGTAGCCATTCTGAACCATGTTGTCGCCAAGATCATCCCAATTGGCACCGCCATCGGTAGAAATCTCCACGACACCTCCATCCCAGTTGGCCTCTGTATCGTACAGATGCCAGAAAGAAAGAACAGGGTTGGCTCCTGTCAAATTAATGGGCTCCGCTGTTGCCAGGTATTGATCAGATTCCGTCTCAATATCTTGTGCATACCAACTGAAGTCACCTGCGTAAACATTTGCATTATCTGCTGCCCAGAAAACATCGCCAACAGGACTTGCAATATCCCAGACAGCAGGACCATCCTCTGCACCATCTTCAATGGCAGCCATTGAGAAAGGCGTTGCGGCAACTGTTACTTCGTAGGTGCAAATTACTTCTTCACCCACCAACATGGTTCCAATTGGAATTGTCAGGGCATTATTATTGTCAGCCGTAGTTCCGCCACAGCTGGCCGATCCATCAACATAGGTTGTACCGTCAGGCAGCTGATCTGTGACAATGACATTGCGCATGGTATCTTCTGTATCATTGCGCACTGTAATGGTATAAGCCAATGTCTGGCCAGCATCGACCGTGGCTTCTGCCGTCTTCTGGATTTTTAATGCCAAATCACAATTTTGAGGAATATCAAAAGACTCTTCTCCGCCGGGAGAAGCATCAACCCCGACACCTCTGCGTGCGAAAGTCTCCCAGATCAAACAACGGTGGATGCCTTCGTAATTCGCCTCATCTGCAGCCAAAATGGCATCCCGGGCATCGATAAAGGTTGGATCGCAAGCCTGTAACTTCAAGCCGTCCAGTACCAATTGCATGGTCTTATTGTTACCACCCTCACCATTGTATAAGTCATCGTCAAAACCATAAATGTCAACCATATTCCAATACAAATCCCAGATGATAACCGCGAATACAGAACCGACACCGTGGGGAACAGAGACACCATTGATGTCTTGGTAAGTATGTGGGTTAACACTCATATTTCGGCTGTAGGGGAACGGACGAATACCGCCGCCCGTCGTTGGCTGACCGGTTGCATACGTTCCAATACCGCGACCTACTTCCCCTACGTCATCGGAAGTTGTCTGCATCACCAGTGCAAACCAATCGCTCCAACCCTCCCCGGCTTGCTCAAAGTTGGTCAAGCAACCGCCGGTAGAAGGACCACCCGTCAGGCGGTTGGAAATACCGTGGGTATATTCGTGAACGATGATACCATTGTCAAAGTCACTGTCAAAACCACGTGGACCAGGCAGTGGGATGGTCAATTCTACAGCTTTCAACTCCACTTCGAGGTCTGGCAACGTCATTTTCATCACGTTACAATCGTTCAAGGAAACCATCACCGCAGGAATGGTCACTTGTCCACCATCGGTTCCAGGTCCCATTGGGAACAGGTTATCTTGGTTGTTGTTACAAATGATGACCGCGATGGCACCGGCATTCTGCGCGCGCAAGCACTTCACCCCAAATTGGCAATTCCCCCGGTCAATCATAGCAATATTTCCGCTGATCTCAGCACCGTTGACAAGTGGATCACAAGCATCTGTGACGGTCCCGTCATCATCACTGGCCAAAATAACTTTGGAGCGGATGGCCATTTCGGGCAGTTCCCCACCAAAGGCAGCAGGAACCATCGCATATTGGGCGCTGATGCCGCCAGCAGTATCAACTACTCCCAATTCGGGTGAACCAATGGTCGGTAGATTGTCTCTGGTCCAAGCATACATTTGCATTCTCCCCCGGTTGCCATCTGCCCCAGTAGCAAAGTTGGCATTGTTGGTACCACTGCCATCCAGGGCCTCGGCCCGTACATAATCGCCATCTACCCCACCGCGGTTGTAGTTGTTTTGCTGGAAATTACCAGAGGCTTCGTCAAAACCATATTGGTACCACAAATCGTGCATAATGTTGTTCCAGTAAAATAAATTCACAGTGGCCGGTTCGACCTGCGTATAAGGAAGACCAGTTGAAAGGTCCAATGGAAAATCAAACTCTAACAAGTCGCCACCGTCAGGCTCATCTCCTGCTGACTGGTTTCGGTTGAAAATATCGTGATAAGCGTGAACATTGTTTCCGCGAGTAATCGTATAGTCCGGCCCATCGTCCATCCCATCCACATCGTGCCAACCGAAGGGCGATGCCAGTGGGTTGGACGGATCAACCATCAAGGACCGACCGCCGTGATTTGGACTTTCCAGGGGTATTGGAAATACATTGTAGGAATTGGGTACCAGCAATTTATCTTCTTTGGCCGCATGCAAGTGCTTGTGGACTTTTGGATTGCTAAAAGCCGTATAATGCCTATGCTCTTCGTGGCAAGACTCGTCCTGCCCGGGTCCGAAGTCGCAATGAATCACTTGATTGTCTTGTGAAAGAATCAAGCCCGTTTGAGCATCAATGCGAACATTCCACCAATTTTGAGCACTCAGTTCGTACAGCTCTACGCGCCAAGCGAGGCGGACGACCTTGTCTGCCAGAGGTTCGTATACTAAATCGACCTTTACAGGTTCGAGAGCGATGCCTCCTTTCTCAAAGACAAAGGTATGTCCGTTGATTTTTTCCTTCAATTGCGGCAATTCGCCAGGGATGTTGAAAAAACCCATCACTTTTGTCAATGCCTCTGCTGCTGAAAGTGTGGCTTCAGAAGAGCGAATCCTGTTGGATAAGTCCGATAAAAACCGGTTTCCAACGTGGAGCACCCGTCCATTGGGCAGTACGTTGACGGTTGTGATGGCATTGCGGACATCGATGCCGTCGTACTGCTGGTTGAAGTAAAGGTGAGTCACACCGTTGTGTTTTGTGGTGTACTCATCCCGGAGACGATGAGCCGCAATATCGGCATCTGTGAGGTACCATTGCTTGCGATTCTCCTTTAGAAAGTCCAAAGCAACATCTAAGGGGGCTCTTTCCTGTGCGAAAAGGGTACTTGCTGAACATAGAAAGACAGCAAGAAAAAGAAAGTAAAAGGTAGACTTAACGTTCATTTTCTGTAGTTGTGTGGATCAAAATAATGCGTTTCACGAAACGGCAGAATAGCGAGTATGCACAAGCTACAGATAGTTAATGGAACCACCAAAAGAACCTGGAATTCTGTTACAAAGCCGACAATCGTTGGGGCATAAAAAGGACAGCCCGACCATTGTTTTGTCGAATCTTCGGATGAAAGCCGATGGAGGATTCATTATGTTGCTTAAAAATCGGGAGCGAAACAAAAAACATTAGCTGAAATCCAGCTGTGTAATCGCTTGAAAGAGATGGGCTAAAAATAAATTCCAGCATCCTTTGGGATCTTGGATGCCGGAATTTGAATTCTGACTTCACGTTAAAAAAGACACATTAACGACTTGTTGCTCTTAGCCAATTTTGGGGAAGTCAGGCCGAAAACATCCGGCTTATTGAGAATCTTCAGCCCAGGAAAAGAGCATGCTTGTTTTCTCTTTTAAAATTCGACGATGTCCGGAACGATGATGTCTGGGATCGCATCCTCTTCCTCATCTGTTTGTTGCTCCGTATTCGTCGTTCCTCCTCTAATTTTAGAAAGGTGTTTAGAGGAAACACCGTGTTTTGTGTACCCAAGTAACTTTGATTTCATTTTAGTCGCTGTTTTCACTCAAAATTAATTTGAAATCAAGCCCCCGATTAGATCACTTTTTTGATAAAAAAAGAGTATTTTGAGAGCGCAAAACTCACCTATAGAGAGCCTATACAACTGATTGTCAAATACTTATTGAATTTTAGAAACCAAAGAAAGTCATATGCTTACAAAAGCAACTATCAAGCCGCGTAACAAAACGCAGTTTCTGTACGATGAAGCGTGTGAAATAGTCTGTAGAGGCCGCCTGGCTGCCCGCAGGGGCAAACTAGCCGATGAGATCGATGACATTCGCAGGGCATTTAAGAAGATTGCCAAGCTGGATTTTAACCGCCTTTCCGCCGAATTGGCCCGCTTTCTTCAGTGGTATTACTACAACCACGCAAACGACCGCAAAAGAGGCGAAAAATACGAGGACCTATATTTTATACATTCCAAGCTGGCCAACATTGAAGAGACGCTTGAGGTAAAATATGCCCGCATCAGTTGCAAGATCAAATCGACCATCAACCCCAAACAGGAGGTGAAAGACGAACTACTAGAGCTTTGTGGGGAAATCGAACCCTACCTTCAATACAACAATGCCGCCATCAGCATCGCTGTCTTCACCCTCCAAATTCTAAATGCCTATTACCAAAAAGACAATGCAAAATACATCCAAACCTGCCAGGAAGCCATTCGCTTTCTGAAGGAAAAAGGCATTCGAAAAGAGATCAATTTTTATTTATTACTACTTCCGCGCTTAATTCAACAAGGCTTTTTCGACGAAGCCCATAAGTGCATACTCGAATCGATGGAAACCACCAATAAGGGTTCTAACAACTATTATAGAATTTTGTATCACTACATTCTCCTGGAATTGTACCGCGGGCGCTATCAACAAGCGCAAGAACTCTACGCCAGTACAAGTCGCATCAAAGATAAAACAGTCGCAGAGCAATTTCGGATATTCCGGGGCTATTTCTCTTTTTTACATCGCATCGGTAAGATTTACAGCGAAGACAAATTCCAACTCTACAAATTCATCAACGAAGTTCCGGTCTTCTCTCAAGATAAATCCGGCCACAATGTCAACATCCTCGTCCTTCAGTTTTTGTACTACCTCGGCAAAGACAACGGCCAGATCATCGATAAAATAGACGCCATCGAGCTATATCGCAAACGCTATGTCAGTGGTCGCAGCGCCATCTTCCTGAAGATGCTCTGGAAAATTTTACACTACCAGTTCAACACCGTCGCCATTCGCTATCGCACCAAAAAGGATATGGAAAAGCTTTGCTCCATGCCGGTCGATATTGATTACGAGGTGGTACCTTATGAGGTGCTGTGGGACTTGGTGATGAACTATTTGGAGCAGGAACGAGGACGATGAGCTTTTTACTTGGTATCCATCGGCCTGGGCATGGCTGCACGGGCAAGGCGGTCGTTCATCGTTTTCCCAAGACCCACTTGCGGCAGACGCTCCACCAGGATCACCTCCAGCCCCAGGGCATCTAGTTGGTGCATGCTCTTGTAAAGATGGCGGCCAGCTTCTGTCAGGTCTTCCTCTAAGCTTAGTTGAATTTGATGATTGTCGGGGATGCCTTCCACCCGCTGGCTCAGCGAAATGATGCCTGTTTTATCATACGGATGATTTTGGAGAGCCACTTTTAGATCGTCGACCAATAACAAGCGCGTTTTGGGAGAGTAATGGAAAGGCAGCATCCCGGGAGTGAGTGGCTTGGCCTTCTCAAGGGTATGAAAAGCCCACTCGACACCAGGAGTTTCTGCCTGCAGCTGTTCCAAGGGAATGGCGCCCAATCGATGAATCAAGGGTTGATCTCCCTTGAATCCGATGATAGTGGATTCCAGTCCTCTCTGGCAATCGCCTCCATCCAAAATGTAGGGAATCTGATCGCCTAGTTGCTTTTCGACATGCTCGGCCTTGGTCGGGCTGATGTAGCCAAAGGGATTCGCACTGGGGGCGGCCAGCGGGAAAGCCGTTTGTTGCAACAGCGCCAAGGTCAATGGATGATTGGGGACGCGCACAGCGACATCGGGCAAACCAGCCGTGATGATCTGCGGTACCTTGCGGTGCTTGGGCAACAGAAGGGTCAGCGGACCAGGCCAAAACCGGCGAGCGAGTTGCAGGGCTAGTGGCGGAATATGGGTCACATAAGGCTTTAAAGCAGCCATCGTCGGAAAGTGTAAAATCAAGGGGTTCGTTGTCGGGCGCCCTTTTACTTCGAAAATGCGCGCCACCGCCGATTCGTCCAGCCCATTGGCAGATAGGCCGTAGACCGTCTCTGTGGGAATGGCCACCACTTGTCCATTTGCCAGAAGGCTTGCTGCCTGCTTTATATCTGTACCGATTTGTGCCATAATTTCATCTGTCGCTGTCAGAAGGCCGCAAAGATAGGCATTCAAGAGCCAAAAATCCGGGCATTTTCCTTAATCATAATCCCATTGATGATCCACTGGTAGATAAAAATGCCGAAAAAAGCCCCAAATAAAAGCATTTCCTGATTGAGGAGGATGCCAACGACGCCCGATAGAATCACCGCCACCGTAAAATAGGTCAGCTGACGACGGTTCTTGGACTTGGTCGGCTTGAGAAAAGTACCGAGCGGGATCATGCAGGCGACACCCAAAACGCCCAGCATCAGAAAAGTCTCTAGGGACAGCGCAAAGTAGAGTGCAAAACTCAGCAAAGCAACACCCAGCGAGCCACCCGTGTAGCGCGCCATTTTCTTTTCGTCATCGTCCAACAGCAAACGACCATAGGGATTGCTGAGCAGGTAGAGATTCATTAAGGGCTCCAGAATCCAGGTCAATAAAAACAGCGAAGCGATGAGAATGATGATCGGATAGAGAAAAGGAGCCAAAGCTTCGTATTCATTTGCAACCTTGGCCAGTATTCGATAAACGACATAAGCCCCAATGATGATGGCCCAGGAAGACTGTCCACTCAAGCGAGCGGAGAACTCCCCGTATTTCAAAAACATCCTGTAGGGCCAAAAGCGGGCCTTGAGGGCTTGAGCCATCGCGTAGCGGGCCAAGCTGTTGGTCGGGTCCAGACTCAGGGCGTACTTGAGGCGTTCCAGGGCCTGCTGTACCTTGCCCTCCCGGAGTAGCTGCATGCCGTGGTTGGCAATGGTGGAAGCACTTTCGGGATCGATGTGCAGCGCCTCTTCAATGGCCTGTTGGGTATCTTCATTGCCAAGCAGACCGCCGATCATAATCTTGAGGTTGAGCGCATCGATGTTTTCCGGGTCGAGCGCCAGGGCTTGGTTGGCTGCTTCCAGCGCTCGATCGTAATTGCGCTGCTGCAATTTTACCGAAGCCATCTTGAGAAAACTGCCTGCCTCCAAGGGGTACAAGCCCATCAGAGCGCGGGCCAGGTCTTCGGCTTTGTCGAGCTTTTCGTCGGCCAGTTCGACATCCACGGCCAAGGCCATGACTGGGTAGGCTTCCGGCTCTTCGAGTAGTAGTTTCTCCGTCATCTGGCGGGCGATCTGCTTTTCACCCAACTGCAGTTGAATGGTCGCTAAGTAAAACTGCGCAAAGAAGTCCTCCGGATTTTCGGCCAGGTGGGTTTGCAGCAGCTCCTTGGCTTCCGGGAAGCGGGATTGGCTGAGGAGCAATTCGACGCGTTGGAGAATGGGAGAAATCATAACTATGGACGCTCGTAAACGTTATTTCAAATATTTCAAAATGTCGTCGTAAAGTCCTGATTTGTTGGCAAACAGGGCGTAGTTCTTGGCCGTCGTAAACCACTCGGTCGTCGAAGGCTTGTGTTGTTTGACCGCATCCAGGAGCGCAGCCGTCGTCACGGGCTTGGGCGTACCGCTTTGGATGGCCTCTTCCAGAATTTTTTCGATGGCAATGTCGATCACCGCATTGAGGTCGGCACCGGAGAAGTCCTTGGTTTTCTTGGCCACTTTGTGGAATTGGATGTTTTCCTGGGGCTTATCGGCCATTTTCAGTCGTAAGATGGCTTCGCGGCCAGCCTCGTCGGGCGGTGGCACGAAGATGATGCGGTCGAAACGGCCGGGCCGCCGAAAAGCAGGATCGAGGTGCCAGGGCGTATTCGTAGCTCCGATGATGAGGATGCCTTCATTGTCTGAGCCAATGCCATCCAACTCAGCCAAAAACTGATTGATCACATTTTTACCAGCGGATTGACGCATGTCGGAACGCTTGGCACCCAAGGCATCTATTTCATCAAAAAACATCACACAGGGCTTTTCATTTCGCGCCAACTCAAAGTACCGATTCAGGTTCTTTTCGCTTTCGCCAATCCACATATCGAGGATGTCATTCAGGCCGATATTGATAAAATTCGCATCGATTTGGCCAGCCGTTGCCTTGGCAATAAACGTCTTGCCACAACCCGGCGGACCGTACAACAGGATGCCACCTCCTACCTTTTTACCATAGCTGGCATACAACTCGGCATTCTCCAAAGGCTTGATGATCTTCAGGTCGATTTCGCGCTTGACTTTCTCCATCCCCCCGACATCAGCAAAGTTGAGGTCCGGCTTGCTGAACAGCCCACTATTGTCTTCCTCTTCGCCCGTTGGTTGGTTACGCAGTCGAAAAGCCTTATCGAGTGTCTCATCCGAAAAGCCCGGATTCTCCCCTACCAATTCCCGATAAATATCACGTGCTGTTTCTGTATTCCCTTCCTGCAGATAGCACTTTGCCAAGATGGCTTTGCAATCGCTGGACAGCGCCCCTTGGTTCAATAACTCCTCTCCGATGATGATACAGGCCGATATTTTCTCCTGTCTGAAATACAGCCGAATGAGGGCTTCTTTCAACTCCATGTTGGCGGGGTATTGGCGCAGGCCCGCTTGTATCAAGGCTTCCAATTCGGCCTCATAATAGGACTGCTTTGCCATTTTGCGTACCAACATCATCATCAAATAAGCATTGCCGGGGGTAGCTTCCAGCGCTTTTTTGAGTTCCTCAATCTCTTCGTTCGGTATCATTTCGGAAAAAATTTAGTTATGGGTGGCCTGAGTTTGAGCAAATATAGGATATTGTTAAGTAATTTAACGCTTGTGTTAGCGGCTCGTTAAACATTCGTTATTCTGCAGCCGTAAAATACCAAATGCAAAACTGATTTTAAATATTGTGAAACAGTAGCTCAGAGAACCTGCCCGAAGATTTTTCACAAGGGCGAGAAAGAGCTGAAGGATGGAATAGGGATTCTGTAAAAACTGCCAATGATTTTTAAATCGGTTTAGAATCACGTAAATGGCGATTTATACGTTACAACTTAAATTAATAGCTCAATATGCATTTTCCCAAATTTGATTTGATGGCGCTCGAAAAGGGGAAGCCTTAAGGGCTGACACATATAAACTGAAAGCAAATGACGACTATACTTGTACTTCTAGCAGCTTACCTTTTGTTTTGTCTGGGGCTGAGTTGGCTGTTCCAAAAGGCTGGCCGACCCGCCATGCGCGCTTGGATTCCGATTGTCAATCTGATGGACAGTTGCGAGCTCATCGGCCGAAAGAAAATCACGCTCCTTTGGTTGTTGGTCCCGATTGTAAACATCTTCCTTTTCACCGGCATCTGCATCGATCTTGGTCGAGCCTTTGGTCGGTTCGGCTTTGGAGAAAGTGTTCTGGCAGTCATTGCCCCACCGGTCCTTTACTGGATGATCAAACAAGACCCCAATAGCAAATACCGCGGTACGGTCTTGCTGGATGAAAAAGCATACCGTCAGCAGCTCGAAGAAGCGGAGGCCAGCGGCCATAAAGCCAAATACCAAAAGCTGCTCAGAGACAACCCCTACCAAAAATCGGCTTCCAGGGAATGGGTCGAATCCATCATTTTCGCTGTATTTGCTGCCACTTTTATCCGCATGTTCTTCATCGAGCCCTTTCAAATCCCTACCACATCGATGGAAGGCAGCCTGCTGCAAGGCGACTTTTTGTTTGTGAGCAAGGCGCATTACGGCATCCGCCTGCCGCAGACCATTGCCATGCTGCCACTGCTGCACAATCGGGTTCCCTTTCTGAATACAGAATCCTACCTCAAAAAGCCCCAGCTGTCCTACACGCGCCTACCGGCCCTTGAGAAAATCGATAATATGGACATCATCGTGTTCAACTATCCGGAGGGAGACAGTGTGTATTTGTACCCGGGGCGGACCTTTTCCATACATGACATCCGGCGCAATCCAGGCCTGGGTCAGCAGATCAAACGTATGGGCCTGGAGCTGGTGACTCGGCCGGCCGACAAGCGCGACCACTACGTCAAGCGCTGTGTGGGCATCGCCGGCGACAGCCTGCAAATCATCGACCGGCAGCTGTACATCAACGGCCAGCCAGTCAAAAACCCGGAAAACATGCAGTTCCGCTATATGGTCACCTCTGCCAGTCCCATCAATGAGCAAGCGCTGTACGATGCAGGCATCAACGTGACGGATGGTCAAAAGGTCAATGGTGGTTACATGCTCAATCTGAGTGAAGCAGAAGTCGAGGCCATCCGGTCGATGGGATCACAAATCAATGTGGAAATCATGGATGGCATGAGTGGCAACATGTTCCCGCACGACGCCCGCAGCAAATCCTGGTCGACAGATAACTACGGCCCGATTTGGATACCCAAAAAGGGAGTAACTGTCTCCATAACCCCTCAAAACATCGCTCCTTACCTGCGCATCATCACGGAATTTGAGAAAAACGAACTGGATATCCGCAATGGCCGCGTTTTCATCAATGGACAGGAAACCACCGAATACACTTTCCAGATGGACTACTACTTCGCCGTCGGTGACAATCGCCACAATTCGGAGGATTCCAGGGTTTGGGGATACATCCCAGAGAACCACATCGTCGGCAAACCGCTATTCATTTGGTTCTCCACCAAACACAACAACATGATGCAATACGGGATCAACTGGGAGCGGATTTTTACTTCGACAACAGGCATATAAAAGCCTAGGGCTAAATTGTGGCAATGCATCAATAACAGCGGAAATATATGGCATATGAAAAATAGCATGTTGACACGCATCGAGAGAAGCATTTTCCTGCTCCTGGCTTGTTTATCCATTGCGGGAGCCAGCTACGGTCAAACCCTCTACATTTCTACGGCAGAAAACGAAATCTTCCAAATCAAGGACGACAACACCATCTCGCTGGTCACCAGCGTCTCGGGACTGGGCAAGTCCATATTCGACATTGCCATTTCGCCAAGTAATCAATTCTATGGCATCGTCGCCGATGAGATCATAGAGATCGACATTCAGAACGGGAGCTTTACCCGATTGAATACCCTGCCGAGGTGGATAAACGACAACACTTACACCTCTTTGGTTTGTAGCGATAAAAATGAGCTGTACGCCATCAACAACAACTCCTTGGAATTGTATAAATACAGCATCGAAGATGATACAACGGAATTGGTGGCAAAGATCAACGCCACCACGCCGGGCGACCTGACCATCTACAGAGGCAGCTTGGTCTTTCCGGAATTTCCCTACCTCAAGGCATTCAACTTAACAGACAAGACCTTGACGAATATCTTCTGTATTCCAGTGGTCAATGGCCTGATTTGGGGTATGGGCGTTCAATCCGATCGATGCGACGGTGGGAAGGTGTTTGGCACCAGCGCCGTAGGAGAAATCTGGGAGTTTAACATCAACAGCGGCAACACCACCATTCTGCCCATCAATACCATGGGCGTAACCATCTACGGCATGGCCTCCGACAATGAATACCTCTCTACCGATTGCCAGTTTCAATTCGAACCCAGATTATGCGGGGACGACACCCTAAATACAAGTGCCACAAACTTGCCCTTGCCAGCCATCCAAATAGACCTGTATCCCAATCCTGTGCTTGAAAACCTCCACATCGATAGCCAGCAAAGCATCCAACAGCTCAGTATTTACGACATTTCTGGAAAGGTCATCACCACCAGCCGCAACATCGATAAGCAAGTTTTTGTTGGAGATTTGGCCGATGGCATCTACCTAGTCGCTCTATGGACAGAGAAGGGTTATTACACCAAAAAGATTGTCAAAAGAAGCCGTTGAATCATCCGTCATTCAAACAGCCGATAAAATACTTCCAGCATGAAAAAACTCCGCCTAGCCCTCGATTGGACTCCGAACATCAACCACATCGGCTTCTTTGTGGCCCAGGAAAAAGGCTTTTACAAAGCACTCGATTTGGACGTTGAAATCATCGATCCATCCATCGACAACTACCAAATAACGCCCGCCAAAAAGGTAGAACTGGGACAGGCAGACTTTGCCCTTTGCCCCACCGAAAGCGTTATCAGCTACAGAACCAAAAGCCAACCTTTTCAATTGATCGGTATCGCCTCCATTTTGCAGGAAGATTTGAGTGCCATTGCGGTGCTGAGCGACAGTGGCATCGGCGCCCCCAAAGATTTGGACGGCAAGACCTACAGCTCTTACCAAGCCCGATACGAAGACGGCATTGTTCGGGAGATGATCAAAAACGACGGTGGCCAGGGAGATTTGAACATCACCTACCCCGCCAAACTGGGCATTTGGAATACCCTTTTGCAGGGAGCCTGCGACGCCACCTGGATATTTTTAAACTGGGAAGGCGTCCAAGCCAAAGCATCTGCACATCAGTTGAACTACTTCAAAATGCGGGATTATCAAATTCCATACTCCTACTCACCCTTGATCGTGGCCGACGAAGCCAAGATCGCCGAACATCAAACCGCCTACAGAGACTTTCTGGAAGCCACCAAAAAGGGCTTTTTGTACTGTCAGGACTTTGGAGAAGAGGCCACCCATCTCTTGGCCAAGTACATTCCGGAAGGAGACCGCCAAATCCAGCTCGATGAAGCCTTGGAGCTTACCGCTCCGCACTTTGGCAATGCCGACAACTGGGGCCGGTTGGACCCCGAGGTCATCCAAACCTTCCTAAACTGGATCAAAGCAAAAAAACTGGAAACGGCAGAGCTGCGCGTCACCGACATTGCAACCTCAGAACTCACCAACTCAACCGCCTGAAAATCAAGAAAAAAGGTACCTGATCCCGCGAATCAAGGCATACAACAAGACGAGAAAAACAAGCAAGCTCACGAGCATGTAAAGGAGGTTGCTAGCTACAACGATGAGGGCAGGCAAAATCGCATACAATACATATCCTGCACCGATAATGGCAAGTAACACAATGATTTTAGAACTGGTTTTACGATTCATAAGGCTTACCCGTTTTCTGTTGTGAAGAAAAGAAGGAAGATAAATAAAAAGGCCCAAAACATCATCCCTACTTCCACCATTCAAAGACTTTTAAACAAAATCCAGCCTCATTCGCCCTGGGATAGACCATCTATCAATCGGTAAGAATACAGTGATCGCTAGAAAATGTCCATTTTTCGAAAGGCATTGCGTAACTTAGCCACACATTAAATCACCTAAATCTAAATCGATATGAGACTTCTGCTCTCCATGATGATCTTCAGCTGGCTCCTCGTTGGCTGCGGCGAAAGCACGAACACTACCACAGAAACAGAAACCACGACCGAAGAAGCGCAGGCCGAGCCAGCACAGGCTCCTGCCAAAAAGTACACCATCACAGCCTTTTCCCCTTCTCAAGCCTACCCGGATGCGGCCATCGAGTCGGTGTCTTACAAAGATGGAAAATTCAATTTCAAATTGAAAGATGGCGAGTACAAGCTGGGCAACCAAACGCCGGATGCAGAGCAGAAAATGTGCGCCAACTCCGGCAAGGGACAGCACATCCACCTCATTGCAAACGACAGCCCCTACGCGGCCAAATATACCAACGAGTTTGAGCACGAATTGCCAGATGGCGAGCACTACTTGCTGGCCTTTTTGTCTCGCTCTTACCACGAAAGCATCAAAGAAACTGCCGCCTCCTACGCCAAGCAAGTCACCATCGCCAACAAGTCTTTTGCCGGCGAAAAAGACATCACCAACCCGATGCTCTTTTACAGCCGCCCCAAAGGCACCTATGTAGGCGAAACCGCCACCAAGAAAGTCATGCTCGACTTCTACCTGGTCAATACCACCCTAGGCACCGACTACAAAATCAAAGCCGACATCAACGGCGAAGAACATATGCTCGACAAGTGGCAACCCTACTACATCGAGGGCCTCCCGATGGGTGAAAATACTGTCACCCTCACCCTGGTAGACAAGGACGGCAACAAAGTAGATGCTCCGCTCAATCCCGTCAGCCGCACCTTCACTTTGAAGGCCGACGAGGTCGAGGGCTAGCCCCCAAAAGTTCGAAAAAATATTCCCCAAAGAATTTGTCATCTTTGGGGAACTATTTTATATTTGCCTCGCTTTAAGAAAAAGCATCTGGTGGTTGTAGCTCAGTTGGTTAGAGCGCTGGATTGTGGTTCCAGAGGCCGCGGGTTCAAATCCCGTCTTCCACCCATAAGCGGACAGTCTTTCAAAGGCTGTCCGTTTTCTATTTTAAAACCCCTCCCAACTGCCTCTAAATCAAGGAATTGTAAAATCATAAAATTAAAATTTGTGGTTCTAACTCGGTATGTTTCTAAGTTCAGGGATAAGCCTCCTAGCACCCTTAGATTTTCCTCAATTTTGAAGTAGCAGATTTCATTTTATCCGTGTAAACATTTAATTTACGATGTAAATGTGTCAGCAGGTCGAATTTTGTGTCAATACCTTTGGCGCTCACCTTTCGATTCTTGTCGTGCATTTGAATAAGCGTGTTCAAAAGGTATTTTTGTCCATTGGACGCGTAGGAGGTTGCCGGTCGATGGACATAATTAAGATGTATGAAAAAAATTAAGCTCTTTCTCGCCTCTTCAAATACGTTGGTTGATACGCGGAGGCGGTTCGAATTGGAAATATATCGCAAATGCAAGTTATGGTTTGAGCAGGGAGTATTTCTCCATTTAGATGTCTGGGAAGACCTTAGTGCGAGGATGTCCGAGGGACGCTCTCAGGATGAATACAATGAAAAAATCGAAGCGGCAGACCTCTTCGTTTTATTGGCTAGCGATAAGGTGGGCATGTACTCTGCCGAGGAATTTGATACGGCCTTTGGAGCGTTCAAAGCTAAGCAAAAGCCATTCGTGTTTACATACTTCTTACAAGACGCGGTCCCTAGCGGCTCTAGCCTTGAGTTGTTTAAGAAGAAATTATCCGACCTTGGGCATTTCTATGCCAGTTATAAAAACGACGATGACCTGTGGAATCAGTTCAACAAGGAGTTGGAACGCTTGCAAATAGAGCAGTTTAAAAACAACGAATGGAAGGCAGCCGGGAATGACAAGAAAGCAGATCAAGAGATAAATTTCACTGGGAATGAATTCAATAACAACACCTTTAATTTCTAATCGATGAAAAAGGAGGTTAACTTTAAAGACAATCATTTTCAAAATACCATCTTCAATTACGAAGGGAAAAAGATTCCTAAAATACTTGGACAGGCACCATTCCGACCTGTCGTCTTTTTGGGCAGAGAGGAAGAGTTGAAAACCATCCGTGAAGAATTCTCAGACAAGGCAGATCAGGGTAACGTACTTTTATTGGTCAATGGCGAAGGGGGCATAGGTAAAACCAGCCTGGCATCTCAGTACTACCACACCTACTTTAAAGAATACATGCATTTGGCATGGGTCTACACAGAAGACAGCATATCAGATGCGCTTTTGACTTTAGCGGCTCCACTTGAGGTTGCACTAGAAGGCGTCCAGAGCAAGGAAGAAAAGCTGGAAAGAGTTGTTGAACACTTAAATATTTTGAGCGGTCCAAGCCTAGTCATCATCGATAATGCCAATAGGCTGGATGATTTGAGGGACTACCAAAAATTACTGGGAAGCTTTCCCGATTTACACATATTGGTAACGACCAGGGTAACCCAGTTGAAAGAAGCTAGAAGCTATAGGATTGGCCATCTGAAGGAGAATAATGCCATTAAGCTGTTTAAGAGCTTCTATGAAGCCCATGAGGAAGCAGAAGATGAGCTTCTACCCAAAATACTGGCGTCGGTGGGATACAATACGCTTGTCATTGAAATCCTTGCTAAAAACCTCAGTAATTTTAACAACGTCCTGGAAAAAGGATATCACTTAAAAGACCTCTTGCAAGACCTACAAAACAATGGTGTTCTTGCCTTGCGTCAAACTGACAGTATACGTACAAATTACCAAAGTCAAGAAAAAAAATACAGTTTTCGACAAGCCACACCAGAAGAGATAATTACTGCAATGTACGACATCAGTCCATTGGATGAAATGGAAAAACAACTACTTTCTATCTTTGCTGTCCTACCTGCAGAAACCATCGACTACAAGCATCTAAAAGAGTTGTTGCCCAGCATTGAGGAATTAGGTAAAAGACTTATCAGTCTCTCTCAAATAGGCTGGATCGAATTTAATAAGGAATTAAAATATTTCCGATGTAGTCCTGTCGTTCAAGAAATTGTACGCCTTCAAAATGCAGAGACTTTAACAGAGCATTGCCAAGAACTTAGTGATTCAATTCAAAAGGCCATCGCAAAAAACACGAACCATAATTTCTTCTCCGGTAAGGACTATGACAAAATCGTATTATTTGCTGAATACGGGAAGAGTATACTCCGCCATTTACCTAACCTTAATTTTCAACATACTTATCTCTGCTATAATTTGGGGGTTCTATTTCAAGCTATTGGAGATTTGATTGCTGCCTTTGAATTCTATAATTTATTAGACTTGTTGGACTCTGAAAATCAGTATATTGTGTTAAAAATTAGCTAATGGATTATACCCAGATAAAAAGTACTCGCCAATTCAAGGCTACTACAGGCTACAGTAAGCCGGAATTTGAAGAGTTATATAAATATTTC
>JBCCSZ010000070.1:0-27823 GCA_039199225.1 Bacteroidota bacterium
GAATGATCTGCCAGACATTACCATCAGCTGCAATTTCAGCTACGATCCAAGCAACCTATCGGCCAGTTTTGGCAAGGTAGTGACCAGCATAGCGGCTCAGGAAAACATTACGATCAACGATGCAGAAAACAATGTCAATACACCACAGCCTTTCACTTGGGGCCAGGATGCCTTGGTTACCGATAATTGTGGGGACAATCTGATCATCAGTTACGATTCTACCTTCAATTTGGATGCTACTTGCAATACCGGCACCATCAGTCGGACCATCACCGTTTCAAGTGGCTCAGGCACACCAGCCATTATTACACAAACCATCACCATCCAGGACTTTGATCCTTTCAACCCAGATGAGGATGCAGTTTGGATGGGTAATATGGACCTTTACCTGACAGCTACCGACTGCAATTTTGATGTCGGCAGCCTGGGCGCTCCGACGATCACCAATGACAACTGTTCGAAGGCAGTACCGGCCATTGCAGAAGAACTGGTGTTCAACCGACCCACAGCACAGCTGGGAGCTGGTATGTGTTTGAAGATATTACGGAAATGGGAAATCAGAGATTGGTGCCAGCCAGATAGTGCCTGGTGCAATCCCAACTTGCTCAATGGCGAACAGACCATCATCGTGTGGGACACCTTCCCTGCGACCTTTGCGTTTGACCGGCCAGATTGCGACACCATCACGATCACGTCTGGCGCTACAACTGCCAACTACGCAGCTACAGCTACGATCACAGACAATTGTACCAATGTATTTGATGCAACCAATGTCAGTTACACCATTACACCTGGAGGCGTCCTCACAGGCGGTACTGGCACCAGCATCAACGCAGACCTACCTTTTGGTGTCCATGAGGTCGTCTTCACCGCTGTGGACGATTGTGGAACCTCCGCCACCGACACCTTGAAGGTTGTTGTCATCAACGATCCATGTACTTTTGTCAACCAGTTCAATGCCGTCAACTTTGGCAGTGATCCAATCAACGTAGCAGTAACCGATGTCTACACAGGCGGAATTGTAGGTGCAACTTTGGATATTTCCGGTATCGGCAGCGGCGCTTCTGTAACCTTCAATTGCACAGACATTCAATACAATACACAGTATCCAACGACGTACAATGGCAATGTAAACATTCCGGCCTTTGGCGGCGCTCCAGCTGCTCAGTGTCCAACCTCTTTCATTGTTCAGGACCTCGACCCGCCAACACTGGTTTGCAATCCGCCAGCCAGCTTTGAATTGGATGCCAACAACCAGGCCGTCATTACCATCAACGATATGGTTCCGACCGCCAATGACAATTGTGATACAAGCAATTTGATTTTCAGCTTCCAAGAGCTAGATTTCAGCGCGCCAAACGATCCACTGAATCCGCCTGCGAACTTGGCCAAATTAGATACAATGATCGATTGCAGCGATCTATCGGTGGATGGAACAGTGCAAGTAAATCTATGGGTGTATGATCTGACGGGCAAAGGCATCCAATGCGATCCATTCCTCAGCTTTACGAATGGTCCCAACAGTGACTGCGCCAATGCCAAGCCGTCCACTATTCCGGCTGTCATTACCGGTCAGATTTTAGATGAAGAAAATGGGCAGGTGGAAAATGTTGTCGTCTCCATGAATGGCGATAGAATAAGTTCCTCTGTGACACAAACCGATGGTACCTTCCGCTTTTCCGACGTGCCGACCGGATTCAATTACAGCATCGAACCGGCGAAGGATGACAAGCCGCTCAACGGTGTATCGACCTATGATTTGGTACAAATCAGCAAGCATGTTTTGGAGCTTGAAAAACTCAACTCTCCTTACAAAATGATTGCCGCCGACGCCAACCGCAACGGAGAAATTACAGCCATTGATTTGGTGGAAATCCGAAAGTTGATCTTGTTTGTCGATCGGGATTTCCAAGAAAATACTTCCTGGCGATTCATCGATGCAGATTATCTCTTCCCCAACTCCGACGATCCATTTACCGGCACTTTCCCAGAAGTGTATAACATCAACGATTTACAGCGAGACATGCGCATCAATTTCGTTGCAGTAAAAGTCGGAGACGTCAATTGCAGCGCCAATCCCAACGAAGTGATTGGTAGTGAAGACCGCCATGCAGTTGGTGATTTGGTTTTCCAGTTACCCGACTTGGAGATCACTGCTGGCCAGACCTATGAAGTACCGTTCCATCTTTCCAAAGATGCCGAGCTGTTTGGTTACCAGTACACCCTTGAATTCGACCAGGAAGCCCTAGAGTTTGACGACATCCAAGCAGGAACACTTCCGGGACTGAGCAAAGGCAATTTTGGTTTGCAACTGCTGGAGCAAGGAGCAATTACCACTAGTTGGTCTACTACCCAGGCCATCAAGGGGGAAAAGCTCGGGGAGCTGTTCCGCATTCGTTTCCGGGCGAAGAGAAGTGGACAACTGAGCGACTTTCTAACAGCAGGCTCTCGGTTTACAACCGCCGAAGGTTACAATGCCGAAGGCGACTTACTGAACATTGCCCTACAGTTTGACGAACAACAAGTTGAAACGGCCGACAGCCGCTTCTTACTCTACCAAAACCGACCAAACCCTTTCCGGGCCGAAACCCTGATTGGCTTCCACTTGCCACAAAGCAGTGTAGCCGAACTAACGGTATTCGACCTATCCGGAAAGCTGATACTTCGAAAAGAAAGACTGTTCAAAAAAGGTTTCAATGAGTTTTCTATCAACCAAAGCGAACTACAACAAGCAGGAGTACTATACTACCAGCTGAAAACCGACCGACACACAGCTGTCAAGAAAATGACGGTCCTAGAGTAATCGGTCCAACTTGATGGAAAAGCAAATGGCCTAGCCTGGTGATTGGGTGCTATTTCTGCAAGAATATTGCAAAGAAAGCGCATTCAATCGCTGGGCGAAGCCCATTGATAACATTGGGGGAAAGAATAAATTTAATTTTTTTTAAATATGTTCGAAACATATACTTCATCGTCACGATATAACATAAAGCGCCAGTACGAGATGGTGCTGAAAACAGCTCGACAGCAAACTCCGTTGTGCGAGTACCAAGAACCAACCTTTTAAAAACATCCCTTAAACCGACAAACCGCAACTCTGCGGGCAGCCATCTGCCTGATCTGGTTTTATGATTCGATGATCCGAATAATGAAGCAGTTTCTGGATTGGCGATCGGTACATTCACCGACTGTATTTGTATAAGCTATTGCGCCGTTGAGCGCCCTAAAGTTACGAGAGGCATTTTCGATAAGATCGAGCGTGTCAATGGATTCTTATGCTGTTGCTTGTTACCAAGTGACAAGATAAGACGCTGTTCTGGGACCTTTTTTAGAAACCAGTTCTTGGAAGGCCTCCCTCCTAAGTGAGGGAGGTTTCTTTTTATGTCCGATCGGTCCGTTAATCTTTTTTCTCGCGACCTCCGTGCAGGCGGCCTTGTAGGGCCTTCAGCTCCTCCCATTTGCCGGAAGCAGCCAGGCGGGCCTGGCGCGCCCAGGTAGAAGGATTGTGCATACGGTAGCGGGGACCCGCCTCTGCGAGTATGGCACGCAGGCGAGCGATGCGAGCGGCCGCTAGTGCTTTGAAAGTGGGAATCCCCGAATTGTGTAGCAGCTCTTCGATTTTGGGGCCGATGCCTTCGATGCGACGTAGACGGTCCTTGGTAGGAGCCTCGGGCATCTGCGGGGGCTTGGTAGTGGCACTGGTTTGTCTGGTGACAGGAGGCTTGCTGGTGGTGGCAGGTCGACGAGTGATTGGCTTACGCACGCTTGGCTTTCTGGCCGGTGCTGTGGAACGGCTGCGCGGTGCTGGTTTTTTGGCAGTTGGCTTCTCTGCTGCCGCTGGTTTGGCCACAACTTTAGCAACCTTGGATTTGGGCTTATCCTTCGCTTTGGTTTTCGCCTTGGACTTGGTTTTATCAGGCTGCGCCTTTTTGGATGATTTCGCTTCCGTTTTAGACTTCGCTTTGGCTGCCTTAGCCGCTTTTACCAAAGCTGCTAATTTCTCCTTTAGCTTTTTATAATTCTTTTCGTTCTTATTTTTTTCTTTCTTACACTGCTTATATTCCTTTTCCAGCTCCTTCAAATGCGCTCGACAAGCCTTTAGCTTATCCCGATAAACTTTCTTCGCCTTGCGTTCTTCCTTCTTACTCTTGTCGATGGCTTTACGCAATTCTCCTATCTGATCTTTCAACTTTTTGATGGCTGCCTTTTGCTTATCTACTGCTGATGATTTCATTGCACGGTATATTTTCTACGTGAGCGGAATAATTGAGTGCAAAGTTAACAATAATTTAACATTAAATTAAAGATCAGTTCATAAAATCTGCATGTCAGCAATCGGAGTATTTATTCAAGGGACACGATTAAATCGTCTTGCTCCACCAAGGATTTTTCCGTCAGTGGTACAGCCTTTACGACGCCAGCAATTGGAGCAGTGATGGTGCTTTCCATTTTCATGGCCTCGATGATAAACAAAGGTGTATTAATGGCAACTTCATCGCCGGGCTTCACCAGTATTTTGGACAGTTTCCCTTGTAGCGGCGCCCCAATTTCCTTTTCACCAGATGCCTTTTTGTTGCGTACAACCTCAATGTCCAATGTCCGATCATTGACTTCAATTGAACGGGTTTGACCATTCATTTTAAAGAAGACAAGACGGTTGCCGGCAGCACCAGGCTCTGTCACATTGAGGTAGCGGACGATCACTGTTTTACCATTTTCAATTTCTACCAGAATTTCTTCATTGGGTTGCAAACCATAGAAGAAGGCAGCCGTCGGGAGGATGCGAACAGCTCCGTATTTTTCGTAGTGCTGATTGTAGTTTTCGAAAACCTTTGGATAGAGTTTGTAAGAGATAAAATCGTGTAATTGTTGGTGGGCGCCAAATGCTTTTTGAAAGGCCGGCAACTCTGCATCAAAATCGATGGGCGCCAGATGTGCGTTTGGACGATCGGTATAAGGCGCTTCTTCTTTTAATATCATTTTCTGTATTTCCTCCGGAAAACCGCCATCAATTTGTCCGAGATCACCTCGCATCAGGGCTTTGACGCTGTCTGGAAATGCCAACTTATGGCCTTGGGCCAGAACGTCCTCCTTTGTCAAGCCGTTGGCCGTCATGAACATCGCCATGTCACCGACGACCTTGGAGGAAGGGGTTACTTTTATCAGCTCGCCAAACAGCTCATTGGCAGCTTTGTAATTCGCTTTGATCGTTTCAAATTGATCTTCCAGGCCCAGTCCTCTTGCCTGCGGGCGGAGATTGGAGTATTGGCCACCAGGGATTTCAGTATCGTACACTTCGGCAGAGCCTGCCCGCAATTCCGTTTCAAAAGCATAGTAATACGCCCGGACAGCCTCCCAATAGTTGGAAAACTGGTTGAGCTTCTGTACATCTATTTCAGACCCTCTTTCGTGTCCTTGCATCATGGCTGCGACGGCATTGAAATTGGGTTGACTGGTCAGGCCGCTCATGCTAGCCAGCGCAACATCAACGACATCGACATCTGCTTCGATGGCCTTGAGGTAGGTAGCAGATTGTATGCTACTCGTATCGTGTGTATGCAGGTGAATGGGCAGATCGACCGCCTCTTTCAAGGCAGGAATCAACAACTCGGCAGCGCGGGGTTTGAGCAGCCCTGCCATGTCTTTGATGGCCAAAATATGGGCGCCTTCATCTTCCAGCCGCTTGGCCAGGTCAATGTAGTATTGTAGGTTGAATTTGGTACGGGAGGCATCCGAAATATCACCAGTGTAACAAAGGCAAGCCTCTGCTATTTTTCCAGCTTTGCGGACTCTTTGGATGGATACCTTCATGGCTTCCACCCAATTGAGGCTGTCAAAAATCCGGAATAGATCAACGCCCGTTTCTGCAGCCGTGTCGATGAAACGCTCCACCAAATTGTCGGGATAAGCGGCATAGCCTACGGCATTGGAACCGCGCAGGAGCATTTGAAAAAGGGTATTGGGAATGGCTTCGCGCAGCAACTTCAGGCGCGTCCAAGGACATTCTTTTAAGAAGCGAAGCGATACATCGAAGGTTGCACCACCCCAGACTTCCATGCTGAACAATTGATCTCCCATATGGCGACCAAAGCTCTCTGCCACTTTCATCATATCATAGGTGCGCATCCGGGTGGCCAAGAGCGATTGGTGGGCATCCCGAAAGGTCGTATCGGTATACAATACCCTTTTTTGCTCACGCAACCACTGAGACAAACCTTCTGCCCCCTTTTCGTCCAAGAGTTGTCGGGTCCCCTTCGGATAATCAGCCGAAGCATCGAAGGCCGGCACCACAGGCACCCGGAACTTATCTGTCAGACGATCGTCTTTGTATTTTACATCGGGATTGCCATTGACAATGACCTCTGCCAGGTATTTGAGAATTTTTGTACCGCGATCGCGACGGCGGGGCAGCAGCAGTAAATCTTGGTTTTCCTTAATGAAATTGACCGTTGCCCGGCCTTGCACGAAAGTATCGTTGTGCAACAGATTGAGCAAATAGTCTATATTGGTCTTCACCCCCCGAACGCGAAACTCTCGCAGCGCGCGATGCAAACGTTCAGCCGCTCCCTTCATCGTCCGACCATGTGCCGTCACCTTGACCAGCAAGCTATCGAAATAAGGTGAAATAACTGCTCCCGGATACGCACTCCCTGCATCCAAGCGAATCCCAAAGCCACTGGCCGAGCGGTAAGCGATCAAAGTGCCGTAATGCGGCTTGAAGTCTTCCGCCGGGTCCTCCGTCGTAATTCGGCATTGGATGGCACAGCCGTTCATTTTAATGTCTTCCTGCTTATCAATCATCAAGGTCGGATGCGAGAGGGGGTAACCCATGCACACCAGCAACTGAGAGCGTACCAAATCGATGCCGGTGATTTGCTCGGTAATGGTATGTTCTACCTGTATACGCGGATTCACCTCGATGAAGTAGATATTCTCCTCCTTATCCACTAGAAATTCGGCTGTTCCAGCGCAAGAATATCCTGCAGCCCTGCACAATTCCAGGGCATAGTCATACAATTTCTGGCGGGTTTCCTCCTTCAATGTCAGGCTAGGCGCCACTTCGACTACTTTCTGAAAGCGACGTTGAACCGAGCAATCGCGTTCGAACAGATGAATTAGATTGCCGTGCTTATCACCGAATATCTGCACTTCGATGTGCTTGGGATTGTTGATGTATTTTTCTAGAAAAACCGTATCGTCTCCAAAGGCCGTACGAGCTTCTTGGCGAGCTTCGTGGTATTCGGTTGCCAAGTCCTCCTTGTCCCAAACTACTCGCATTCCGCGACCACCTCCTCCGGAGGCAGCCTTCACCATCACCGGATAGCCAATCGCTTCCGCCTCTGCCAGCGCAACTTCCACATTCACCAACGCATCTTTACTGCCCTCGATCAATGGAATATTGAGCTTGCGCGCCAGGCGCTTAGTAATCACCTTATCCCCCAGTTGCTCCATCGCCTCCGGCTCCGGCCCAACGAAAATGATGCCTTCCTCCCGACAGCGCCGAGCAAACGCAACATTCTCCGACAGAAAGCCATAGCCCGGATGAATGGCCTCCACTTGATGCTCCTTGGCCACCCGAATGATCTCGTCAATGTCCAAATAAGGCTTAAGCGGTTCGTCATTGGGGCCAATTTGGTAGCTTTCATCCGACTTGTAGCGATGCAGCGAATAGCGATCCTCGTAGGTGTAGACAGCTACGGTTCGCAATTGCAGTTCGGAGGCAGCACGCAAAATCCGGATGGCGATTTCACCCCGGTTGGCAACCAATAATTTTTTAAATCTGTAGTGCTTGGTCGGTTCCATTGACAAAAGTTTCTGATGTGGAGGTTATAGTAGCCCTTAATATTCTCTGGCAAGGCTGCTAATTTAATAATAAAATCGGGCAACGTCTTTGTGATTTTCACAAAAGCGCATTGGTTTTCCACATAGCAGCTTAAAAAAAATTAGTGGAACGGAGCAAAAATGCATTTTGCCAATAAAGCCTATGGAAGGTATCAAAAAACAAGGGCCGATGATTGTTGTCATCGCCCCTTGAAGAAAATCAATTTAATATCGTGGACTAAGTAATTCGTCTAAGCATTTATTTCATGGTAATCGGAACCTGTGCCATGGTTTGGTCCCAGGCAACGATCATATGCACCAGGTTATCACTTTTCTTTTGGAAGAAAATAGACAGTGACTCTATCTCCTTGCCGGTCTTTTCAACAGGTACGGTGACACTGGCTATGTTGTTTTTTGGATCGTGGCCGAAAGTACCCCAAGAAGGAATGCCCGTGTGGACAACAAACTCCCACTTGTCTTGATTTGGGACAACCATGATGCCGTAGCGACCTGCTTTGATGTCTTTGTCGCCGAATTTGACATTTTCAAAAAAAGTGATCTCTGTCGTTTCATTGGCTCCCATGCGCCAAGGCTCACCGAATTTCAACAATTCACCAAAAATATTTCGGCCTTTCTTTTTTGGACGGCTGTAAACAACCCGCACCTTTGGCATAGCGGCCTCTTTTTCAGCACCTTCCAAGAAGTTGCGCATGCGCGAATTGCGAGGGTATTGTGCCAAGTCCATTGGGCTTGCATCATCACCTGCCATGAAAGCAGGCGCAAAACTAATGGGCATAGAGACCTCCGAACGATCCCATCCCATGATCATATTACAGTGATTGTCGTCTACTTCCTGAAAACCGATGGTAAAAGCCTCGCGGCTTTCGGCAGTGTGAACAACTGGAAGAGAAACAGAAGCCACGTCCATTGAGATGTCCCGGTTTTGGCCACCTGCAATGTGTCTTTCAGAAGAAATCTTCAATACCCACTGTGTAGGGTATACATCAGCAAACATAGTATAGTAACCCGGATTGATCATTGTACCACCGATTTCGACCGGCACGCCAAAATACACTTCAGTAGCTTCATTAGCACCCAGGCGCCATTCTTTACCGAATGGGACCAGGTCACCGAAAATGACTCTACCCTTCATATTGGGGCGAGAGTAGTGTACTCTGATCTTCATGGGTGTATTTTTGTCATCACCACTGAGGTAGTTGCGCCAGGCTGCGTTGCGGGGGTAGGTAGCAGCATCCATTGGGCTTTTGTCCGAATCCGGGAACTTGAGTTCCTGTGCTTGGGTCATTTGAAGGCCCATCAAAAACAAACAGCAGAGGAGGGTAATACTTTTGAAATTCATTCTTGCGATTTTACGTTTGATTGAAAAATTGAGTAACAAAAAGTATAGGTTAACCAATATTAAGACCGCAAAAGTATAGAAATAATGCGTGTGAACAGCCCCCAAAGCCCATAATTATCAAAAGTTGTCTCAGCCCTTACCTCATTCTGCTTTCAGCGTGTCCACCGGATTGCTGTAGGCAACTTTAAGGGATTGAGAGCTGATGATCAAAAAGGCGATGACAATCACAGCCAGCCCTGCAAAGGCGAAAATCCACCAAGACAATTCGATGCGATAGGCAAAATTTTCGAGCCAATTGTGCATGCTCAGCCAGCTCAATGGGATGGCGACGGCAAAAGACAGCCCGATGAGCAATAGAAAATCCTTCGACAAGAGGAGTACAATTTGCTGAGCAGAGGCCCCCAGAATTTTTCGAATGCTGATTTCCCGAATCCGCCGCCCTGCCGAATACATGGCCAAGCCCAACAAGCCCAAACAAGAGACAAAAATGGCTAAGATGGCAAATATATTGGAGAGGCGTTCCACGAGCTGCTCGCTTTCATACAAGGCTTGGTATTCTTGATCGATGAACTGGTAATCAAATGGATAATTTGGATTGATCTGGCGATAAATTTTTTCCAAATCAGCCAGGGCCTTTTCCGTTTGTCCAGGCTCTGTTCGGATGAGTACCACACCAAAGTTTTCGTATTCCTTCACATCGATGATGAGTGGTCGGATGGATTCGTGCATCGAATGGGTGTGATAGTCTTTTAGCACACCGACGATACGTCCTTCCTTTGCCCATGCGGACACCCGCTTGCCGATGGGATCCTTCATCCCCATTTGTTTCACAGCCTCCTCATTGACAATGAAAGCACTGGCCGAATCTGTTGCAACCAATTTGGAAAAATCCCGACCTTGTACAATTTCCAGGTTCATCAATTTTATAAAGTCATAACCTACCGAAGAAGGCTTGAAGCCCGTTTTGTCGTCCATCAGTTTTCCCTCCCATTTGATGGGTTCGTCCACTACAAACCCCATTGCATGTGGCGCCTCGCTGCTTCGATCGACGATGGAGACAGAAGGCAGCTCAGTGGCCATCCGCTTGAAAAGGTTGTATTTCTGCTGCTTGGCCAATTCCCCCTCTACCCGCACATAGACGAGATTCTCCCGGTCGTAGCCCAGATGGGCATTTTTCACATAGCCCGTCTGACGGGAGACCACCAAGGCGGCTATCAGCAAGAATATGGAAAGGCTAAATTGAAAAACGGTCATTCCTTTGCGGAGCCAGTTGGTACGACCCGAATTTTGGAAAGTACCTTTTAAGGTTTTGATCGGTTGGAAGGAAGACAATAAAAAGGCCGGATAGCTTCCGGCGATTATACCCGTCAGCAGCATCAATCCAAAGGCCACCAGCCAATAAGAAGGCTCTGAAAACGGAATGCTGATTTCCTTTCCGGTAAAGGCATTGAAGTACGCAAAAAGCGACCGCATGGCCAGTAGGGCTAGTAACAGGGCAATCATGGACATGATGATCGATTCGCCGATAAACTGCCAGATCAAGTTGGAACGAGCTGAGCCAATGACCTTTCGCACCCCCACTTCTTTGGCACGTCGCTCTGAGCGCGCGGTGGATAGGTTCATAAAATTGATGCAGGCCAATAGCAAAATAAAGAGTGCAACCCCGCTAAAAATCTGTACATACTCAATGCGGCCACTGATGGGTTTGCCGTTGATGAAATTGCCTTGTAAATAGCGATCCTTAAAAGGCTGCAACCCGAAGGCGTATTTCGCATTTGCGTTGGGATCCAAATAGGCTTCCATGAACCGATTGATCTTCTGTTCTACTTGCACCGGATCGGCCGATTCCCGAAGTTGGAAAGTGGTTAAAGTCCGATTAGAAGCCCAATCGAGCCGAGTCATGTGGGAAGCCCAATTGAGTAAAAATTCGAATTGGAATGTACTCTGGGAGGTTACATCTTCGAATACTGCAGCAATTTTAAAATCCAGTCGATTTTCGTAGCGGATGCTCTTGCCAATGGCTTCTTCTGGCGAATCAAAAAACAAATCCGACATGCTCTTGGAAATAGCAATGCTGCTGATGTCTTCCAAGGGAGCTTCACGGTCTCCGGCAATCACAGGAAAATCAAACATCTTGAAAAAATCCTTTCCGGCCCGCGAGCCTTTCAACTTATGAATCTTGTCGCCTATCTGGAAAGTCTCCGGATGCCCCCAAGGCAACTCATAGCCCGTTGCATAGAAGTTGAGGTATTCAATTTCTGGTATGGCCTGCCGAACATCAGCCAGAGGAATATTCCTTTTGTTGTCGACAACATTATAATGAGTCATAAACTCTCCCTGGACTTTTCCCTGACCTGAAACGGTCTGGTATAGATTGTAGAGCCTACTGCTATTTTCATGGAAATTGTCCACACCTCTTTCGTCTTGCACCCACAAAAAAATGAATAGAAAGGTGAGCATTCCCAAAGAGAGTCCAGCAATGTTGATAAATGAAAAAGTCTTATGCCTGGCAATGCCACGCAGCGTTGTTTTAAAATAATTTTTTAACATTCCGTATTGAATTAAAGAGGGTCGAAATCTAAAAGAGCGAATATATTCTGGCCGAAAGTGCAACAACACTTCCCACAAGAAGGCACCATCGGCTTTGCTACCAGCTTGCTGCTGCCGCTGCTCGTACAACTCCAGCAGGTCGCCTTCAATCTCATCGAGATATTCTTCACGGCAATACCAACGCAAGAACTTCAAGGCAAATTCAGGAGGGCCTTTTTTCATCAACCAAAACTTATGTTGGGAATTTGTCGATAAATGTTTACACGGATTTGATACTGGCGGTCGAGAATTTCTTTACCCAAAGCGGTAATGACATAAAACTTTTTCCGACGGCCACCTCGGCTCTGGGTGATTCCCCCAAACCGAGCATTCACAAACCCCTTATCCGTCATACGCTTGAGCGATACGTGGATGGCGCTGATGTTGACTTTTTTTTCCAAGGTTTTTTCCAAACTTTCTTTGATGGAGACACCGTACGCCTGATCGTGTTGCGCTGCCACGGTCAACAGCACCATCTCCTCGAATTCTCCCAGGGAAGGTAAACTCATGTTCTAGAAATTTATTTTCACACAATCTAAAGAAAAGGTACCAATTCGAATACTCCTCAGAGAACCATGGCTCCTGCTCCATATTCTCTTCAATACCTTTCGATCATCTTATCAAGTAATCCAATTAAATAGTAAGTCTGAAAAATTGATATAATGACTTCCTAAAATCCAGCGAAAGAAGCCTGCGTACCTTCCAGGCATTCACTAACTCACTCATTTTCAACTGAATGAAGTGATTATACAGGCAAATTTATCTACGCACTCATTTACTTAACAAATGTAAATATAATTGAAATTGTGGATACTTGCTAGCTAAAAAACGTTAAGAGTAAAAATTTTTTTTCTTCGAGCATGCAGCACTTCACTCTTTGGTGCATAATACAAGTAGAAGGTACCTCGCCCCCATTTATTCATTAACTTGTAACCTCGGTTATACTAAACCAAGATATACCCATGAGAATTTCCTCCATCATCAGCTTCGCTTGCCTGGTTCTTTTGTTCAGTGCCTGCAGAAAAGACCAAGAGATTGTTGAAATCAACAAAAAGCGACCGACACCGGCCCTCGTCATTGAGACCGTCGTCCAGGGGATTATTAGCGATCGAGCTGGCAACCCGCTCGAAAATGTACTTGTAGAATTTGATCAACAACAGTTACAAACCGACGCTAACGGCTATTTTTTCTTGAAGGGAAATGCGCCTAGCAACAAAGCATTAATACACATACAAAAAGATGGCTTTTTCCACACAGTACATGCCTTTACTCCACAAGAAAGGGATACGGTCCGCACGGAGATAAAATTGATTGAGCGGATCAGTTCTGGTAGCTTTGCAAGTGCTGATGGTGGAAGTATTCAACTAGACAATGGCAGCAGTGTCGATTTTCAGGCTGGTGGTTTCGTAGATGCCAGCGGCAACCCTTACACCGGCAATGTCACCATTTATGCCCATCCACTGGACCCTACCGACGATGACATCGCAGAATACATGCCCGGCGATATGACCGCCCGCGATGCTCAAGGTGAGGAGCAACTACTGGAAAGTTTCGGAATGGTGAATGTTGAAATAGAAGATGAAAACGGTCAAGCGCTGCAAATCAACAAGCCAGCCACCTTGAAGGTTGCCGTCCCTGCATCTCTCAGCAGCAATGCGCCGGCAGAAATTCCACTCTGGTACTTTGACGAAGTGGAAGGTCTTTGGATAGAAGAGGGCAGTGCCACCCTAGAGAATGGCATTTACACAGGAGACGTATCCCACTTTACATTCTGGAATTGCGACATTGCTCTTCCAATTGCCCGAATCGATGGTTTCGTTCGAATGGGAGAATACGCTCCAATCGTTGAGGTATGTATCACCCGTAGCAACGGCGATAAAAGATGTAAGTCTACCAGCGCCCGCGGCGCCTACGATGGCTTGGTTCCTCAAGGAGAAACATTCTTACTCGAAGTGTTGGACCACTGTGGCAACGTACTACACAGCCAAAACATAGGACCTTTTACAGCTGACAGCCAGATTGACCCAATCAACTTGGCCAACAATGGCAGCTTCACCTTAGTGTATGGCTCGGTGGTAGACTGCAACAACGATTTGGTAACATCTGGATACGGCGTTGTCCATTTTGAAGGTGACGAAAAGAGCTTTGCTCTACCGATCAATGCCAACGGCCGCTTTTTCGGTATGCTCCCCAATTGCTCTGCCACCCACCTGGAAGTCTTTGCGACCGACCGAAATGCACAGGAGTTCGGCAATTCTACTCGCTACCAAGTTTCGCCAACAGTTAACGTAGATACAATCGTTGCCTGTGGCAATCAGTACACAGAGAGTGTTCAAATAGAGTACAATGGCAACACCTACTTCATAGACAATTGTATAATTGAGCACACACCAAATTCTAACATCTACACCTTTAGCTTCATAGACAATCAAAATCCAGTAGACAGAGTCGCGTACCAATACACCATGCTGGATTGGAACCAAGACCCTAGTAACCCTCTTTGGTCCATTTCTTACAACATAACACAATTCGGAAATCCAGACCCTATATTTGGTATCACCGGAGACATTCAAGTGGTCGAATTAGGGACTAAAAGCGGAGAGATTGTTGTTCTGGAAATTACAAACGCCCAGGTTGTTGTCGAGCCAAATGGAAACACCTACCAAGGCGGTTTTGCCAGACTCACTGGCTTGATAAAGTAAACGAAGCACTGTCAATGGCAAGCCTTCGAAATTAGTTGGGAGGCTTACCATTGACTACTTAAAGCTTATGAATTCAAAATAACAAGTACTGTAATGTTGAACCAGCTCGTCCAATTATGCCAACAACGCAAGCCGGAGGCGGAACGGGAATTGTTTTCCCAGTTTGCGCCCAAGGTATGGACGATTTGTCGGAGATATGCTGCCTGCGATCCCGATGCACAAGATTACTTGCAAGAATGTTTTCTCTGCGTCTTTGACAACATTCGAAAATACGACCCGAAGAAGGGGGCTTTCGAGCCTTGGCTCTACCGCCTTTGTACCAACACCATTTTACAAATCCTTAGAAAAGCAAAATCCCAGTTGAACATCGTCCTGCTGGAAGAGCTGCCAGAGGGAGAAGAAGTAGAAGACAACCTAGTCGAGCAAATTCCAACAGAAACAGTCATTGCGGCCATTCAGCAATTGCCGGCTGGCTACCGACAGGTCTTAAACCTCTATGTATTTGAAGAATGGACACATCGGGAAATTGCCCTAGAGCTCAATATCAGCGAGAGTTCTTCTCGCTCGCAATTGGCCAGGGCCAGAAAGCTCCTAAAATCCGTTTTAAAAAAACTAAAGCCAAATAGTTATGAAAGAAGATCGGCTTGATAAATCGTTGCGGAACAAATTGACAGGCTATGCCTCTCCCCTAGAGACAGAGTCTGCCTGGCAAGCACTGAGTGCTCAGCGAAAGCAGAGCCGCAGAAAGCGACGCATCTTCCTGTTGTTCTGTCTGTTGGGCTTTGCTTCGCTCTGCAGCATAGGTATCTATTGGCATTTGGGAACGCCATCTTCCACACAGATGTCGGTCCTTTCCCAAGAATCGGTAATAACATCAAACTCCAAAAACCAAGCATCAGTTGATACCCCCTCCAAAAACGAATTTACAAAACTAAAGAAGCAGGAAAGACTCGCGGCCGGGAATTTTAAGCCATTGGTGGAACCTTCCCGGTCTGCTTTTCCTCCTGCAACCTCCATACAGAAAAAGCAAAAAACAACAACTACTAAGACAGCTACACCTACAACAAGGAAGCCGGCAATGCCGCTGGCGACCAACAATAATCCCTTGCTTAGTACAGAACTTCAAAGCAATTTTTCTAAGCCATCCGAAACAAATTCCACGATTCCTCAAAGCAAAGCCCTATCTCCTATTCCCATGTTACCCCTGCTGTCCAGCCAAGCCGAAGGCAACTCAAACGCCTTGGCCTTGGCCCCCTCCGGAGGCTACTCAAAGGCCAGCAGGTGGTGGCTGGGGGTACAAGGGGGTATGGAGAAAAGGTGGCTCCAGATCGATCTAGAAAGTCCACTCATGGATGCCTATGCCGAGCAGCGGTCAGTGGCTGAAGAGGGCCTCGACCAATGGTGGGCCGGCCTGCAAGTCCGCTACCAACTAACGCCTCGATGGTTTTTGGAAAGTGGAGGACAGTACCGTCAAACAACCAATCGGTTTACAGACAGCTACCAGCTTGTTTATACAGAAATAGAAAGCAATCAAGTCGTACAGATCATCAATCGACAAGATGGGACCGTGGAAGAAGTCATGGGTGCGCTCGAAGTGGAAGTAACAGAAAACGGCGCCCGAACGATTTACAACCGCAGCAACCAGTGGACCTTACCATTATATGTAGGCTATCAATTCCATCGCCAAGATCGTTTCGGCATGAGCCTGGTTGTTGGTCCTGAGCTCACCTATCTCTCATCGCTTTCGGGCCAAACTTATCAAGATGCCCAAACAAGCGAAAACTTGATTCCACTGTCCCAGCTTCCCTACAAAAACACCTTTTGGCAAGCCATGACTCGTTTGGAGCTGCATTTTGAACTCGACAAGGCCACCCAGATAAATTTTGGTCTTCAGGGAAGGTTCGGATTGGGTAGCATGTTGAAATCGGATGCGGGCTACCGGGAAAGGCAACAAAGCATTGGGGTCATGATTGGTTTGTCTCGCAGGCTTTAAATTGAAGACGATGGTCGACTCAAATACGAGGCTCCGCCGACGGCTCGACAGCCTTAGTATCAAAACCCAGCGACCTGAGAATGGCCATTCCATTCGATAGTTTCATCCTTTGCTGTCGGCCATCCCAGCCCTGCTCCAGGCCGTAGTTCAACAAGCGGCGTAGCAAGCCTGGCAGTTGGAGGTTGAGTCCCTCGACGATTTCTTTGGTCAGTGGATTTCCCATGTAGTAATCGTCTTTGGCCAAAAAAATGATGATCAACGGATGCTTGGGGTAGCCTTCCTCAAAAATTTGCAGTTCATTTTCCCATTGCAACTCTTCTGTATCTGGGTCCCTTTTTAAGCGCTCTTGCAACAGGTAAACAAAGCAAATATCATCGACGATTAGTTGGCGGAGTTTCTTCTTCAAAATCTATCCTTTTTGTAGGTTCCTTTCTTAAAGAACACATTGCGGAAGCGAACGGAGTTGAAAACATAATAAAATTTCCATCCTTTTCGATAAAGCGTTGGTGTTTCAGCGATTAGGTGATGTGTTGGCAAGGCATCAGAATCATCAAATTGCCACAATGCTTGTACGCGCATGGGAACAAATCGAATGGGACGTTTGTAGGTGCGGATGATCTTATCTTGTTCTGTCAGATAGAGTCTGAGCGTATCATCGCGCCCAATCTCCATGCGAAAATGATGGTATTGCCAATTGGACTGCCTACCCGGAAATTGGGATCGATCCACAACATAAGTTCCATAGACTTCCCTTTTGTGCAGACGATGCATGTAACTGTCCACATACACCCATCCCAACAAGCAGCAAAATAGAAAAAATGGTAAACAACCAATCAGAGTAATTTTTCTACTCTTGCGATAAATACCGACGAGTAACAGTAAAATGGTCAGCGGCAAGACAACAAAAACAAATAGCAAACTGACTCCCATAGCTTAAGTGGTTCTGTGAAGATGTACCGGCCTTCATTTGTTGTGAATTTCTTTACCTTTGTTGGCGCAAACATGTAAAACGCAAATCTGACATGAAAGCCACCCTTTCCATTCTACTGCTTTTAACGCTTGGTTTATTGGCTTGTTCCAAAGTGGGTCAAAAAGCAAAAAACGCTGATTCCAAGAATAGCTTGATCCGTTCTGCCATCGAAGCGCACGGTGGCTCTTTGTACGATCGGGCCAGTTACTCCTTTGATTTTCGGGGTACTACTTATGGCTTTAAAAATAGAGGAGAACAATTTGTGTACACCAAAAATTTTGAGAAAAAAGGCCAACAATTTTCCGATACCCTATCCAACAAAGGCTTTGTTCGAATGGTCGATGGCGTTCGACAACCATTGAGCGAGAAAGATGCCAAACGCTATGGCGATGCCCTCAATTCTGTGATCTATTTTGCCATGCTGCCCTATAAACTGGAAGACCCCGCTGTCTTAAAGACCAACAAAGGAAGTATTCGCATCAAGGGGCAAGAATACTACCAGGTGGAGGTGCGTTTTGAGGAAGAAGGAGGTGGTACCGACCACGATGATGTGTTCTATTATTGGCTGCACAAGAATAATTTCACGGTAGACTATCTAGCCTATCTGTACCACACCAATGGAGGTGGCGTCAGATTCCGCTCCGCTTACAACCCTCGCATTGTCGATGGCATCCGCTTTCAAGACTACATCAACTACAAGGCCAGTGCAGATACCCCACTCGACAGCCTGCCAAAGATGTACGAAGCCGGCCAACTAAGGGAATTGTCCAGAATAGAACTGGTCGACATCAAACTCCAACCAGAGGATCAGTGAGTAAGTACCCATTCCCGACCCAGCAGCGGTAGAAAATCACAGCCAGTTCACTGCCGATGTATGTGGATTACTTTATCGCACCATGCGCCTTCAAGAGCGCCAAAACCCTTTGCTTGGGTAGGGCTTTGATCTCATTTCCATCGCGCCCTTTGGTAGTCTCTGCCGCAAAGAGGGCATTGATAACAGCTTCCTCCGTCGCTTCAATCGCCGCCATAAATAGAGGGGACATCGCGCTGTTTTTCAAAACCTCAATTTTGCGAAGCTTGCTCTCCGTCGATCGTATCCGAACGCTTTCGGCCGTTGAAAAAGCAATGATGTAATCACCACTTCCATTGGACGCAATCCCTCCCGTTTTGGCCAGTCCCAAAAAAGCGCGTTTGGCTAGGCGTTCCAGATTGCGGGCCGTCAAGGGAGCATCTGTTGCCACGACAACCATACAGGAGCCATCCGCACTTTGATCAATAGGGTCTTTGTAAGCATACTGTCCCAGCGCTTCTCCAACCGGGACCCCGTCTATTTGCAAAACACCTCCGAAATTGGTTTGCACCAATACTCCAACCCGATAACCACCCAAAGATTTGGGCAGTACCCGAGATGCCGTACCAATGCCTCCCTTCCAGCCAAAACAAATGGTCCCAGTCCCCGCGCCTACGTTGCCCTCTGCAACGGCCCCCGAAGAGGCTTTTTCCAATGCCTCGAGTACATGTGCTTCCTGGACATGCCGCCCCCTTATATCGTTCAGGTAACCATCGTTGGTTTCTCCGACAACGGCATTGACTGAGCGGACATTCTCGTTGCCCTTTTGAGCCAAACAGTGGGCGATCAGAGCATTACTGGCCGTCGGCACACTCAAGGTATTGGTCAACACGATGGGGGTTTCCAAATTGCCGAGTTCTTTTACCTGGCTGTAGCCCGCCAGCTTACCATAACCGTTGCCAATGTAAATCGCAGCAGGCACCTTGTTTTGATAGTGGTCTTCACCATGGGCCAGAATGGCCGTTACACCAGTTCGAATCGCTTCACCTTCTGATAGGGTCATTTGTCCAACCCGTACGCCTACCACATCGGTAATTGCGTTGTTCGCACCTGTCGGCATCACGCCGATTTTCAGTCCTAGGTCTCGGGGACGCTGGTTCTGGGAATGGGCAGAAGAAGCAAAAAGGGAGAGGGCTAGCAGAAACATGGCTTTTTTCATATCGTTGAAGGTTAAAGAGTGCCTCCTAAGTTAACATTTTTGGATAAGCAGCTACCCTTGACGACAGAAGATGTAGAACAATGTCGCAACTTGTCCTTCGTCCCATCAAAAACATTAGAGTGGCATAAATAAGAATCAAAGCTTGAGCCTGAACATTCCTTGTATTAATGTTTTTATAGTCTAAACCTGTTCATTCATCGAAATTCAAAACGCTACTGGTACGATTATCGTAATTTTGCCACCGATCGCTAATGTTTAACAAAAAGCCAATATGAAATATTTCTTTACACCTCTTCTTTTACTGTCGCTAACTATTGCTCAAGCTCAAACAGCGACCATAAAAGGACAATTACAGGAGGCCGATGGCGAAGCCGTCGTTTTTGCCAATATCGCACTCTACAACAGTGCAGATAAGAGCCTCGTCAAAGTAGAAACCAGCAATGAATCCGGGCTATTTCAATTACAGGGGATTCAGCCAGGCACTTATGACCTGACCGCCACTTACGTAGGTCTTCCCGATCTTCAAAAAACAGCCATCGAACTGAAGGCAGATGATTTATTGGATTTAGGAGTCCTAAAATTCAATACGGCCTCGGTCGAGTTGTCTGAAGTAACCGTCACTGCTTCCAGAGCCATTGTGGAAGTGAAGCCGGATCGAACCGTTTTCAATGTAGAAGGAACCATCAACAGTGTGGGCGACGATGCCTTATCCCTTTTGCGAAAAGCGCCCAGTGTCACGGTCGACAACAACGATAATGTCAGTGTTTTGGGCCGCTCGGGTGTTTTGGTGTACGTGGATGGTAAACGACTACCTCTCACAGGGGATGACCTCAGCAATTATTTGCAGAACCTGCAGGCCAGTCAAATTGATCGCATCGACATCATTACTTCTCCTGGCGCAAAATACGAAGCAGAAGGCAATGCCGGTATCATAGACATTCGCCTAAAGAGAGATAAAAGCCATGGTGCCAATGGATCTGCCAATGTTACTGCTAGTCAAGGTCGCTATGGCGTTCACAATACCGGATTGAATGGAAACTTCCGCAACAAGAGAATGAACGTCTTCGCTCAACTCGGTGGTGCCATAGGTAAACGTTACGATGATATGAAGTTTTTCAGCAAGCAAAATGGTCTGATCCTCGATGAGGAAATCAATATGGTCAGCGAATTTGAAAACTTCAACTACAGAATCGGTACAGACTTTTTCCTAGGTAAGAACCATACATTAGGCTTTCTCATCGGAGGTATGGAAGCCGAGCGTTCAGAGAATACCAGCGATCGCATTGAGCTTTCCCTTCAAGAAACACCTACCAACATCGACAGCATATTGATTGCAGATAATACGGCTGATGACCAACGCAGCAATAACTCTTTCAACATCAACTACAGCTTCCGCGATAAGGAGCGCAGTCTCAACGTCGACCTGGATTATGGAAACTACGAGCGCGAAAGTGTCCGCTTTCAACCCAACCAATATGTCGATGCAACCGAAACAGTCAACTTGTCACAGATCACAAACAGCTTCGATACCCCTACTGATATAGATATTTATACGGGTAAGATCGATTACGAGCAAAATTTGTTTGGCGGTCGGATCAGCCTCGGTTCTAAGCTGAGCCGAGTGGTATCGGACAATACTTTCTTAGTATACGATGTATCACAACAAGGGGAGCAACAGCAGAATAACAATCAGTCCAATGCTTTCAAATACACCGAAAACGTCTACGCTGGTTATATCAACTTCGCCAGGTCGATCAACGAAAAATGGCAATTTTCTGCAGGCTTGCGGGCCGAGCAAACAGACGCAGTCGGTAACTTGACGGCTTTTGAAGTCAGTAAGCAAGAGCCACCAGTCGAGCTCAACTACCTGAGCTGGTTCCCCAGCGCTGGTCTCACCTGGCAAGTAGCCCCTATGCACAGCCTGGCGCTGAACTATGGCCGCCGAATCAATCGTCCGGACTACAACGTTCTGAATCCCTTCCGAAATCAACTGAGCCAGCTGTCCTTCGAACGCGGAAACCCCATCTTACAACCAGAAATCGTCAATAATATCGAACTGGGTTATACCCTAAAATACCGATACAACTTCAAAGTTGGCTACAGCAAAACGACCGATCAGATCACCCGGCTCATCAGCCCGGATGCAGAGGATCCAAAGGCTGGCTTCATCACCTGGGACAACCTGGCTAGCCAAACAGTTATCAGTGCCAACATCAGTGCTCCTGTACAGATCGCCAAATGGTGGAATGCCTACTTCAACATCAGTGCCTCTCACCTCAACAACCAAGCAAGCTACACCGATAGTAGCAGCACGGGCGGACAGGTCTTCTACAGCGACAGCGCCATCGTAGATGTCCAAGCTTTTACCTATTCCATCTACCAGCAACACACCTTTACGTTGCCTTGGGGCCTAAAGGGTGAAATCTCTGGATACTATTCCGGTCCAGGCATCTGGGGTGGTGTCTTTGAATATGAATCCAACTGGAGCTTGAACGTCGGTTTGCAACGCAAGTTCTTGCAAGACCAGCTCAACGTTCGTGTAAGCGTCAATGATATTTTTTATCAGACTGGATGGGACGGTATATCAGAGTTCAACGGCTTGGTGTCCGAAGGAAGTGGTCGTTGGGACAGCCGCCGGGTCAGCCTGAGCCTCAATTATCGCTTTGGTAACCAGAATGTCAAGTCGCGGAAGCGAAAGACAGGGATCGAAGACGAAGCAGGCCGGGTTAGCAACTAATCCAGTAGAAGCATTAAAAAAGCCGCAAAACATCTGAGCATGTCTTGCGGCTTTTTTAATGAATACCCTTGTCATCGCTTCCAGATCAAATCTGGAATCTCCTGCCCATCCTGGACAATTCCCGCCGCTTGGAGGTGGTACACAACGCTTTTTATCATTTTGTCACTCACCCAGCCATGTATAGCCCACTCCGTGCTGTGGTACCAACGTTCTGCATCCTTGTATTGCAAACCATATCGTTGGCTGACCATCTCGATGGCCGAATCCTCCTCCATGAATCGATCACAACTATCGTGGATGGTCCGCAAGGCCCGGATGACGCTCTGTGGTTCTCGCTTCAAAATATCGTCTGTTGCAGCTACGACAAAGCACGGCCAGGGCGTTACAAATTCGCCAACCCGCCTAAGCTGTCCCGCGTCTACAAAGGGCTTGGTGGTAAATTTCTCCCAGTAGAACACATCGGTCTCCAAAGATTCCAGAGACGCCAATGCGCCATCGAGATTTTTGATGACGACGAACTGATCTTCCTCGATCTCCTGCCCCTTGCTCATAGCATCCACAATGGCCATCAGGTGGGAGCCCGAGCCAAAGCGGCTAATGGCATACTGACGGTTGTAAATATCTTCGTAGTACTTCAGCGAATTGCTCGCCCCGGTGTGGATGCCCCAAGTCAGAGGCGTACGTACGTATACGCTGATGATTTTGCTGGGATTACCATTGACAATGTCGGTGATGATGCCTTCGGTGAGCAGCACACACATATCTACTTCGCCATCGCGCAGCGCGCGGGTCATCTGCCCAGTGCCTCCTTTGAAGGTCGTCCATTCCATGTTGACTGAACGACTGCTGAATTCGCCACGTTCGTGCGCCAGGTGAATGGGAAGGTTAAAATGCTCGGGGACGCCGCCTATGCGGATGGTAGTATCGCTCATTTGAATGTCGTTTATTGACCAATATTAAGAAACTGATTGGGATAAACCAACAATCGGAACAAATTGTACACAATGAGGGGCAGCTTACACTCTTTTCCAGCACAACAAGCGGATAAAAGGACAAACACTTGTCCATTTTGACAAAAAGAAGGAACTTGTACAATCTACTGATCGAAATGACCACCAGATGGGCTCCACAAAACAAAAGATACGGGACGCAGCGCTTAAGCTTTTCAACGAGCGGGGAATGGTCAATGTTCGACTGCAGCATATTGCAGATGAAGCCTTTGTGAGTGTTGGCAATCTGGCTTATCACTACCACAACAAGGAAGCCATCTTGTTGGCCTTATACGAGGAATTGACCAAAAGGCAACAAGAACTCCTGACACAATATCGGGTCGTTCCACTTTTTGATAACATAGACCGTTTGATTCGCCACAGCTTTCAACTCCAACAGCGATACCTTTATTTTTATTTGGATACGCTGGAAATCATACGCTCTTACCCGACCATTGGGCAGGCACATCAACAACACATCGACTCGCAGGTTGGTCAGCTAAAAAGCATCCTCGATTTTAATGCCTCTCGGGGTGCATTGATTGCACCGCGGCAGGAGGATCAGTTCGAAAAGCTCGCCCAGCAGATTTGGATGACCATGGATTTGTGGTGGACACAGCAGGCCATTCGTCAATCCCCAAAACAAGAAGAACAAGACTACCGGGCGACAGTCTGGCACCTACTCATTCCGTATTTTACCAACATGGGACAGCGCGAATACGACCAAATGTTACAGATGCCTTACGATTTCTTCTTTTAATCCTCCCCTATTTTAAGTAAATTTGTAATGGTCCAGCCACTGTTATGCTACTACAAACCATTATAACTCGTTAGATCGATGCATAAAATTCAGCTTGATAGCGCTGCGTACAATGAGTTGTTGAACTTATTAAACAACCAGCATTTCACCGATCAGCCCGGGCAGGAATCCGATATGGAGTTCTTGTCAGATGATTGGTGGTTGCGCGATACGGCTGTGATCGAAATGGTGATCCAGCGAGAAGGGATGTGGGAAATTCAACTGGTTTTTGCTCATTATCAGGAACCACACAAGCTGATTAAGCGGGTCATTTCCCGTTATACTTCCAAACGGAAGGCCGAGTTGAGTGCCTGGTATATGCGACGGTTGGCGGCTAAGGATCAAAGAGGAACCCTGAAGGTCAATCTGGATGATTTTAAGCTGTGCCAGAGTTGATCGATAGGTTAATCAAGGCTAACTATTACATATTGCAATGACAGATTTAAACACAAAACAGAGGATATTGAATGCCTCTATCCGCCTTTTCAATGAAAAGGGAATGGCCAATGTGCGTCTCCAACAGATCGCCAACGACATTGGCATCAGCGTTGGCAACCTGGCTTACCACTTTCGCAACAAAGAGGCCATCATCGATGCCATCAACGAAGAAGCTTCGACCGCTATCTCAGAGATTTTATCTGCCTACCGGATTTTCCCAAACCTGATTGATTTCGACAACCAGCTCGAAAAATACTTCCAGTTTTTACAGACATACCCGTTCTATTTTGTCGATCTACTGGAACTGGAAAGGCAATTCCCCTTCAAGAAATCCAGCCACAAGGACAACATCTCAAAGATGATGAGTCAAATCCATAAACGCTTCGATTTCAACCAGCAAAGAGGAATCATCAAGCCAGAAAGCCAAGTGGGTGTTTACAAAAGAGTAGCTACCGCGATATGGGTATTGATCTCCTTTTGGAAACCTCAAAACCTCGTGCGAGGCACCCTCGATCAAGCCAAACAAAAACGAAATTTTAAAGAAATCATCTGGAACCAGGTATACCCCTATTTGTCTGAAAAAGGAGTAGCCGAGTTTCAACAGCTGATCCTACCGATCTTGGAACAGACATCCTCCGACAATTCTTAGGTATCTGTCGAGTCAATGCCTTTAGGGATGGTCGTTGCCTTCCTGATGAATTACTATGCAGGAGGGAATAGGCGGTTTTTGCTTATCAAAATATTAGCTCATACAAGTTGTAGTGCCTGCATTTCAACTTGAACCAACAACAGAAATGACTAACCTAATCTGGCTCAAAGGTGGTGCCTGCAGCGGCAATACCATGTCTTTTCTCAATGCAGAACAACCTTCTGTAATCGAGCTGGTGACGGATTTTGGCATTCGAATTCTTTACCATCCTTCTATTGGGATGGAAATCGGAGAGCAGGTTAAAGAAATCCTCTGGAAGGCAGTAGAAGGCCATACACCAATCAATATTTTCGTCTTTGAAGGCTCTGTCATTCTTGGTTCCAATGGTAGCGGCAATATGAACTACTATGCCGGCCGGCCCATGAAGGATTGGGTATCCGACCTTGCCAAGGTAGCGGACTATGTCGTAGCCATCGGTGACTGTGCCACTTGGGGCGGTGTCATCGCTGTCCCACCCAATCCCACAGAATCGACAGGCATGCAATTTCACAAGAGCCAAAAAGGGGGTTTTCTCGGTGCCGATTTTGTCTCCAAAAGTGGATGGCCCATCATCAACATCCCAGGCTGCCCCGCACATCCCGATTGGATGACTCAGATATTGGTCGCCATTGCAACTGGACGAATGCCCGACCTGGTATTGGATGATTTCAACCGCCCAAAAACGTTTTTCACTGATTTTGTACAAACCGGATGTCCCAATGTCAATGCTTTCGTCCACCGCATCAATGGTAGCTTCGGCAAGCGCGATGGCTGCCTTTTTTACGAGGTCGGATGCCGTGGACCCATGACCCATGCTAGTTGCAATCGTATCCTCTGGAATCGGACATCCAGCAAAACCCGGGTCAACCACCCCTGCCTCGGCTGTACCGAACCGAATTTTCCACATCACGACCTAAAAAAGGGCAGCGTCCTGAAAACCATGAAATACCTCGGCTATTTCCCAAAGGAAGTTCCCGAAGGCGAAAACAAGCTGATGTACTATTTCAAAACCCAGCTCTACCACAACCTAAAGTAAAATTGGCTGTCTCTGGCCAATTACAATAGCCCGTCAAGACGCCAAACACCCCACGCAATTATGCTGTTTGTGCGCAAATTATTTAGACCAAATCTATATTAGGTCTTATTTTCTAAATTTTAGGTGTTTTTTTCTAAAAATCATTTACAATCGCTGTATCTATTATTATATTTGGTCATCACCATTTCTACCAAATGGTATTTTGCTTTAAATATCTATAACAAAACACCTAATCAATATGGCAAACGTCTTATGGTTGCAAGGAGGAGCATGCAGCGGCAACACAATGTCTTTCCTCGATGCAGAAGAACCAACTGTTGTGGAGTTGATCGTGGATTTCGGCATCAATATATTGTGGCATCCAACAGTGGGGCTGGAAATCGGCCATCAAGTAAGCGATCTGATGAATGATTGCATATCCGGTAAAACTCAGCTTGATATTTTCGTTTTTGAAGGCTCTGTAATAGAAGGCCCAAATGGCACTGGCAAGATGAACTACTTTGCCGATCGACCAATGATGGACTGGGTCCGCGAGCTGTCTGATGCAGCTCAATATGTTGTAGCCATCGGCGACTGTGCCACCTGGGGCGGCATCCCCGCCGTACCTCCCAACCCTAGTGAATCAACCGGGATGCAGTTTCACAAGAAGAAGAAAGGGGGCTTTCTCGGCGCCGACTTCGTTTCCAAAGGAGGACTTCCAGTCATCAATATCCCAGGCTGCCCAGCCCATCCCGACTGGATCACCCAGATTTTAGTTGCTATTTCCACTGGTCGTATTGGCGATGTGTTAATCGACAACTACCACCGTCCCAAGACCTTCTTCACCGATTTTGTTCAGACGGGTTGTCCGAACGTTCGCAGCTTTGCGGAAAAGCTAGATGGCGGATTTGGTAAACGAAATGGTTGCTTATTCTATGAAGTAGGTTGTCGCGGACCAATGACACATGCCAGTTGTAACCGCATCCTCTGGAACCGCCAGTCCAGTAAGACAAGAGCCAATCACCCTTGCCTCGGTTGTACGGAACCTGGCTTCCCTCACCACGATCTCAAGAAAGGAAGTGTCCTAAAGACTATGAAGTACTTGGGCTTCTTGCCAAAGGAAGTTCCAGAAGGCGAAAGCAAATTACTCTACTACTTTAAGGCAGGAATCGGCAAGATCACTCCTTCTCATCCTTCCGTTACGGCAGCTTCCAAATAAGCTGATTTGTTGTGAAACTATAAGCGACTTGAATAAAATTCATTTTTGCAAAGAAAATAAAAGAGAAAATGGCTTTAAAAGAACTTAATATATCTCCTGTTGGACGGGTGGAAGGTGATCTGGACGTCAAAGTCTATATGGAGAATGGCGTCGTTACCCGGGCGCACACGCAGGCGGCTATGTTCCGGGGATTTGAAAAAATCCTGGCAGGGAAAGACCCTCAAGCAGGACTGATCGTAACCCCACGGGCTTGTGGTATCTGCGGCGGCTCTCACCTCTACTGCGCCTCTTCAGCTTTGGACGTTGCTTGGCAGACAACCCTACCACCCAATGCCCTACTATTGCGTGCCATCGGTCAGGCTACCGAAACCATTCAGAGTATCCCTCGCTGGTTCTATGCGATCTTTGCCACGGATATGGCGAATAAAAAGTTTGCATACAAACCCTTGTACCAGGAAGTGGTAAAACGCTTCGCGGCTTATGTTGGAACTTCC
>JBCCSZ010000071.1:0-27820 GCA_039199225.1 Bacteroidota bacterium
ACCTGGCTGGAACCGCTCAAGAATGGTCGTAACAAGCGCCATTTTGAGACCCTCAAGCTAGAGCGAAGCAGCGTATTTTTATTTCCACTGAATTGGACGGTCGTACATCCCATTGATTCAGACAGCCCCTTGTACAAAAAGAATAGGGAAGAACTTGAGCAGATGAAAATAGAGTTCATCATCATGCTGAGGGGTTATGATGAGTCCTTCAACCAGTTGATTCACGCCAACAAGTCTTTTATTTGTGATGAAATCCGCTGGGGTTTTCGCTTCAAACCCATGTATTTTGAAGATGAAAATGGAACGACCCTTGAAATAGACAAGATCAATGACGTTGAAAAAATAGATTTATAAGTGGCGATTAAACCTTTGCCGCATATGCTAGTCAAAGCATCAAATCACACAGTAATTGAAAGCATCTGTGCAAAACATTAGCGACGATCAAATTTTGCAGTTAGTAGGCAACCCGGATTCCTTAGAGAAGGGATTCCGCTTATTGATGCAAAAATACCAAGAGCGGGTCTACTGGCAGATTCGGCGCTTGGTGGTCGAACATGAGGATGCCAATGATGTGATCCAGAATACCTTTATCAAAGTATTTAAAAATATCGGGTCTTTCGAAGGAAAGTCTCAACTTTACACTTGGCTGTATCGCATTGCAACCAATGAGGCCATTACTTTTCTGAACAAGAAAAAACGGAAGGCGGCCAGTTCGCTGGACGACGAAGAGGCTCTGTTGGCCAACCGTTTGGAGGCAGATACCTACTTTGATGGAGACAAGGCCCAGCGAATGCTTCAGATGGCCCTGGCTACTCTGCCCGAAAAACAGCGCCTTGTCTTTCATATGCGATACTACGATGAGATGAGCTACAAAGACATCTCAGAAGTATTGGGAACGAGCGTGGGAGGGCTCAAGGCGAGCTATCACCATGCTGCTAAGAAAATTGAAAATTACCTAAGAGGAACAGAATCGAATGGAGGAGGGGCCTGATGCCAGACCCGTTGTCCATCAAGTAATATCAAAGATGAAGAATAAGAAAGAAATAAAGGATGAATTGTCTTCCATCTCTCCATTACTATCCAAAATGAAGCAGGAGCAGGAAGACCCCTTTCGGGTGCCACACAATTACTTTGAGCAACTGCCGGACGACATCATGCAGCGCCTGAAGGCAGAAGCGGCTCCCGAACCGGTCGATACGCCAAGTGTTTCCTGGATCGATCGGATGCTGGAGAGCCTGTCCGCTCTGCTGCAGCCAAGAATGGCAATGGCTTTTGCTAGTATGGTTTTGGTGATTGTGGCGACCTTCTTCTTTCTTCGGTCACCCGTTGAAGAAAATCCGACGGCAATCGCAGAGACCCAGGAGGAGATTAGCGATCAGGAGATAGCTGCCTACATCGAGGCCAACATCGACGAATTTGATGCCGAGCTGTTGTTTGCCGAAAGTGATTTTCAAGACGAGCTGCAAGACAACACACTGGATTTGGAAGCAGAGGAACTAGATAAATACTTAGACGACTTGATCGACGATTTGGATGCGTCCGAATTGGAACAATTACTATAACAAAACCCAAGTTGCGATCCTGGCCTTCTCCGCTTACTCGGCTGATAAATAGGAATCGAAACTTGAGTATGATAAAGGCTGAAAAATTTGAGCGGCCAGTCTTTTTTAGTTAACCACTAAACAGCATAGAAAAATTAATGACGATGAAACATATCCTAATCTTATTGAGCTTGTTTTTGACGACAAGTGCTGTACTCAATGCCCAAGGGAATGGGGATGTCGAGGCGCGTATCAACAAAGCACGCAAAGATTTTTTTGAGAAAGAACTACAACTTTCTGCTGCGGAGTCTGAGGGGTTCTGGCCTATCTACGACCAAATGCGGGATGAGCAAGAGGAACTGAAGAAAACTTATCAGATGGATCGTAAGGTCGAGCTAATGTCTGATTCGGAGGTGGAAGACTACATTTTGCGTGGATTTGAATTGGAGCAAAAGGAAATTGAACTGAAGAAGAAATACTTTGCTGAGTTCAAAAAGGTGATGTCGATTCGGAAGATCGCTACCTTGAAACGGACCGAAAAGCGCTTTAAGCGCGAACTGCTCAAGCGCATGGCCAAACGACGTCAGAATGCCCGTAATAAGCGGCAGCAAAGGAATTCAGACGATAATTTTTAGGTTCCTGTTTTTTCAAGTACCTTGAGGGATTGACCATCAAATCCTTGAGGTACTTGAAAGCAAAAAAATCTTTTGGTCAGCATTTTCTAAAGGATGAATCCATCTCTCATCGCATTGCAGGCCTCCTGCAACTCAGCGATCAATACCAGAAAGTACTCGAAATAGGTCCAGGCAAAGGGATGCTTACGCAATACCTCCTCGATAGAACTTACGAGTTGGTGGTTGTGGAAGCAGATCGGGATATGGTTCCCATCTTAAAAAGGACGTTTCCACAGCTCAAGGGGCAAATCATCGAAGGGGATTTCCTGCGGCAAGACTTACAGCTGTTTTTCCCCAAGGGGGAGCCTTTTGCTATAATTGGCAATTTTCCATACAATATTTCTTCTCAAATCCTTTTTCGCTTGCTCGACTACAAAGAACAGGTACCCGAATTGGTGGGCATGTTTCAAAAGGAAATGGCGGAGCGAGTCGTGTCGGAGCCGGGAAGCAAAACCTATGGTGTCATCAGCGTTTTGGTGCAGGCTTTTTACGAAGGGACATACTGTTTTACGGTTGATAGAAGTGCTTTCAGTCCTCCTCCCAGGGTGCAATCTGCCGTGATTCGGCTACAGCGAAAAGCCGATCTTCAGCTTGGATGCGACCAAAAGCTGTTCAAGCGGGTGGTGAAGCAGGCGTTTAGCCAGCGTCGGAAAATGCTGCGCAATACTATGAAGTCTTTTGTAAAGGGAAATGAGATGCTCGGGGAAGACTTTTTTATGCAACGTCCAGAGCGCTTATCTGTGGCTGATTTTGTGCAACTGACCAATCGCATCGAGGAGGTGATGAACAGCCTGAAAAGCGATGATTGACTAGTATTCGATCTTGTACGATATGATTTGCAGACCATCCTCGAAAGAAGCCGTATCCTGCCACTTTAATCGATAAGCCTTTTTAGAATTTGTAAAGAGTGGAATGCCCTCACCCAGGATGAGCGGATTGAGCTTGAGTTTCAGCTCATCGATCATCTCGTGTTCCAGCAACCAAGCGGCAAATTGGCCACCACCACAGAGGTAAATATCGGAGCCTTCCGTCGCCTTCAAGTGGCGAATGATCTCTATGTCCAATGGACAGACTTTCACGCTGTCTGCAGCCTTTTCAAAAGAAAGCGAGTTGGAAAAAAGATAATGTTGCATATGAGAATAGGCAGGCTGGCCGGGTTCCAAGCCATATTGATAGCCAAACTCGTAGGTTCGGCGCCCCATGATGACCGTGTCGAAAGATTGTAGGTCGCTCATGTATTGCTCAACGCCCTTACCTTGTTGCACAAAGCCACTGATGTCGTCCTTGGGGCCAGCTATGAAGCCATCCAAGGAGGCAGCGACGTAGTAAATGATTTTTCTATTATGTTTATCCACAATATAATCCAACCTTCGTGAGGAGCGATTGGTTCCCTTGCCTATGATTTATTGCGTTCGTTGTACTTCAACACGTACAGATAAAGCTGTTCCTCTTTTTTGGTATTCTTGAGGTAGTGGGCAAGCAATTTTTTATCGTCTCCGATGAGCTTGAAAACACCCTCTTTGTCAAAGGGCAGCAACTCTCCGGTTTTGAGCTTGTAAAGATATTGAGTGGATTTGTATTTAACTTTTCCTTCCTTGGTATCTTGGTCTCTGTAGGATCGTTGAACGTATCGCTGGGCTTTCAACTTTTCTTTGGTGATGTGGCAGAGTGGACCGATGAGGCCAGCCTTGCAAAACAAGTTTTCGCCAATCCTGAAATAAGTACCTGTTTCGGTACTGATGGCGATCACACTTTCGACAGGAACATCTATGGAGGCATCTCCCAGAGTGTCGAGCTGCTTGATTCTGCGTATTTTGATGCTGTTTAGAAAGTCCTTCGACCTTCTGAGGCCCATGCTATTGGCATCCATGCCCCCGCTGTACAGATTCCTCTTGGTGGTCTTGCCCTGCTTAAGTTCAACTTCTTCCAAAGTGAGGTCGGGCTGGTCGTTGACAAGTGCTTCTTCTGATAGATAGAGGCCAGGTTTGAGCAGCCTTTTCTGTGCCTGGACGCTCAATGGTAAATAAAAAATGACAAGTAGGGATATAAGAGTTGTAAAACGGTACATTTTCACAGCATTTTAGTCTAAAACGTAGCAGTGTCGTTTGATATTGAATGGAAGCTCAAAAAGCCAGCCAAATCAACCGTTGCTGTAGGCCACTTGCGCGTTCATCAACTCTTCAATTGCTTCTACCTCTACTGGAATATTTGCCGTTAGATCGATCGGCCCTTCATCTGTCACCAAAATGTTGTTTTCCAGGCGAATGCCCAGTTGCTCTTCTGGAATGTATATGCCGGGCTCCACCGTAAAGACCATACCTGCCTGAATGGGCATATATCGGTCGGCCAGATCGTGTACATCCAAGCCAAGGTGATGGGAAGTACCGTGCATAAAGTATTTTTTGTAGGCAGGGCGATCCGGATTTTGCTGTCGGACGGTTTCACGGCTCAGCAACTTTAGGCCGATGAGTTCGGATTCCATTAATTGGCCGACTTCCTTGTGGTATTCTTCCAAAGTCATTCCCGGTACCAGGAGTTGGGTGGCTGTTTGCATGACGCGGAGTACTGCCTCATATACCTGGCGCTGGCGCTCAGAAAAGCGCCCGCTGACGGGTAGGCAGCGGCTAAGGTCTGCGGCATAGTTGGCATATTCGGCTCCAAAATCCAGGAGGAGGACTTCACCGTGGTGGCAACGCTGGTTGTTGTCATTGTAGTGCAGTACACAAGCATTGGCACCACTGGCAACGATGGGGCTGTAGGCATGTCCGTTGGCCCGTCGGCGAATGAACTCGTGAATGATTTCTGCTTCTATTTCGTATTCCATCACCCCTGGTCTGACAAATTCGCAAACCCTTTTGAATGCTTGGCCAGTGATTTGGATGGCGTGTTGAATCAACGGAAGCTCGTAGGCAGATTTGAGCATGCCGAGCTTTTTCAGTATCGGTTGCGCCCGCTGGTAGTTGTGCGCCGGATAGCGTTCGCGCAGCGATTGAGCGAAGCGCAGGTCGCGGGTCTGCAGCTTGGAGCGAAAATGATCGTTTTCATTGGTATTGATGTAGATGTTTTGAGCCATCAGGATCAATTCATGTAGGATGACTTCCATTTCTTCCAGCCAATACACCTTGGGTATACCGGACATTTCGCTGGCACCTCTTTTGTCGAGTTGTTGGCCTTCCCAAGTAGCAAGTTTTTCGCTGCCTTTGCGAATGAACAGCAATTCCCGAAAATCACTTTTGACACAGTCTGGAAAGAGTACCAAAACGCTTTTCTCTTGATCAATGCCACACAAATAAAAGAAATGAGAGTTTTGGCGAAAGGGGAAAAATTGATCGCCGTTCCGCGGCATGCGGTCATTGGAATTGAAAATAGCGATGGACTGCGGTTGCAGCTGTTGCATAAATCGCCTCCGATGGAGCTTGAACATCTCAGGGTTGAGCGCCTCGTACTTCATAAGTGTAGTTTTTTCTCATTTGTCAAGCCCTGGCATACTACGATCTGGTCAGCAACCAGAATGCAATTCTAGAGGGCAAAATAACAATATATTTGAAGAAGTGGCTTTGAGGTGGATTTTTGAGGTTGGCTTAGAGTTGTTTGTCTACGGCTTCGAGCTGGCTTTCGTCCACCTGTCCGAACCACTTTTTGATTCTTTCCCGTGCGTTTTGACGCACTTCGTCATTGACATATGCAGCGACCGTTACAAGACCAAATCCGAGTACGCCCACATCATCTGTGTAGCCGATGATGGGTGTCAAATCTGGTATGGCATCGAATAAAGCCAGGAAATATCCAAGTGCACCGATGATGATGTGCTTTGCCCATGCAGGTGTTTCTTTGCGGCGATAAGCATAAAATAGCAGCAATGCCGTATAGACGGTTTTGATACCGGCCTGTTGGGCGTAAAATTTGGTTTTCTGCCAGAAAGAACTTTCAGAAAACTTATCAGCATACTTTTTTAATAGATCTTTCATCTCTAACGAATGTACTATAAATATCGACCTTTTAGAGAAATATAAATGTTAAAAACCATACCATTAACATAAATTAGTCGAAGATTGTTGGAAATTCGACAACTGCCGTGAAATGCTCGTTTTTCCTTTTAACGCAGGAGTATTAGGCAATCTTATCTGGATTATCACTTAAAAAGCTGGACCAGTCGCTGTACCGCTTCTTTCCTGACAATTTACTCCCGGACTGAAAGTGTAGGCAGATGGCCGCCGCAAGGGCATCGGTTGCATCAAAGGTCTGAGCATCAAGGGGCTGCTTTAAGATGCTGGACAACATGGCTGCTACTTGTTCCTTGGAGGCATTGCCATTGCCCGTTACAGACTGTTTGATCTTTTTGGGAGAATATTCTGTGATTTCTAAGCCCATGGTCATCCCTGCAGCAATGGCAACACCTTGAGCGCGGCCCAATTTGAGCATGGATTGTACATTTTTGCCATAGAAGGGCGCTTCCACGGACATGGCGTCTGGCCGGTGCAAGCGAATCAGCTCTTGCAATCTTTCAAAGATACGCCTCAGCTTGTGGTGGTGGGAGCTTAGGTGGCTCATCTTTACGACGCCCATTTCGATCAAATGAGGATTTCGATTTCTGATCTCAATCACTGCATAGCCGAGAATGTTGGTTCCTGGGTCTATGCCCATCAGTCGCTTGATCTGCTTTGCCATTGGCGAAAGGTACAGCGAATATGCAAGCTGCGCAACTGCCGAGGAGCTGTAAATTCTAGCTTGCACTAGGTCCTTCGAACATTTTCGTTACTTTGCACGTATCTCTTTTGACGTTCACCCAATGACCCACTTTTGAAAGGCCAACTCAATACAACAAAAGTCCGCTTACCCCTTATCAACCGGAGCCGCCTGGTGAATGGGCTGATTAAGGCGCTGGTGCTCCTCATGTTGGCATACGTCATCCACAGGCAGATCATTGCCAGAGAACAGATTGAAGACATTTGGCATATTTTCGTACAGCAATGGCGGGCAGCCGATCAATGGCTATTGTTAGCTGCTGTCGTTTTAATGCCGCTGAATTGGGGGTTTGAAACTTTGAAGTGGCGCTGTTTGACCAGAGGTTTTGTACAGCAATCTTTTTTTCGTGCTTATCAAGCAGTTTTGGGCGGTGTAACCCTGTCCATTTTTACGCCCAACCGGATTGGGGAGTATGGTGGCCGCATTTTGTTTATTCCTGCCAAAGACAATTGGAAAGGTGTTGTAGCGACCCTAGTTGGGAGCTTCAGTCAGTTGTTGGTGCTGATTGGTTTAGGCGTTTTGGGCCTTGTTTTCTTTGCAGAGCAGCATTTGATGTTAGAGGGCTATGTACTGTGGGGCGTGTTTTTTATGGGTGTCTGTCTGTGTACATTGATGCTTTTTTGCTTTTACAACATCGGATTGGTGATCCCTTTGGTTAAAAAGCTGCCTTTTGCCAAGTACCTGGGGCGGGCTGCCCGAAGTGTAGCGATTTTGAGGGCTTATGATCGGCAGGTATTGAGTCAGACACTGGTGCTGGCGCTGGGGCGTTACTTTGTGTACAGTGTTCAATATTACCTGTTGCTGCAGTTTTTTGGGCTGGAGTTGGGCTTTGGATCCACCATGGTAGGGATTTCAACGATCTTTTTGCTTCAAACAAGCATCCCGTTGCCCCCCTTCCTGGGACTGGTCGTGAGAGGAAGCCTGGCCCTGCATATTTGGGGGTATTACGGCTTCAATGAGCTGGCCATCCTTGCGGCTACATTTGGTTTGTGGACACTAAATTTGATACTCCCCGCGTTAATTGGTACGATATTTATTTTTAATACGAATGTAATCCAATCATTGGGCTATCATGACACGACACCAGATTAGCATTCTTCTCTTACTGTTTTTGGCAGTACATGCCAAAGGACAAGAGACAGCTATGGTGGTGCCGCAGCCCGATTCTGAAGGTGAAAGGTCGCAATTTGATGCCTGTTTTGTCGAAAATCAAGCTTTCCAGCCAGGCGAAGAAGTCATCTATAAGCTTTATTACAACTGGGGTTTGCTGTGGTTGTCGGCCGGTGAGGTGGTATTCACAGTGGAGGAAGCACCCGATCGTCAGTATTACTTAGCGGCTAAAGGAAAGACCTATCCATCTTATGAATGGTTCTTCAAAGTCAGGGACAGCTATGAGTGTTACGTAGAAAAAGAGAGCCTCTTACCGAGCATGTCCATCCGAAATGTTCACGAGGGTAAATACCGCCTTTACGATAAGCTGACTTTTGATCAGAGTAATAAGAAGGTGGTTTCGCTGCGTGGAAATACCGCCGACGACAGTGTCCGCAGGGAATTTGAATTGGAAGATTGTATGCACGATATTTTATCGATCATTTATTACACCCGCAATCTGGATTTCAACAATTTTGAAAGTGGGGAGGAGTTTCCAGTCAAAATATTCATGGACAAGGAAGTTTTTCCACTCAAGGTCCGCTACAAAGGCAAGGTTGCAAACAAAAAGATCAAAGGCTTAGGGCGTTTCCATACCATGTTGTTCAGCCCAGAGGTGATTGCCGGAGAGGTTTTTGACGAAGATACGACCATGAGTGTGTGGGTGTCGGACGACGGCAATCGGGTACCTTTGCTCATAGAATCGCCTGTATCTGTTGGTTCTGTCAAAGCAGTTCTTAAATCCTACAAGGGCCTCCGTTACGACCTAGACGCTAAAATTGACTGATAAATTTATACAAGATACCGAAACCGATTTTAAGGATTCCAAACATCGAGAAAACTATACACTATAAGCCGTGGGTACCCTTCCTGCGGCTTTTCTTTTGAACAAATTGGCTGTTTCGATTCTTTTCCCTACAATTGGTTACCTTAGATCGTATTGAAATTTCCATGCGCTTCAAGCATTTGGTATGATAAAAAAAGCTTTGATCTTTTTTGGATTGTTGCTCATCTTCTTTTGCGGGATTTGGGTGGCTAGTTATTACAACTATTTGAACAATATCAAGCCGGAGGAACAATCTCAGATTTTACTCAAGCAAATCGATAAAGTTGCTAAGTTGATCACAGTAGAAGGACACTTTATTGAATATTACGACTACAACGAGCCGGATGTCCCACTTTTCATTGGACCGATCTTCAACTACGAGGCACTTTTGCCCAAAAAGGCTGCCAAGCTTCGCATTCGTGCCAAGGTGTTGGTCGGCTACGATCTGGAAAAACTGAGTATCCGAGCTGATAATGCGCGGCAAACCATTGAAATTGCCAATTTGCCAGAGCCAGAAATCATTGCCATCGACCACGATATTGATCAGTTTGACAACGAAGCTTCTATCTTTCGCCCCTTAAATAGCGACGATTACAAAAAGATCGATCGCGGCGCCCAGGAAAAAATCCGAAATGCTGCGCTCAACAGCGACCTTCTCCAATCTGCCCGCGATCAAGGTAATGACCTACTGGAACTCATCGGATTCATGGTAACCAATACCGGCTGGAAGGTCGTAATGGTTGATCCCATCCAAGCCCCCCGCCCCGATAGCTTGATGAATTGACCACAGTCGGCAGTGTGCAATACTTGCTGCTGCATTGCGCATGGTCTTAATACCGGTTATTTCAGAAATTTTAACACCCGAATGACGGATCAGCGATGTTTCCGCTTGTGCGCTCAGCATGCGATTGGGAAAATAGAATTTCCTTTTTTACTAAATTACAGGCAAACTTTCTATTTTTAGTCCGCTTTGGGGGAGAGTATCCCCGATGGATCAGAGGGAATCAATCTGCAAATAAACTGTGTGAAATATGTCAAAAACGCCTAATGTATCGACGCAACAGACCTTTCTTGGGCATCCTGTTGGTCTCTTCATCCTATTCTTTACCGAAATGTGGGAGCGTTTTAGTTACTATGGAATGAGGGCCATCTTGGTCCTATTTCTGGTTGAAGAAACATCTTCCAAAAATCCTGGATTTGGATGGGATGACGGCAGTGCTTATGCGCTCTACGGTTGGTACACGATGTTTGTATATGTCGCCTCGATTCCCGGCGGTATCCTGGCAGATCGCTACATCGGACAGCGAAAGGCCGTTATGTTGGGAGGGCTTTTACTTTGTATTGGACATGGTGTTTTGGCGATAGAGGCATTGTGGGCTTTCTATACGGGACTGGCATTTATTATCCTGGGAGTGGGAGCGCTGAAGCCGAATATTTCAACGATGGTTGGTGGTTTGTATGGCAAGGGAGACAAGCGTCGGGATATGGGGTTCTACATATTTTACATGGGCATTAATGTTGGAGCAGCCGTGTCGGCGATTGTCGTTGGTTATGTTGGGCAGGAAATCGGCTGGCACTATGGCTTTGGTTTGGCGGGTATCGGGATGGCCCTGGGGCAGTTGACCTATTTCCTTGGACAAAAATACTTAATAGGCATCGGCGATTTAGTGGTGGAAGAAAAGACGCAAGGAGAAAATCGCCCGAATCTGATCATGGATATTTTCAAGCATTCCAATTCTCTCATTGGCTTTGGAATCACAGCGGCCCTCGGATTAGTTGTTTTTCTTATTTCCAGTTGGTCCTACGGCTTGCTCTTAATAGGTCTATCATTTGCTGTCGGCGTAGGAATCGTTGTCTACAATGATGGTAATAAAATAGAAAAGGACCGCATTCTGGTCACTTATTTGTCTTTCCTCATCATCATCGTCTTTTGGGGTGCCTTCGAGCAGGCCGGCGGATTGATGAATGTCTATGCCAATGAAAAGACCGACTTAGCTTTGGGCAGTTTCAATGTCCCTGCTTCTTGGTTTCAATCCGTCAATGCCATTTTCATACTCGTCTTTGCTACTTTGGTAGGGCTCTTTTGGGGCTGGTGGCGCAACAGGGGTCGCGAGTCTTCCTCCATATTCAAAATGGCCATAGGTGTGGTCATTATGGGCTGGGGCTTTTTCTTTATGACCAAAGCCAGTTTGGATGTCAAGTACAATGATGCAGGAGAGGTCATTGAAAAGTCTGGAATGATTTGGCTGGTCTTGGCCTATCTGTTCCATACGTTGGGTGAACTTTGTGCCTCTCCGGTTGCCCTTTCCTTTATCACGAAACTGGCGCCGGCCCGATGGATGGCCTTTATGATGGGTGCTTATTTTGCTGCCACTGGCTTAGGAAACAAGGTGGCTGGACTGCTGGGAGAGTGGTCTGTCTCCTTGGGAGAATTCAATATTTTCACGGGCATCGCGATTTTCTGTACCATTTTCGGTCTATTGGTTTTGGCTATTCTCAAGCCACTCAAGCGCCTTGTTCACGGTGCGGAGGATGTTGAACTCAGCGATGCTGCGCATTAATTTTTTCTAAACAACTACAACCACAAACGAATATTAAAACCAATTTTTATGAACAATGATTTTTTCAAAGATCAGCTGCTAGGACATCCCGTACAGCTATTTGTGTTGTTCTTCACAGAGATGTGGGAGCGATTTTCTTACTACGGGATGCGAGCGCTTCTGGTGATGTTTTTAACGGCCGCAATTATCGATGGTGGTGGAGGCGGATGGGGATGGCCTAGAGAACATGCCCTGGCACTTTTCGGAACTTACACTGCTTTAGTCTATCTGTCGACCTTGATCGGCGGGTATTTTGCTGATAAAATACTTGGGTACCGACTAGCGGTTGTGGTTGGTGCTTTGCTGATGACCTTGGGCCATGCCTCGATGGCGCTTGAAACTCATTTCTTTATTTATCTTGGTTTGACCCTCCTCGTTTTTGGAAGTGGCTTTTTCAAGCCTAATATGACGTCCATCATTTCTGAAATGTACAAAGATGTTCCGGAGAAAAAGGATGGTGCCTACACGATTTTCTACATGGGTGTCAACGCAGGGGCATTTCTTGGAATTTTGCTTTGTGGATACCTTGGCGAGCAAGTTGGCTGGAGTTTAGGCTTTGGGCTGGCGGGTATTTTCATGTTGTTTGGATTGCTGCAGTTTTGGTTTACGCGGCAGATTTTTGGAGACATTGGGAAAAAGCCCGAGCAGGCTGCTGTTCAAACTACAACAACGGTGGAGGTACCAGATGAGGACAAAAGAAATCCCTTTAGTACCATACAAGTGGGCGCCATTGTCGTCTCTGCTGGCCTGGGATTGGCTTGGATTCTCAATGAGCCCATTTCGCTGATTTCTGGTAATAATTTGTTTGACTTTTCTGTTGCTGGCTTATCTGGAAACAACTTCGTCATCCTATTTGCCGTATTTCTCTTCTTGATCTTATTGGGATACAGACTGACGAAGTATTCTAAAATTACGCGGGATAAAATGTTGGCAGTTACCTTCTTCGGTATTCTGACCATCTTCTTTTGGGGCATTTTCGAGCAAGCTCCCGGGTCGTTGACGATCTTCGCTAGGGATTATACAGATCGGGTGCTGGAAGGAACAGCTGCCGGAATTTTTAAGGTTGTCAATACCTTGATGACGGTGATCCCCTTGGCTGTAATTACCTGGGTACTGTTTTTATTCTTCAAAAAGATTTTTGCCAAATATGCACTGGCCAATATAATTCTGGGAATAAGTTTTGTCATCATCTGGGGGATTGCCATTTGGATGTTGATTGATCAGTATCAAAATGCGAAGCCAGAAATTCCAGCTTCTTGGTTTTCAGTACTCAACTCTCTTTTCATTATTGTTTTTGCACCGCTCTTTTCCAAGTGGTGGGAGAGCCCTTACAATCCGAATGCCAACGTCAAATATGCACTCGGCTTCGTTTTGCTGGGACTGGGGATGGTGGCTGTTGCCTATGGTGCGACAGGGATCGAACCTGGGGCAAAAACAGCCTCTGTTAGCATCATTTGGTTGATATTGGTCTATCTGTTCCACACATTAGGTGAGCTGTGTATTTCGCCTCTAGGGCTGTCTTATGTCAGTAAGTTGGTACCTGCGCGGATGATTGCCTTTATGTTTGGAATCTGGTATCTAGCCATCGCCATTGGAAACAAGTCGGCAGGTAAATTTGGTGAGAACATTGATAAAATTGCCGATGTACACGGTTTGAGCTACTTCTTCTGGATTTTGGCTTTCGTCGCATTCGGTGTTGCAGCCGTCGCGTTTGTCTTCCAGCCCATTACCAAGAAGCTCATGCATGGTGTGAAATAAATAAACGGAAATCTTTATGCCATCTAAAGCTAACCACAAGGAGTCCTTCCAGCAAATCAACCAAATCTACCTGGCACTATTGGGTGGGCAGTTGGTGTTTTGCTTGACCGTCGTTCTCCTCATCAGCAATAAAGGGGGCAGCACGGATGCTGTGGTAGAAAACATCTTCTATCTCATTCCGCCAATCGCTGTCATAGGCACGGCTCTGGGGGCGTTTGCCATGCGCAACCACTATCGAAAAGAAGCTAGGGGCTTTATCGATCGCGATCGGCAATTCGATCATTATCGCACAGGTTTTGTTTTTCGAATGGCCCTCTTGGAAGCAGCCAGCCTACTAAACGTGATACTGATGATGGTAACAGGACAAATATTTTTCTTCCTGATTTTCTTCTTTGTCGGCCTGGCTAGTTTCTGGCTCCTTCGGCCGCAGGAGGAGGAGCTGGTAGAATGGTATCCTTAAATGATACGATACCTTGCTAAAATTGAAAAAGGGTTGATTTCAGACTTTCTGAAATCAACCCTTTTTTGGATGGCGTACTCAGGTTTAGCTAGGGCCTGTTAACCATCTGATTCCAGACCTGCAAATTGGGACAGCCAGTGTAGGATGCGTCTATGGTAATATAGGTTTCGTTGATTTTTTGTTGAACCCAGTCTGATATGTAGGTACTCTTTTTAGATTCTAGAGACGCTTGTTTGATTTTGGAATAGTCTTGTCTCAAGTTGGCTTTGTGCGGCGAAGTTCGGGATTTGAGGTTGACAATTCGGTAGAAAATCTCGCCTGTTGGCTGGCGGAACTCGAAAGGTGCCGAAATCTCACCCACCGTCATGGTATCTAAGGTAAAGTACACATCTGGATCGAGGTCGCCGATTTCAAAGAAAGAGTTACCCGTCTGGGGATTTACCATTGTGCCATCGTTGTTGAAACTTTGCTGGTTTTCGTCGCTGTAGCGCTTGACGGCTGCTGAGAAATTCAGAGAATCCGCCATGATCAGTTGTCGAATGCTGTCGAGTAAAAAGCTGGCCTTTTCAAGGTCGTTGGAAGTAATTTCTGGTTTGATAAGGATGTGGCGGGTGTGGATGCTGTTGCCTCGACGTTCGAGCAGTTGAATCAGGTGAAAGCCAAATTCCGTTTCCACCACCCCTGAATATTCGCCATTTTCGAGATTGTAGGCGGCCGCTTCAAACTCTGGTACGAAAGTTCCTCGGCGTTGCCAGCGCAGATCGCCGCCAAACTGCCCGGAGCCTGGGTCCATCGAATATTTCTTTGCCAATTCTTCGAAAGGCTCTCCATCTTCAATGACGCGCTTGCGAATGTCTGTCAGCAAATCCATCGCAATGCCCTTTTGTTCGTCATTGACTTTTGGCTTGTAGACGATTTCTCCTACCTCAACCTCTGAGTTGAAATAGGGGAGGCTATCTTTTGGAATACTTTTGAAAAAGGTTTTGACCTCAGAGGGCGTCACCGTAATGCCTTCGAGAATTTGAGCGCGCATGCGCTCTATCAGTAGCTTATTCTTTAGGTCTTCCCGAAACTGCTCCTTGACTTCACTGACCGTCTGGCCGTAGTAATCTTCGAATTGCTTGACATCGTTGTTCATATATGCCAAAATGCGCTCGATTCGAGCATCCAATTGAGCTTGGACCTCCTCATCAGCTACGATGACTGAATCCAGCCGGGCTTGGTTGAGCAGCAGGTTTTGAGCCAAGAGGTTTTCCATAATGTTGCAACGGAAAGCATCTTCTAGCGTTCCTCTTTGCTGGCGCATCAAATCAAATTGATCTTCGACATCGGACAGCAGGATCAATTCGTTGCCAACTTTTCCAATTACCTTATCGATTATTTGCCGGTCTTGAGCAAAGCTCTCCTTTCCAACAATCAGTGCAACAAACAACAAGGCTAAATACGTCCACTTTCTCATACTTAGAAATTGTAGATTTTTACATTATTGAGACGGGTTTCCCGTTCGTAAATTTCTTCTTTTTTGTCGTCCAGTAATTTGATCTTGCGCTTGTGCAGCAATATTCGAGTGATTTCGTTCTTGAGATAACCCAGAGGGGCCATCTTGTCTTTGCGAATCGTTTCGAAAACCTTCATCAAATACTGGTAATCTCCATCGCGAAAGTTGATTTCCTTTTTGTTGGCAACATCGTTGAAGCTGACCTTGCCTTTGGGAAATACTTTTACCAGATCGTCGATCTTGTACCAACTGCTGTCCTCCAGCATGTACACTTCCGCATGTACACTGGCAAATTCGAGGATTTTCCTGAAATTCGTTTCATTCGAGCTTCTGCTCCACCACCTTTCCAAGTCCCGAATCCCTTCCGTTTGAGAAGGTACCTTCATTAAATAACAACGGGCTATGCTACTTTCAAGTGTATATTGATCCTTGTTGGCTTCATAGTATTCGTTGAGTTCTGTCGGCGCAATGATAGAATCCAGCTGTAATTCGACTAGGAGTTTTTCGTAATTGTGTCGGACTAAAGAGGCCCGATAATTCCGTACAAGTTGGTCGATGTTCAGATCTTTGGAGATATTTTTTTCTGCTTCATGCATCAACAAGCTCTCTCGGACCCATCGCTCGACAAAGGCATTGATCATCAGCAGGCTGTCTTCTTTGCTGCTGTCATCGCCCAGCAACCCCTCCAATTCGGAGAGGTATAAGTTTTTGTTATGTACCTTAGCCAGTACTTTATCCTCCTTTTCAGCTACTTCTTCGGCAGGCCGACATTGGCTGGTCAGCAAACTCAAAAACAGGAGGTAAAATGCATGGCGTAACATAAAACAGCGGTTATTTCTTTGAAATTGTATTTATTTGACCATGCTTTTGAAGACCTTCTCATCGATGCTGACCTTGTAGTCTTTCTGAAGAGATTCTACCCATTGTTTTTCCAGAAAGTCTTGGTAGTCGGCAATGATGTATCCCCTTGCTTCGCCTAATGACTTAGGAGTAGCCGGCAAAATTTCTTCGATTTTTACAAATCGGAAAGAATTGTTGTTGGGGTTTCTAGCCAGCTCTGTCATCGTATTCTTCTTCCAATCGATGCTTTCCAAGGCGGGTTCTTTGCCTTCTTCGACCGTTTTTTCTTGTACTGCTACGAATTGCTTGTTTTTGCCAAGGTCCTTCATCACAGCATCAGGTCCTTTCTTGCGAGCACACTTCCGAGCTTTGGAAGCCACTTTCTCGCCTGCCTCCGCATTGATGGTATACATGCTCAACCTTGCTCGCTCTCCCCACATATACTTGTCTTTATTGGCATTGTGGTATTGGGCCAAGCCAGTAGTATCCTGGGAAGCCTTATCCCAAACAAGGTTTTTGGTAGCTTCAAAAAGGAGGATGCCTTCTCGGTATTCGCGCATCAACGCCTTGAATTCAGGATATTTAGCTTCCAGTTGGGATTCTTCAAAACGGATGGCACTTTCTTCGACAAAGCCTTGGTAAATTTTGCGAGCAACTGCTGCAGGAACCGCATTTTTGCCAGCGCGCAAGCGCTGACGAGAAGCGCGTTGTACATAGGATTCGAATTCGCCCAGCGTGCGCTTTTCTTTACCGCCGATGGTGAAGACTTCTTTTGACTTTTTCGCCTCATCGTTAATAGGCTTCCATTTGTACGTCAAAAACTCTTCATCCAATTCTGCGATGTACTTGTCGAGCATCTCTGTGTTCTCCTGGAACCCATTTTCTTCCTTGATGCGGTTGACCATTGCTTCTTTGGCCAGCGCATAGCGGTTGTCATTCTGTATTCTAGTCTGGAGGCGTCTTTTGGCAATGTCATAGTTTTCAACACCCTTTTTGCTGATTCGCTTGATGATGTGCCAACCTGCCTGAGTCTTGACAGGCTTGCTGTAGTCACCATCACCGGCCAAGCCAAATGCCGCATTTTCAAAGCTTAACTCATAGCGATTGATGCCAAAGAAACCGATGTTACCACCTTTGTTGGCAGTCTTTTTATCATTGGAGTGCTTTTTAGCCAGTGCCGCAAAATCTGCCCCAGCTTGCAATGCCTGATAAAGGCTGTCGATTCGCGCCTTGGCAATAGCATCCGTTACGCCTTTCTTATTGTCGATCCGGACAAAAATATGCGCAGCTTCCATTTCGCCTCTAGCTGGACGGCTCCCATTTCGCTTGATGAGATGGTAACCGATGCTGGTTCTGACAGGATTTGAAACTTCCCCTTTTTTGAGGTTATAAGCTGCTGATTCGAAGGCATAAAAGCCATTAGGCAACAGGGCCGTCACGTAGCCGATACGCCCTTTACGAGTCTTGGTCGCCTTGTCATCGGATAATCTACTGGCATTGTCTTCAAAAGATTGCCCTTGACTGATCATCTTACGTACGCTCATGGCCCGCTTGTAGGCTTGCAATGTATCGGCCGGACTAGGCGCATCACCCAGTCTGATCATGATGTGGCTGATGTCAACATCTGTTTTGCTGCGTTCGTAAGCCTCCTTGACCAGTCTTTCTGTGACCTCCTTGTCTACCAGATAAGAGTTGGCCAATTGCTTGCGGTAGCCTTCCAATTCATTCTGTAGGCTCTTGATGGTATCGAGCTTCATATCGCGAGCCCGCTGCACTTTGAGCTTAAACTTGACGTATAAGTCGAGATATTCCCGCAGAGATTTTTCCGAGAAATCGGCTTTTTCGCCATTTGTTTTGGAATAAATGTACTTAAACTCAGATAAGTTGACTGGGGTGTTTTCCACCGTGAAGAGGACAGGATCGTTCTGTGCGCTGGCTGAAAAGCTGCCCAAGCACAAGCAAATCATCCACAAAATCAGGCGATTTATCATAGGTCGTATGAATTTGAAGTTTTAGTTGACAATTTTCAATAGAAAAAAACTCCGCAAAATTAGCAATTTTAGCTAAAACCTTTGCAACGCTCTGTGCAAGCAATTGGTCAATCCTGAAAATAAAGTCGCTTTACCCTTTTAGAAATATTGGTAAATACTTCATAAGGAATTGTTTCCAGGCAATCGGCGAGGAGTTGTACAGGCTGCTGAGGACCGAAAATCAGTATCTCGTCTCCCTCTCGGGCCTGTGGGATATGCGTCACATCAATCATGCTCATGTCCATACAAATGTTTCCTACTGTCGGCGCCTCTTTTCCATGGAGCAGCACTCGAAAACGGCCATTGCCAGCTTTGCGGAGAAAACCATCTGCATAACCAATGGTAATAGTCGCAATGCGCATTGGATGGACCACCTTTCCGCTGCGGCTGTAGCCGACCGTTTCACCTGCTTCAACTTCCTTAATCTGCGAGATGGTCGCCCGCAGCCGATGAACCGCTTGCAAATACGGTTGCAGCAGACCACTACCGTCTATTCCGTAGAGTCCGATTCCTAAACGGACCATATCCATTTGGTATTGCGGAAAACGGGCGATCCCTCCACTATTAAGGATGTGGCGCAAGGGTTGACAGCCCAATCCTTGACTGATGTGCTCATACATCTCCTCGAACTGATCAAACTGGCGCTGTGTAAAGGCGTCGTGTTGGTCTGCTTCGCTCGCTGCCAAATGAGAGAAAATGGAACGCACTACCACATTAGGGGCGCCTCGGAGACTGGCTACCAGGCTGTCGATGTCTTTGGCTTCAAAGCCAAGGCGGTGCATACCAGTATCCAGCTTCAAATGAACTTGAACAACTTGCTCAGGCGGGGTAAACTCGATAAAGCGCTGCAATAGCTTCATCGAATAGATTTCTGGTTCTAATTTATAATGTAATATTTGTTCGAAACTGCTCTCCTCTGGATTGAGGACCAAAATAGGCAATCGGATACCAGCTTGTCGCAACTCAATGCCCTCATCTGCATAGGCGACGGCCAGATCGTCCACTCGCTGCGCTTCCAGCAACTTGGCCAGCTCAAAACTTCCGCTGCCATAGGCCGATGCTTTGATCATCACCATCAGCCGAGTCGAAGGGGCCAACTGTTGGCGGTACATATGCAGATTGTGGGTCAGGGCGCTGAGGTTGACCTCCATGACCGTCTGATGAACTTGTCTGCTCAAACGCCTGGCAATGCGCTCGAACTGAAATGGTCTGGCACCCTTCAATAAAATAGCCTCGTTTTGAAAAGAAATCTGTTGAAATTCCTGAAGAAATTGGTCCGTACTATCAAAAAAGGACCGTTCAATCGAAGGAGGTAGTAGCTTATCCAAGATCAGGATGGCCTGCCCGATGCCCACAAGGCGGTCTATTTTCCAATCGACAATCAACTGTGCAATCTGCTGGTACAGTTGCTCCCTAGAAAGTCCACTTTGATACATGTCAGACAAAAGGAGCGTCCGTCGCGGATGATAACTCTGCTGATCGACAAAAGATAAGGCGATTTGTAAAGCGTTGAGATCAAAATTATACGAGTCATTGATTAAGGTGCAATTTTGTGGCCCTTCAATGAGTTCGAGGCGCATGGCGACCGCCTCAAGTCTTTTCATACGCTCTTGGATGCGTTGGGCTGGAACGTCCAAAAAGAGCAGCATCAGCCAACAGTGGATGGCATTTTCCACACTGGCAGCATCCCGAAAAGGAATTTGAATTTGTTGCTCCTGACCGCGATACATCCCCTTTATCAGGGTCGACTTTTCCTTTGACTGCACATCGGAAATGTAAAGATCGGCTGTCGGATTTTTCTTAGACCAACAGCATAGCTGTTTTCCTTCCAAGGCTTGAACAGCTTCGGCAACGGCTGTGTGATCGAGTGAAAAAATGATGGTATGCGCGCTATGAAAAAGTTGAATTTTTTCGCTAATCTTTTGATTTTCAGACTCGAATCCCTCATTATGTGCCGTTCCAATGTTGGTGAAAAGACCAATACCACATTGCAAAACCTTCGAAATAGCAGGCATCTCTCCAAACTTGGAAATACCCGCTTCAAAAATCGCCAATTCATCCTCGGGGCTGATTTGCCAAACGGATAGAGGAACACCGATCTGAGAATTGTAACTTCGGGGACTTCGGACAATGGTGTAGTCGTCGCGAAGCAACTCATACAGCCATTCTTTGACAATGGTCTTACCATTGCTACCTGTAATGCCGATAACTGGGAGGTCGAACTGGCGTCGGTGATGGGCTGCCAGCTGTTGAAGGGCTTGCAAGGGGCTGTCGACTTTCAGGAAGTTGGCATCGGGATAGTGGAGCGATTCAAAATCTCGTCGGACGACGAAGTGACGAAGACCAGCGCTGTAAAGGTCCGGGACGAAGTGGTGTCCATCGGTGCGCTTACCGGCCAAGGCAAAGAAGAGGCTTTGATCCGGAAGGCTCAGTTGGCGGCTGTCGATCAGCAAATGTCGAATTTGTGTGGAACCTTCTGCCACATTCGGACAATGGCAGCCAAGTATTTCAATGATTTGCCCGATGGAGTATGGCATAGGTTCGAATTATTGGAGATCCATCCCGATGTCTCTTCGGAAGTACTTACCTTCAAATTGAATTTTATCGGCGTTGAGGCCCGATTGTTTCAAGGCTTCCTGAAAATTATTGCCATAAGAAGTAACGGCCAACACTCTTCCACCATTGGTCAACAACTTTCCATCTGACATTTTGGTGCCTGCATGGAATACGATGCTGTCTTTGACCTCTGCCAATCCTTGGATGGCTTTCCCCTTTTCGTAAGCTTGTGGATAACCTCCAGAAACCAGCATAATGGTAGTGGCAGCTCGTTCATCTATTTGGATGCTTTGTTCCTCAAGCCGTCCTTCTGAAAGCGCGATGAAAAGCTCCATCAAATCATTTTTCAGCCTGGGAATGACCACTTCCGTTTCCGGATCGCCCATGCGACAGTTGTATTCGATCACATAGGGATCGTCACCTACCTGTATGAGTCCAAAGAAAATAAATCCTTTGTAGTCGATGTTTTTGTCGTGTAGCCCTTGAACAGTTGGTCGGATGATCCGCTCCTCGACTTTTTGTAGGAGTTTTTCGTCGACAAAGGGAACAGGGGAGACTGCTCCCATGCCACCTGTGTTGAGGCCGGTATCTCCCTCACCGATTCTTTTGTAGTCTTTGGCAATGGGTAGGATTTTATAATTTTTTCCATCGGTAAGTACAAAAACTGAAAATTCAATGCCCGCTAGAAAATCTTCTATGACTACCCGACTACCTGCCTGACCAAATTTGCCGCCCAGCATAGACTCAAATTCCTGGCAAGCTTCTTCGACAGATTCTAAAATTACGACCCCTTTACCTGCTGCCAGACCATCTGCTTTGAGGACGATGGGAGGGCTTAGTCCCCGGATATGGGCAAGCCCCTCTGCCATCTGTGGCTGTGTAAAGGCTTGGTAGGAAGCTGTGGGTATGTTGTAGGCTTGCATGAACTTCTTGGCATAAGCCTTGCTACCTTCGAGCAAAGCACCTTCGCGTGATGGACCAACAATGGGGATGGAAGCTAGCTGTTCATCTGCGCGAAAAAAGTCAACCATGCCTTCTACAAGAGGGGCTTCTGGGCCGACCACGACTAGCTGTATGCCTTGTTGGAGTACAAAGTCTTTAATCGCTGGAAAATCGGCAATGGGCAGTTGAATGTTTTCGCCACATGTAGCTGTTCCGGCGTTGCCGGGCGCAATGAAGAGTTTGTCGCACAGAGGACTCTGTGTCATTTTCCAGGCGAGGGCGTGTTCGCGGCCTCCACCGCCGATCAGGAGTACTTTCATGTCGTATTGATTGACAATTTGGCAAAGAATGCTGCAAAGATAGACACTCATCAATTTTTTGTACCTTCGCAGCGAAATTTTTACCGATTTCTGCGCATGATTACTTACGTCAAAGGACCGATAACCTACAAGAATCCGACCTACATCATTGTGGAAGCCGGGGGTATTGGCTATCACATCAACATCAGCTTACACACTTATTCTCATATTGAGGCTAAGGAGGCTGTTACCATTCTTACCTATCTGCATATTAAGGAAGATAGTCATACGCTTTATGGCTTTGCAGAGGAGATGGAACGCAGTCTTTTTGTCCATTTAATCTCCGTGTCGGGCATCGGGCCAAATACGGCTCGAATATTGCTTTCGGCCATGCGTCCGGAGGAGGCTCGGGCGGCCATCGTTGCGGAAGATGTAGCGACCTTCAACCGGGTCAAAGGCATTGGTCCGAAGACGGCCAAACGGATAATTTTGGACTTGAAAGACCGTATTTTGAAGGAAAGTGGGGATGTGCCGACCTCAGTAGCTCCTGCAAACAATACTTTGAGAGATGAAGCGTTATCAGCATTAGTAGCACTGGGTTTTCAACGAATCCGGGTGCAGAAGGTATTGAACAGCATTTTGAAGCAGGCTGATGGCAAGCATTCAGTGGAAGAACTGATCAAAAAGGCCCTCAAGCAGCTTTCTTAGCTTTGACCGCCAAGAATCCCTAAGCAATTGAACTGTTGGACATATTTGAAGTTGCTCTAGCCATCCTGAACAACTTCCAGGCTTTTTCGTAGAAGAAAAAGCGACCTTTCTTAGGATTTGAGTAACCATGAATCAAGAGCCGGGCCATATGTTAAAATCCGTATTGGCCAAAAGAGGAAACGCCTTGTGGCGTTATGTTAACACAAAACACTAAAACAGCGACGGCTTGTACGTTTTTCTCAATCGCCAAACCGAACACACACTATCGAAGAGAAAACACACCAAGACCCGATCCCATGTTAGAATTATGAAGATAAGACGATCTTTACTCAGTTTTTTATCTGTGATTGCTTGCTTTCTGTATGCATTCTCATCCTTCGGAAGCGGAACGCAGCCCGACAACCCATACGCCTCCGAATATATTCTGGTCACCGATACACTCTCTACAGATACGATTCCACTCAAGGATCGAAAAGACAATTGGATCTACAATCAAAATAACAATCCTTTCGACCTAAAAGATCCGAGTGCCATCGAAAAAGAAGTGGAATACGACCCAAGTACAGGGGGCTACATCATATCTGAAAAGGTAGGAGAAGACTACTACAGAGCACCAACCTACATGAGTTTTGAGGAATATATGGAACACCAATCCAAAGAACAGGAAAAATCCTACTTCAAATCGCTTTCGGGGGTGAGTACAGGCGGTGGCGGCGGTGGTCGGGTCGATCCAGTAGATAAAATCGATATTAAAAAGAGTTTGGCCGATCGATTGTTTGGTGGTTCAAAAGTAGACATCCGGCCCCAGGGTAACATCGACCTGACTTTTGGTGCCGACTTTCAGAAAGTACAAAACCCGATCCTGACGGTCCGCCAGCAGCGGCAAGGAGGATTTGATTTCGATATGAACATCCAAATGAACGTTACTGGTTCGATTGGAGAGAAACTCAAACTGAATACAAGTTACAATACGCAGGCAACCTTCGACTTCGAAAATCAAATGAAGCTCGAATACGATAGTGATGCTTTTAGTGAGGACGACATCATCAAGGACATCGAAGCGGGTAATGTCAGCTTTCCGCTGCGCTCCAATCTGATTCAAGGGAGCCAGAACCTCTTTGGTTTCAAGATTGATACCCAATGGGGTAAACTGAAGTTGAGCATGGTGGCTTCCCAGCAGCGGTCTAGGCAACAACAGTTGCGGCTCGAAGGAGGTAGCCAATTGCAGGAATTCGAAGTCCGAGCCGACCAATACGACGAAAACCGGCACTTTTTCCTCTCTTACTACAATCGGGAGTCCTTTTCTGCTGGCTTGGAAAACCTACCTCAAATCAAGAGCCTTTTTAAGATCAACCCTGGCGATATTGAAGTTTGGGTTACCAACGACCGAAACGATTACACTGGTAATGGCGTACAGGACATCGTGGCGATTGCCGACCTTGGAGAGCCTACTCGCTTGACAAATGAAAACCCCAACTTCCAGGCTCCAGCCATGCCGCGCTTTCGGGATGCCTTTACTGGGGAAGGACTGCCAGACAACCGGGCCAATGACATCTACGAAGCATTGCTCGCCGATCCGACCCTCCGCAGCATCGACAAAGCAGTAGCTAGCCTGACTGGACCCAGCTTCCGCTTTCAGCAGGCCAAGGACTTTGAAAAGGTCAGTGCCAGATTGTTAAGCCCTTCAGAATATACTTTTCACCCAGAACTGGGTTTCATCTCTTTGAACTTCAACCTGCGACCAGACCAGGTGCTCGGGGTGTCTTTCCGCTATGACTACAATGGTAAGAATTATAAGGTAGGGGAATTGACCAAAGGAGATGTCCCTGCTGATACGACCCAGCCACCACCCGTTATCTTCGTCAAAATGCTCAAGAGTACAACGACGCGCGTCGATTTGCCTTATTGGGATTTGATGATGAAAAACGTTTATTCGCTGGGAGCATTTCAAATCAGCCAAGAAGATTTTCGGCTGGATATTTTTTACAACGATCCCCAACGGAGCGACATTCGCTTTCTCCCCTTTACCAACCTACAAGGGATACCACTGCTGCGAGTGTTCAACTTAGATAAGCTAAATGTGCAGGGAGACCCCTGTCCCGATGGTATTTTTGACTTCGTACCAGGACTGACCATACAACCCCGAAACGGGCGAATTATGTTTCCGGTCTTGGAGCCATTTGGAAAGGATTTGGTCGAAGGGATTGACGATGTCAACCTTCGCGATACCTTTGATTTCTCGGTCTTGTATGATTCGACCATCACCTGGGCCAGGGAATTTCAGGACCTCAATCGATTCGTGATTCGAGGGGAATACAAATCCAGTGGAAATAGTGGTGGTTCTGGAAGAGAAATCTCACTCGGCTCCTTCAATTTGCCGCAAGGATCGGTTCGGGTAACTGCAGGTGGCCAGGCATTGGTGGAAGGGCAGGACTATGAAGTTGATTACAACATCGGTCGTGTGACCATCCTCAACGATGCCTTGCTCAATTCAGGTGTTCCGGTCAATGTGAGTTTTGAAGACAATACGCTCTTTGGATTTCAAACCAAATCGCTCTTAGGTGTGCGTGCCGACTATGAGATCAGCGAAGATTTCAACGTTGGAGCGACCTACTTGAAGTTGTTCGAACGGCCATTTACCCAAAAGGTGAACGTGGGAGATGACCCCATCAACAACAATATGTATGGTGTAGACGTCAACTTCACGAAGGATGCACCTTGGTTGACCCGCATCGTAGACGGTATTCCAGGAATTGATACAAAGGAACCTTCTAGCTTATCCTTCTCGGCGGAAGCAGCCTTTTTGCAGCCGGGCCACTCTCGGGCGATCAATCAGCTTACCGAGGATGGTGAGAAAGATAAAAGAGGGGTCGTTTATTTGGATGACTTCGAGGGAAGTACCAGTAGTTTTGACCTTCGGACGCCCGCCAATAAATGGGTATTGGCCAGTGTACCGCAGGGAACCCCTGGCTCTGCTCAGGATTTGATGTTTCCAGAAGCAAAACTAATCGACAGCCTTGCCTATGGTTACAACCGGGCGAAGTTGATGTGGTATCGGATTGACCTCAGTGTTGGAAGCGACCCTCGGGATGACCACTATACAGTACCCATTGCCCAAACGGAGGTCTTTCCAAATATCTCCTTGGTTCCGGGTTTTAGTAATAACATTCAAACTTTTGACCTCACCTTCCGGCCCAGCGAAAGAGGACCTTATAACTTTGACTTGCCATTGGGCCAAAACGATCCAGCCATTTCTGCAGGTATTACCCAGCAAGGACGCTTGGCAGAACCTGCCACTCGTTGGGGAGGGATCATGCGCGATTTGACAGTGACGGACTTTGAAGCGGCCAACATTGAGTTCATCGAATTTTGGATGCTCAACCCGTTTCGAAATGCCAACGGTCCGGACGAAGGAGGGGATTTGTACATCAACCTCGGAAATATATCAGAGGACATCCTACGCGATTCGCGCTATTTTTATGAAAATGGTATTCCAACCGATGGCAGTGGCCGTACGGACGATACCAATTGGAGCTTAATTCCTCGTACGCAAAACGTTGTCAATGCTTTTGCCAACAATGAGGCAGACCGGGAGATACAAGACGTTGGATTGGATGGTCAAAATGACGATGGTGAGCGCGTAAAATTCAGCGAAGCTTTGGACAGATATTCTGGCTTTCTGGATCCCAATGTTTTTTCTGCCATAGAGGCGGACCCTGCAAATGACAACTTTGTCTACTTTCGCGACTTCCCGGATGGTACTTCCGTGCTGGATCGCTACAGTCAATTCAATAATCCACAGGGAAATTCTCAGGCACCAAGTGCTAATTCTCGTACCGTACAGTCTGCAACCAACTTACCCGATTCTGAAGACCTCAACCGGGACAACACCCTAAATGAAACGGAAGCTTACTACCAATACCGAATTCCGCTGCGCTCTGTAGATGATGAAGATGGAACATATACACTGAATTTCAACAACCCATACGTCACAGACTCCATCCACGGTGCTCAAGGACGTAAATGGTACCGCTTCAAAGTTCCGATCGATCAGCCGACTTCCAAAATTGGTGGTATTCAGGATTTTCGGGCGATCCGGTTTATTCGGATGTACCTCAATAATTTTGAAGACGATATTACACTGCGTTTTGCCCGTCTGGAATTGGCCAGAAACCAATGGCGCCGCTACCGCCGTCAATTACAGGTAGAAAACGGTGAGATAGACCAGTCGGGTGTAGAGTTGGTTACCTTCGATATCAATGATGTCAACATAGAAGAAAACTCTAGTCGAACACCTTTCGGATACATTATTCCGCCCGGTATTCAACGTGAGCAAGCCAATAACACGGCCTTTGCCAATGTCTTACAAAACGAACAGGCATTGGCCATGGAGGTGTGTGGACTGCCTCGCGGAACGGCCAAAGGTATCTATAAGAACATCAACTTCGACTTGCGATTGTATGAGGAGCTAGAAATGTTTGTACACGCCGAAGCTGTTCAAGACCCTGATTTACAAAATGGTGATCTGGCGCTCCTACTACGGCTTGGAAGTGATTTTGAGAACAACTATTACGAATATGAGGTGCCGTTGACTATTTCGGATACGAGTAATATACCTGGGTATCTGGAACCGGAATATAAACGAAGGGTCTGGCCGGTGGAAAACGACATTGTGCTGCCCCTAAAGGAGTTGACAAATCTCAAACTAGAGCGAAACGCTGCCTCGGCAAGCTTGAATAACTTCTTTACGAAGAAAGACCCCAGGAACGATAAAAACATCATGCGGATCATAGGTAACCCAACTTTGGGGCCGCTCAAAGGGATGATGATCGGTGTCGTAAACCGAGATACCATGATTGCCAATACGCACTGTGCGGAAATATGGGTCAACGAATTGCGGGTGAGTGGTTTGGATGAGAGAGGAGGTATGGCTGCCATTGGCCGCTTGGACCTGAAATTGGCTGACTTTGGTGATTTGACGGTTGCTGGTGAGTTGGAGACAATCGGTTTTGGTGGCTTGGAGGAGAAACTGCAGCAGCGGTCCAGAGAGCGTAAAACGCAGATTGACATATCGACGAACTTAGAACTCGGAAAGTTCTTTGGGGATAAATCGGGGATTAAAATTCCAATGTATGCCCAGTATTCCAAAACAGTATTCCGACCGGAATTCGATCCCTACGATAAGGATGTCAA
>JBCCSZ010000072.1:0-27651 GCA_039199225.1 Bacteroidota bacterium
CACATGTTCTCTTTTCAGCTGGTTTTAAAATCAGCAGATGTTATGCCCCAAAGGACGAGTAACAGTTGGTAACATTTGATCGGATGTTCTTTTATCTGATTGATCTTTGCAGGCCAAGGGCAATATTCAGGTTGTCCTTCATAAATGGTATTATGATAGATGTATTGATTATTGATGACGAGCCGGGTGCACGTCAGCACCTGAAGTATTTGTTGCATACTCACTGTCCAACTGTTCGCATCAAGGGCTTGGCCGATGGTTTTCGCACAGGTATTGATTTTTTGAAGACGACCAAAGTACAGCTCTTATTTCTGGACATCAATTTAAAGGATGGTACTGGTTTTGACTTATTAGACGAATTTCAGTCGCCCGACTTCAAAGTGATTTTTACCACGGCTTATGATAATTTTGCGATTCGGGCTTTCCAATACCACGCCATCCATTATTTGCTAAAGCCCATTATTCCGGAGGCTTTAATCCAGTCAGTCCAATACTTTAACCGCACTGCAAAAGACTTCCAAACGACGGCTCAGCAATTATCTGCTTTGCTCAGAAATGTCAAAGCCAAGGAGTTCAAAACCATCACCTTATCTACACAAGAAGGTCTCTTTGTATTGCCCTTGGAGGACATCATCCGCTTAGAATCGGAAGGGAATTATACCACTTTTTTTTCATTGAACGGCGATTCAATAGTAGTGGCACGTACCATCAAAGCATATGCTGAATTGTTACCAGAGACTTTATTTTTTCGAATCCACCGCTCGCATATTATTAATATTCGACACATCAAAGGGATTATGAAAGGGCAAGGAGGATATTTGCTCAGCTCAGACAATCAGCACTTGCCGATCGCGCGCCGAAAAAAGGAAGTACTCATCAAACGCATCAAAGAAAACAGCCTTGAATGAATATTGATCGAATAGCTCATATCGAATTTTTGATTTATTCTTATTGTATTTTTATACTCCTGCTGCCTGGCTTACTTGTAGCACAGCCAACGCAACTAGGAGGCATTGATTACACGGAGCGCGATGGTTTGCCAAGTACAGAAGTTTACAAGGTATTCCAAGATCGACAAGGATATATTTGGGTGGGAACCGATAGTGGTGTGAGTCGTTTCAATGGTCATGTATTTGAGAATTTTGGTTTTGCAGAGGGACTGGCCCACAATTTTGCCTATGATTTTCGACAAGACGCTAGTGGGCAAATTTGGATAGCTACTTTACCGGGAAACCTCTATTATTTTTCCGACGGAAAAATGCATCCTTACCAATACAACCACCTACTCGAATCTTATGGCAATCAGCGCTGGACAGTGGATTTCTTTTTCGATGAGGAGGGGACTTTACACATTGGTATGCTTAATAAAGGAGTGGTGAAAATCTATGCGGATGGTCGGCACGAGTTGATCCATCCTAAGGACCGTTGTCGAGTACAGATGATTTACAAAAAAGGTGAAAACTACATCCTGGTTTCTTTTCTTTCTAAAGCTGACTGTTCCAACTATACTGATAAAAGTTTTAGGTTGAAAAATATCGATTTGTTGTTTTATGAAGATGGAAGCTTTCAGAATTTATCCACTGTATCCTCACATGAAAGGATCAGCTATATGGTGGCACTTTCTAAAAACGAACTGCTACTAGCCGCCAATACCCATTTGTATTACCTTAAAAATCGTCAGCTTGAGCAAGTTGTCAAATTTGATCATTCCATTATCGCATTGGAGCAATTATCAGATCAGCGTATTTGCATTGGATTTAAAAAGGTGGAAAATAGTGGCGGACTTCAGATTTACGAAAGTTTACCTGATTTGCTAGCTAAAAAAGGCAGTACCTGTTTTAAGCACCTTTCCATTTCAAGCGTATTGGAAGACTGGGAAGGGGGCTTGTGGTTGGGAAGTATTGAGAACGGGATTCGTCATGTTCCGGATCGCTCCATGAAAATATGGAATCAGCAGAGTGGTCTATCTGACAACTTTGTCAGTGCATTGAGCATCGGTAAGAAAGGAAACATACTTGTCGGCTTGAAAAATGGTCATCTTTACCAGTTACAAAGGAAATCTCAGCAGTTAAGGCTGTTACACAAAATCAAATATGAAATCCATGATGTATTCTTTGATAAAGACTATGGTCGCATCTGGGTGGGGGGCTACGATCTATTATCCATTTTAAAAGAGAAGCAGTGGGCTAAAGGAGGAGGAATTAAGAAGTTCAGCTTGTCTAATGGTGTGCTTTGGGGTTGTCTAAACGGCCCCCTTGGCTTTGGGCAGCTTGATCGATCCAATGGACTTTTCTTGTCCCTTCCAGAAGGAGACGCAAACTTGGGCAACCGAGCATTTGCGATCTATGAGGATTTTCAAGCCAGGGTGTGGGTCGGACAAGACAATGGGCTATTCGAATATGTGGACGATAGCTTGAGGCGACCAACCGTCTGTTATCCAGCCTTGAAAAGCAGGGTGGAAGAAATTGCTCAACTTGCCGACAGCATTTTGGTTGTGGGTACCAAGTTGCATGGTGTTTTGTTGCTGAAAAATGGAGAGCATACACAAATTGACCAATCGGCTGGCCTAAGTTCGAATATGGTTAAAAAAATCCACATTGATGATAAAGGATATATCTGGGTCGGTACATCGAGAGGACTAAATAGAATTTGCCTGATGCCAGGAGGAGATTTTAGCATAAAGAAATATAGGATGGGGAGTGGTCTGCCTTCCGATGAAATTACGGATATTATATCAGATGAGGAATACATTTGGGTATCTACCAAAAAAGGCTTGGCCTGTTTGACGAAGGAGGATATTGTTCCTCGTCACAAGTGTAAGCCTATTTTGCAATACGTCAAGGTCAACAACAAATTATGGAAAGAGGGAGATGCAACCAGCCTGAGCCACAAGCAGTCCAATATTCAGTTTGATTATTTCACCATTGATTTTTCACAAAATAGGAATATTGAATACCGCTATCGACTGCTGCCTGATAGTTCGTGGACGCATACCCAACATACATCGGCCACTTATCCGGCACTTGCTGCCGGCGCCTATACCTTCGAGTTGGAATCTTCTGATCGCTATGGTCAATGGAGTGAAAAAACGACCTTCAATTTTCGCATTGTTCCACCCTTATGGGAGACTTTTAGTTTTTGGGCAAGCTGCTTTTCATTATTGGCCGTTTTATTATCTCTTTATTTCAAGAGTCGAATTCGACGATTGGAACGCAAGGCCAAGATTGAAGGGCAGGTCAGAGAGCTGCAGCAGGTGGCTTTGCGATCGCAGATGACTCCTCACTTTATTTTCAATTGCCTAAATACGATTCAGGGCTATATAGCAGAGCAGAATACCAAGGTGGCAGCGCATTACGTCCGTCACTTTTCGCGCTTGACGCGCTCCATTTTGCACTTCAGTACAAAAAAGGTCATTAGCCTGGAAGAAGAAGTTGGCCTACTGAGGGATTATCTGGAATTGGAAAAAGGCCGCTTAAATGAACCATTGGACTACACCATTGAAATTGCTCCCGATGTAGATGTGTTTGAAGACGTCATTCCTCCCATGTTGTTGCAACCGTTGGCAGAGAATGCCATAGTCCATGGTTTGGTCGGCTTAAATAGAAAGGGGCGCATTGCCATCATTTGCAGTAAAGCGGGAAAGGATTTAATAGTTTGTGTCCGGGACAATGGCGTGGGGTTGGGCCATCGCAAGCAATCCAGGGGGCGGTCATATCCTTCTGTTGGTCTGGACATCATCCGAAAGAGATTGACATTGTATCAGCAGGGGCAGATTACAGGCGTTTTTTTCAGTATCAGGGATTTGAAGGGTGAGCCAGGTTGGCAGAGTGGGACAGAGGTCGAGCTGAGGATTCGGCAAGACATTCAGACCGATGATTGAATGTACTGCCCACTTGCTATATTGAGGAGGTTCATCGTATCTTGGGCATCATTGAAAATATCATCTACTCCATCCTGAAAAAGGAGTGAATTTTGATGATACCAAACAACAAAAGAAGCAATGAAAGCAATGAAAATCCCATTTGTCTGTATCTTTTTCACCCTGAGTATTTTTTATCTGAAAGCCCAGACGGTCTTTGGCCCCGGCCAAATCGTCGCACAGAGCGACCTTGAACAACCCAAGCATACGTCTGCCTCCGATCTGGATGGCGATGGCGACTTGGATGTCCTAGCTGTATCCGAAGGCGACGATGAGCTGGTTTGGTATCAAAATTTGGGCAACAACAGTTTTAGTGGGGCCAAGATCATTTCTACCGGTGACTTCAACCGGGCCTTGCAGGTGGAAGGTGTCGATTTGGATGGTGATGGCGACCAGGACATAGTGGTCAGCTCATTGAATACTTTTAAGAAAATCAGTTGGTACGAAAACCTGGGAAATGCGCAATTTGGTGAGCAGGTAGTCATCGTTGAGCGGAGTTTCCCTTCTATTTATACGTTTATGATCGATTTTGACGACGACGGCGATGTCGATATCCTCAGTTCCTTTGGTTGGGAACCCAGAATTTCCTGGCATGAAAACAACGGACAGGGTGTCTTTACGACCGAACACATCATCGATTCTACGGATTTACCCATTGCACCTTACATTTATCCAGTTGATTTAGATGGCGATAATGATTTGGATGTCCTATCGGTCAGTAATGACAGTCTAAGCTGGTACGAGAACACAGGAGATGAAATTTTTGCCGATCCGCAATTTCTACCCACTTGGGTTGTATCTGAAAGCATCATCACGGCCGGCGACATAGACGGCGATGGCGATGCAGATATTCTGGCAGCAGACCAATTCTTTGGTGTGATCAGGTGGTATGAAAATTTGGGGAATGGCTCGTTTGATGATCCACAAACCATTGAGGCGGACTTGGTGGTGGTTGAAAGATTATACATAGACGACTTAGACCTAGATGGCGATATGGACATCTTAGCCGGTGCGTACAGGGCGGATAACAAGATCGTTTGGTATGAAAATGAATCAAATAGCCAATTTGCCGAAGCCAAAGAAATAGAGAATAGAACCAGCGGAAACCTTTTTCATATGCAGCCCATCGATTTAGATGGTGATGGCGACTCAGATATTTTATCTTCTGGAAACTACGATGATGTGGTTGGCTGGATTGAAAACAAAGGGGAAGGTGAATTTTCGGAAATGAATTCGATTTCCTATTCCTATGCCAATGCAGAAGATGTTATGGCCGTAGATATAGATGGGGATGGTAGATTGGATATTTTATCCTGCGCAACTGCCATAGACAAGGTCTCTTGGTTTCAAAACCTGGGAGATGGTCGCTTTAGCTCCGAACGCCTTGTGACCGACAGCCTTAATGCACCCACTGCTTTATTTGCAACGGATTTGGATGGCGACAATGATATGGATGTCATCGCTTCTTCGGGAGACCCCAAAGTGGTATGGTACGAAAACGATGGCAGTGGTGTATTTGGAGAGGAACAAGTATTGCCAAATGGAGAAAATATTACCTTGTCCGTCTATGCTGCGGACCTAGACGGCGATGGGGATGAGGACATTATATCTTCCTTATTTTGGGATGACCAACTGATATGGTATGAAAATGACGGCACTGGTGGCTTCAGTTCGGAAAAACTCATTTTCGATGGAGTAGATGCACTTCGAGATATTTATGCTGCCGACATGGATGGTGATGGAGACATTGACATTTTGACGGCTTCGTCTGTGGACGATCTCATTCGTTGGTATGAAAACGATGGCAATGCCAACTTTGAAGCCAAAACGGTGAATACGAGTTTGCGCGATCCTCAAACGGTTCTTGCAGCCGACTTGGATGAAGACGGTGACCTAGATATATTATCTGCTTCTGTCAACAGCAGGGATATTGCCTGGTTTGAAAATTCAGGGGACGGTCGATTTGCATCCAAAAAGCGGATTTCCGATGAGGTCAGAGCCGTTTATGCCATCCATGCGGCCGATGTTGACAATGATGGTGATCAGGATGTATTGGCAGGTTCGGTCAGCGATGGCATCATTGCGCTGCACAGAAATAAAGGACTTGGAAAATTCGAAGAGGTCAGAGATACAATTGCTACGGACGTATGGTTCTTAATGTCTTTGGATATGGCTGACCTGGATAAAGATGGCGACTTGGACTTGTTGTCTGCTTCACGTACTGATGATAAAATTACCTGGTTTGAAAACCTTTTGGGGAATGTAACGCTACATGGTTTTTATTTCTTAGACGAAAACGAAAATGGCCAATTTGAGACCGATGAGCTGAAATTGCACAACCAAACGGTGGCAGCTACCCCCGAGGCCATTCGGACCTGGGTACACTCAAACGGCGACATCAGTATGAAGGTGGACAGTGGTCAATATGCGTTGGCCGCCTTGCAGGATACCCTCTGGAACCTCACAACAGACTCCATCCTGAACTTGGTTGTAGACAATACTCAAGATACCATTGATTTTAGCTTTGGACTTTCTCCAAATGGTGAATCAGCCAAAGCAAGCCTGGATCAAAGCACCGCACCCACTCGCTGTGGTTTCACTGTGAGCGCCTGGATCAACCCGACCAATACTGGCAACATCAATTTGGATGGCTGGTTATCTTACGAACCAGACTCTCTAATGGGTTTTATCGATGCCATTCCCGCTGTGGACTCCACAGATGGTCGTACCGTATTCTGGAAATTACCCGCCATACGACCCACCGAAACCTACCGGGTCAGAGTCAACCTCCAAATGCCTGGGGTAGATTTTCTCGGTGAGACCCTCCGCTCCACCGCCAGCATATACCAAGACACCGATGGCGGCTTTGAGTTGCTGGATGAACACATCCTGGCATCCCTGATCCGCTGCGCCTACGATCCAAACGATAAGCGCATTTTGCCGGATACACTAGAAGAAGACATTAAGACATTGGTGGGAGCGCCCATCGAATACATGATTCGCTTTCAGAATACCGGAACGGATACGGCCTTCAATGTACGCATCACCGATCAACTTTCTCCGGATTTGGATTGGACCAGCTTTGAAATACTATCTGCCAGCCATGCCTATGATTTTAGCCTGGACGACAAGGGAGAGGTGAGCTTTTTCTTCAACGATATTCACCTGCCAGACAGCAATATCAATGAACCGGCCAGTCATGGCTACATCAAATTTAGGATCGCACCACTGGAAGGGACCCGGGTTGGGACTCAGATTGAGAATACGGCCTTTATTTACTTCGATTTTAATCCGCCCATTATCACCAATACCATCGTCACGACGATCTTTGATCCTTTGCTTAGTACCAACGATCCAAGGGAATCAGCCAATCGCTTGGTAAAATACCTGCAGGTGTATCCAAATCCAACCGATCGCCAAATCCAGGTCGAGCTGTCCCTGTTCGAAGCAAAGGCCGTGCGCCTGTCTTTGTGGAATACCCTTGGCGTACAGCTCTGGCAGGGCCATTTTGGGCGGCAAAAGCAGCTGATGGAAAGGATTGAACTGGACCAGCTTCCCAGTGGCATCTATTTCTTGCAATTCCAGCTCGGAACAGAAATGGTGGTTCGCCGCATCATAAAACGGTGATATGATGCACTTCCGCTTTACTGCTTAAGGTCGATTTCCTTCAGGTTGTCGATTCGATTTCGGGCCAGAAAATCATCGATGGTTTCGAAATGCTCGATGACGCGTTTGTCCTTGAATTCGAATACTTTCTTGGATAGGCCCTGCAGAAAGCTGCGATCGTGGGAAACCAGCAGCAGCGTTCCATCGAAGTTCAGCAGGGCTTCTTTGAGAACATCCTTCGACCGGATGTCGAGGTGATTGGTCGGCTCATCAAGGATTAAAAAATTGACGGGCTCCAGGAGTAACTTGACCATCGCCAGGCGGGTGCGCTCGCCGCCGGAGAGGACCGATACCTTTTTGTCGATGTCGTCGCCACTGAACATGACCTGGCCCAGGATGTTTTTGAGCTGCGTGCGGATGTCTCCCTTCGCCACTTCGTCGACCGTTTGGAAGATGGTCAGTTGGGGATCGAGCAAGGAAGCTTGATTTTGTGCAAAGTATCCGACCTCTATGTTGTGACCCAGTTGGCAGGCTCCTTCAAATTCAATCTGATTCATAATGGCCTTGATCATGGTGGATTTTCCCTCCCCGTTTCGGCCGACAAAGCAGACTTTTTCACCCCGTTCGATCGTCATATTGGCATTGCGAAAGACCACCTGCTCGCCGTACTTTTTTGATAGGTCTTTGACGATCACCGGATAGTCGCCAGAGCGGTTACAAGGCGGAAAGCGCAGTTTGAGCGCCGAGTTATCTACCTCGTCGATCTGAATGATTTCCAGTTTTTCGAGCATCCGTTCTCTGGAATTGACCTGATTGGTCTTCGAATACGTCCCCTTGAAGCGCTCGATAAAGCGCTTGCTGTCCTCTATGAACTTTTGCTGTTCTTTGAAGGCTTTGAGCTGGTGGGAGCGCCGTTCTGCTCGGAGCTGTAGGTAGTGCGAATAATGGGCTTTGTAGTCATAGATGCGGCCCATGGTCACCTCGATGGTTCGATTGGTGATGTTGTCGATGAAGGTTCTATCGTGCGAGATGACTAGGACAGCCTTGGCCTTGTAGAGCAAGAAGTTTTCCAGCCAAATGACGGATTCGATGTCGATGTGGTTGGTTGGCTCATCCAGAAGGATTAAATCGGGCTTTTGCAATAGGATTTTGGCCAGTTCGATGCGCATCCGCCAGCCGCCACTGAATTCGCTGGTTGGGCGGGTGAAGTCTTCCCGTTTGAAGCCGAGCCCGAGGAGCGTTTTTTCCACCTCCGCATCGTAGTTGATCTCTTCGATAGAGTAGTAGACCTCGCCGATTTCGGTGACTTTTTCGATGATATCCGCATATTCCTTCGACTCGTAATCCGTTCGCGTTTCCAACTGCTTGTTGAGTCGCTCCATTTCGTCCCGCATTTCGAATATTTTGCGGAAAGCCTTGGAAGTCTCTTCAAATACGGTACAATCGTCTTCGGTGAGCAGGTGTTGTGGCAGGTAAGCAACAACGGCTTCTTTGGGTCGGCTGACGTGGCCGCTGGTCGGCTTTTGGAGGCCAGCGATGATCTGCATCATGGTGGACTTTCCCGCGCCGTTTTTGCCCATCAGGGCGATTTTATCCTTTTCGTTGATGACAAAAGAAACGTCCTTGAACAGGCTGCGTCCGCCAAACTCGACGGCTATGTTGTTTATCGAAATCATATGCTTTTTCTTAGGCCGGTAAAATTACTAAAAAGGTGGAATTTTCTATTTTTGCCTCACTGAGAAAAGCATGCAGGAATGAAGCCAACATTTACCAACCCTCTATTGACATGAGCGACAATGTGCCAAGCCTTGAAAGTCCCAAACAGCTTTATTGGATCGAAAAGGCATCTGATTTGCTGGACAATAAATTTAGAATTCCCGGAACGGAGATTCGCTTCGGCATTGATTTCATCATTGGTCTGGTGCCTTACGCCGGAGATGTGCTGACCTATGCTTTTTCAAGTGTACTCGTTTTGTCGATGGCCCGGCATGGTGCGAGTGGCATGGTGTTGGTCAAAATGTTGTGGAATATTTTAGTAGATGCCATCATCGGGAGCATTCCGATATTGGGCGATTTGTTTGACCTACGTTTTCGAGCCAACCGCCGAAATTTTGAGCTACTGAAAGAACACTATGTGGAGGGAGAACACAAGGGTTCTGCCTGGTCGGTCATCTTAGTGGTTTTAGCGGTATTGATTGGCCTCTTTGTTTTGATGGTTTGGTTGATCTTCAAGTTGGCCAGTTGGGGTTGGCACATGCTTCTGGGCTGATGGGGCCAGGGTGCTTGCCTTACCACTTTCTCAGTCCCAGCAGTTTTTCCCCCAATTCTGATAGCTGAGCTGTTTCATACTTCGTTTGCTCCCAATTGCGTGGATCACCCGGAAAAGCATAGCCTTCGGGCGCAATTCGATTTTTCCAGGAATTGATGCGCCAGTCTCGGAGAGAGGTGTTTTCCTCTTGAGCAGGCATCATCGAAATGTACTGCGCAATTCTCACTTGTTCGCCAGAGTGATTGGGGCGAATGCCGTGTGGCTCAGAGCTGTTGAAGATCAGCAAATCACCTGCTTCCAGGGGTACTTTGACGATTTTGTCCTGGAGATCAGACACATCTGGCTGGAAGCGATTTCTATCTTCGGGCTGTGTTAATTTCCAACTGTCAAAGTTTCGGAACAGCCAGGGAATGCACTGGAAGCCTCCCATGTTTTCATCCAATTGATCTGCCAGTGCCAATACGCCTTGTACGTTTTGGGGCTTGGTTTCTGGATCATAGTCCCAATGAATGAAGCCCTTGTATTCGTAGCCAGGCCGGATGGGAAAGTTGAGGTTGGCTCGGTCTATGGTCACCCAAAGCTTTTCTGTCCCCCAGATGTCGACAAATGCATCATACACTTTTTGCGTCTGTCGATTGTTCCACAGGTGCTGGTTGTTGTAGACCTCGACCATCCCCGTACCGGCCAATTCCTTCATTTGCATCTCCGCCCGTGGCGCCGTGTACCAACTGGACTTGTCGTTTGGGTTTTTATCCTCAAACTCCCATAAAAAGTCGGCTGTCTGTTGGGCCTGTTCCCGAGAAACAGCATTTTTGACAACCACATAGCCATTGTGCTGCCAGAATTCCCACTGCTCTATGGTCAAAACCCGAAGGCTGTCCGGACCAGCCTCCTGCCTCAATTGGATGGTACTGCTTTTGGCCGTCGACGGATTGCCCGGAATGTCTTGGTGCTGGTTATCGGGAATCATGGTTTTATTTGACTCTTGCATGTGGAAACTTTTTGGGTGGGTTCTAAAAATTAGTTTTTGATGACCTTTTTGAAGTCCTTCAGTTCTTTTGTCTTATCGGTGAGTTCCATTTTGTAATCGCGTTCGAAGTCCAATCCTTCCTTTAGGGTATTGAGGCTACCGAATTGGTACAACTGTTTGACGGCAGCAATGGTTTGGGCGCTATTTTGTAGAATCTGGCCAATCAAAGTATCTACTGTTTCTTTCAGTTGGGAGAGGGGGACCGATTGGTTGACCAAGCCAATGGCGGCAGCTTCTTGGCCGGAGATCGTTTTGGCCGTGAAAGACAATTCCTTTGCCTTGCGCATGCCCACCTGGTGCATCAACCGCTGAGTCATGCCCCACTTGGGAGGAATGCCCCATTTGGCGTGCGTATCGCCGATTTTGGCTTCATCTGCCGCAACGATGAGATCGAAGGCCATTAAAATCTCAAGGGCGCCCGTAAAGCAGTAGCCATTCAGCATGGCGATGGTGACCTGTGGCATATTTTCCAGCAAACGCATGATTTCCAGCCCATCTTCCCACATCTGATAACCCGGCTCTACCTTGGTTTTCTGAAACATCGATAAATCAACACCCGCCGACCAAGACTTGCCTTCGCCTTGTACTACGACCACTCGGCAGTCATCATCTTTTGAAATCTCTGTGAGTAATTGCCGCCACTCTTGCAGCATGACTTCCGTGAGTGCGTTGAGTTTTTCCGGCCGATTCAAGGTGATCCAGGCGATATTGTCTAGCCTATTGTATTTGATCTGTGTCCATTCCATATCTATTTGCAGTGTTTTGACTAAAGTTAAGCCAAAACTAGAACTAATCTGAATCCAGCATACTTTTCTTTTACGACAGCTCTACATGGCTCACTTTCCACAAAGCCAGCTTTTTTAGCCCATTGGAAAGGGCTGGAATTGATTTTCATAACCACCTTACTCTTACAAGAATTTGCTTAAGGCTTGAGACAACCAATTTGGGGATGGTCGACAAAAGATGGTGGTTTACTATAGCTGCTCGATTTCTTCCTTGGAAAGACCAGTGCTTTTCTGAATGACATCCGTTGCTATGCCTTGCGCTTTGAGTTGCCTGGCAATTTCGAGGCTCCGTTCGGCTCTTCCTTCGGCCCGACCCTCGGCTCTTCCTTCCGCTCTCCCTTCCATCCGACCTTCTTCCAAGCCTTCTGCCCTTGAGGTATTCACGACATTGTAAATGTCTCTGTAATACTTTAAGCTTTCTTCATATGCATCTCTTTCTTCTGGGGTGAACTTTGCGATTTCCGCTGATTCGAATAGCCTTTCGAAGATTTTATCCTGCAATTTTTGGGGCCTGTTTTGCAAATCTGATAGATGCTTGAAAACGTAGAGCCATTTGTCGAAATGTGTTTCCAGTTCCTCTTCCGTTTTTTGAAACTTGGGTAGTTCAATGTAGATGAACTTCAGCTTATTGTAAAAGACCTCGCAGTTTTGATCTTTCAGCTCGACAAAATGTATGAGTTGGCTTTCCTCCTTGTGGTCATCAAATACAAAGTCTAGTATGCCCACGGTGTAAACTGGCTCCAATTTATAGTTCCAATAACCCTTTTTGGCTTGCTCCTGAATGGGAAAGGAGGCGTAGTAAACGCTTCTGTCTTTGAAGTAATTCTGTTTGGCTTTTTGAACCTCTACGATGAATCTTTCTCCGGATTCACCAACACAGTAAAGATCGAAAATGGCTTTGCGGTCGAGATCATTTTGACCTACTTGCTCGTTTCTGGAATAGGATAAGTTCTTAATCCTGTGTTTTTGAGGGAGAATTTGGTTCAGAAAATCAATCAATAGTACCTTGTTTGGGTCAGAACCGAATAATTTCTTGAACCCAAAGTCGGTTAGAGGATTGACGTATTTTTCTTTAAGGTTGCTCATTATCAGTATTTTGGCTATGGCGATAGGTACTTATGCTGAATAAGGCTGCCATACTTTATTACACGCTGTTTCTATTTTCAAATTCTTGCTTGGTCATTCTGTATTGAATCAAGCTTTTGAAGACACCATCTTTTTTTACATGCTCTTTGAGCTCCGCTTCCTTTATCATCCCATTCTTGATCATAACATTCCCCGAGGCTGGATTTTCGATGAGGTGCGTTGCATATATTTTGTTCAAATTGATTTCCTGGAATCCAAATTTCAGGATTGCCTTTACTGCTTCACTGGCATATCCTTGGTTCCAAAAGGGTTCGGCGATCCAGTATCCTAGTTCGGCACGTTGAAATCTAGTGTTTACTTTTAACCCGACACCACCGATAAATTCACCTTTGGTTTTGATTCTGATTCCAAAGCTGAATTGTGTTTTGTGTTCAAATCCTTGGTTGACAGAATTCATCCAAAATATGGCGTCTTTCTCTCCGTAAGGATGTGGAACATTTAAAGTGTTTGCCGCTATTTTCCTATTTCCTGCATACGCAATGATATTTGGAATATCCTTTACGAACAATCTTCCTAAAATCAATCTATCTGTTTCAATCTTCGGGAATGTATCCATTGGTCGTTTTTTCGTGCTTTGAATCATTACCTCATGCACAGCGTTTCTCTCGCGGAGCAAGTGTTCCGACGATCCTTTCACTTGTCTTTTTAATTAAGCAAAAATAGCGAATTTTAGTTTCCTTTTCTTTTTTCCTCTTTTTCTACGGAGCGAATAAGCCCCAAAGCACAGGTCATTCGGTGGATAAAAAGTGGCTATTCGTTGGTGGAATGGGTAATTTGGTAGAACAAAGCTTGGCTTGGCTCAATCTGACAAACTTTCGGGAAAACTCTTTCGTTTTAGGAATAGCCCAAACGAAGATTGCAAAGACGCTGATGAGAATCAGGAAGGTATTATCCTTTTCACACAAACTTAGGGATGAAAAGACTTGTAGGCTTGTTCCTGCTGTGCGCACTCATTACACTCGGCTTGCCGCTTACTTCCAGTGGGCAGAGCCAGTTGGCGCATTGTCCCTTCAACCTTGGTTTGGAAGCCTTTCTTTCGGACCCTACGAGCATCCAGCTCGACAATGACAGCCTGCCGGTGCGCATTCCCCTGAAGCGAGTAGGCAATCTGTTTTTCATCGAGGCAATGATTGATTCCATGATTGGAAACTTCGTCCTAGACTTGGGGGCGCCTTACCTGGTATTGAATGCTACCTATTTTCGGGATTATGAAGTAGACCAAACCTATTATTCTGGTACCATGCTCTCCGGAGAGGAATTTGTCAAACGTACCTGGATCAGGAAGTTGAACATTCAGGGGGTCGAGTATTCTCGTCTTTTGGCTGATATTACCGACTTGAGTGAAATCGAAAATAGGAAGGGGATCAAGATTTTAGGCTTGCTGGGGGTTGATATTTTTAGGAAATTTGCCATCGATTTGGATGTACTTAACAAGCAATTGGTCTTGTGGCCTCGAAAATTGTCTCCCCAAGTAGACGCAAAATTACTGTTTGAAGTACCTATCTGGGTCAAGAATAGCGTTATATTAATGACACTAAAGTCAGGGAAGGTCTTGCTCAATTTTTCACTGGATACAGGCGCTGAGACAAACATCATGCACAATGGGCTTCGCAAGAAAGTATACAATGGCATGAAAATCCTTGGCTCTTCTTCGATGACCGATGGAAATGGTGGGCAGACAGAGGTGCTGATGGCCGTCATTGGTGGCTTGACAGCCGGAGAAAAAGAACTCAAAAGAATGCGGACCCTCATCCTAAATCTGGAAACGATGAGTCGAGCTTACGGCAAACGGATCGATGGCATGTTGGGCTATCCATTCTTTTCAACTGGACGAATACTGATCGACTTTACCAAGAAAAAGCTATTTGTTTATCAATACAAAAAAAGGGATTGATGCCGAGTAGGTTTGGAAAAAATATCGAAAGGAGGTTTTATCTGCTTATCCTGCTGGTCGCAGGGGCGTGGGTTAGTGCTTTGGCACAGGGGCCGGAGCCTTCCTATCGCTATGAAGATGGAAATGTCATCATCGCATTTGAAAATATCAAAGACAAGGATTTACTCGATAGGTACCTGGGGACGATTGGCAGTTCTTTGTCGATTACCGATAGCCTGCACCGCAGCGGAGGGAAGAAAAAGACCAGTTTGGAGTGGGAATTGATCAAATACAATAAACGTACAATTGAATACCGCAAGCCCATCAAGAAACTGGCTTCGAAGGGAAAGAAAGATTTCTTCTTTGCAGATTGGGACGATTACGACGGTATGATGCCCTACGAACTGGATGTTGCCTACGGAGTAAATAGGTTCAACCAGACCTCTGTGGTCGTGGAGCAGGAGGACCAGGTGGTTTTCAGCCTATCTGATTTTCCCAATGCCAGTAGCGTCTACCTATCCGGAACCTTCAACAATTGGAGTACGCTGGGCATGCCCATGATGAACGTCGACGGCGCGTGGGTGGCTGCGCTGCCACTGAAAGCTGGAAAGCATCTGTACAAATTTATCGTAGATGGTTCTTGGATTACCGATCCTGCCAACGGGCTGAAAGAGACCGATCGGGATGGCCATACCAATAGCGTGTTTTACAACTACAACTACACTTTCCGTTTGGTGGGTTCGCCCAATGCAAAAGAGGTTTTCTTAGCGGGAAGCTTCAACGACTGGAACCCCGAAGAATTGCGCATGCAGAAAAGTGGCCTGAGTTGGGAGCTGCCCATGTTTTTGCGAGAAGGAACACATACTTACAAATTTGTCGTTGATGGTGAATGGGTGTTGGATCCCCTAAACTCCATCATCGTAGAAGACGAAAAGGGACATAAAAACTCCAAATTGACTTTTGGGAAGCCCTATATCTTTGAAATCGATCGATTTGCAGATGCTAAGGAAGTTATTCTAACCGGTAATTTTAACAATTGGCAAAAGCGAGAACTGTACATGGCAAAAGAAGGCGATCGCTGGCAGTTTCCCGTCGTTTTGCGACCAGGCAACTACGAATATAAATACATTGTAGACGGCCGGGAAATGTGCGATCCTACCAATGCACACACCATAGGGAGTGGAAAAAAGCAGAATTCCATCCTTGCTGTTCGTCCAAACTACACTTTCAAGCTAGATGGCTACGGCTCTGCCAAAGAAGTCCTTCTGTCGGGTACGTTCAACGATTGGTCGGTGGATGGCTACACGATGGAAAAGGTGGGAGATGCTTGGCAGATAAAGTTGCACCTACCGAGGGGGAAAGTCCGCTATAAATTTATCGTCGATGGAAAGTGGATTCGCGATCCCGAGAACGAATTTTGGGAATACAATCAGTTTGATACCAAAAATTCTATCTTGTGGATAAACTAGAAGATTTAACTATGGACACGCCCAACAGCCACATCAATTATGTCGAGTTTAAAGCGCACGACTTGGAGCGCATCAAGCAGTTTTACCACCAAGCCTTTGGTTGGACCTTCACGGATTACGGCCCGAACTATGTCGCTTTTGCGGATAGTGGGATTGAAGGAGGTTTTGAAAAAACAGACGAGCCCATCGTCAATAGCGTATTGGTTGTACTGCACCACGATAATCTGGAAAGCATCCTGCAGACTGTCATAGCCGCTGGTGGCAGCATTTCAAAGGAGGTTTTCTCCTTTCCGGGAGGCCGCCGGTTTCAATTCCTGGACCCCTCGGGCAATGAATTGGCTGTTTGGTGCGAAGAGGGCAAAGAAGCCACGTCATAACTGCCTACTCAAACACAATGACCCCTTTGGCATTTTTGCCGGACAGCATATCGTCGAATGCCTGCTGAAGGTCTTCCAGTGGATACTCCCTGGTAATCATTTCATCTAAGCGAAGGCTTCCCTTTCGGTACAGCTCCATCAGCTTTGGAAAATCTACCTGTGGTCGGCACTTTCCGTAAAGTGGATTGATGTAGATTTTATCCCATTCGAACAAGCGCATGTCAATGGTGATTTCCTCTTCGATGCCACTGACCTGAACGGCCATCCCGGCATTGCGGATCATGGCAAGAGGCGCGGCGCCCAATGCTGGGATGGCTGTACATTCAAAAGCATAATCGGCTCCTCGACCATTGCACATCGCCTGAACTTGCACAGCAACCTGCATCAATCCCTCATCTGCCTTATCTGCCAGGATCACATCTGTGGCGCCAAATTGCCGGGCCAACTGCAATTTTTGGGGATTGATATCGACCCCTATGATGCGGGCGGCTCCCGACACATCGGCTGCCTGAATGACATTCAGCCCCACACCACCACAGCCTAAAACAACTACGGAACTCCCCGCCTGCACCCGGGCCGCATTGACCACCGAGCCATAACCCGTCATAACACCGCAACTGATGATGGCTGCTGCCGAAAAATTGAGCTTTTCCATCTCTACCTTCACCAAAGCCGATTGCTTCACCAGGGCATACTCGCTCAGGGTTCCCAGGTTGAAGGAGCGCTCAATTGCCTGCCCGTGCCATTTTGAACCTTCCAGGTGCGCATGCCCGGGCGTATGTCCATTGGCACCGGCGACCACCGGCGAATGATTTTCGCAAATGTGCTGGTTGCCCTCCTCGCATTGGAAGCACTTCAGGCAAGGCGTTGCCCAGTTGAGGATGACCTGGTCGCCTACTGATAATCCCTCTACTTCTGCTCCGACTTCTACGACGATTCCAGCCCCCTCGTGTCCCATAATGATCGGTTTTCCCCAGGACAGAGAGTCATAGTCGGTGTGGCAAAGTCCCGCTGCCTTCATCTTCACTAAGACTTCATCGGCCAAGGGGGCGGAGAGCTGAATTTGATCGATCAGGAAACGGCCGTCCCCTCGGGCGATGGCACTTTTTGCAGAAACAGACATGAGCGTTGATTTTCATTATGAGTTGTAAATATCGCTTGTCGATTTGGCTTCTACTTTCCTTTTTTTGTCTGAAAAGTTAACTATTTTGTAAAAATAGAAGGTGTTTTCTCTCTTTCTAGTTAAAATAGGACATTGATGAAGCCCATACTAGAGCAAATCACACTGGGTGAGAAGCGCTCAATCGTTGCTTTTAACTACTCGGACGCCAGTTTTGATGCGCCCTGGCACTTTCATCCCCAGCACGAACTGACCTATATCAAAGAGAGCGTCGGGACGAAGTTTATTGGAGATTATGTTGGTCCGTATGAGCCTGGCGAGTTGGTTTTGTTGCGGTCGAATTTGCCGCACTGTTGGAAAAACCATGCCCAGAAAGGCCGGAAGGCCGAATCGACGGTCATACAGTGGAACAAGGAGATTTTTGTGGGCGTACCGGAGCTGGGCCGGGTCAATGAGATGTTAAAATTTGCTTCCAAGGGGCTGCTGTTTTCTGCCCAGGATACAGCGTCTATTTTGCCAAAGGTACAGCAATTGCCATCTATGCAAGGGGCGGAGTTGTACGTTGAATTGCTTTCGGTGATGGTGCAACTTTCCAACTGTGTTTACCGCAGCCTGTCGGAAGCCAGTTTTATGGACGATTTGCCGTCGGAGTACAACAGCCGGATGGCTAAAATTCACGAATTTGTAGATACACAATTCCAAAGAAAGATTTATTTAAAAGAGTTGGCCGAATTGGTCAATATGTCCGAACAGTCCTTTTCGCGCTTTTTTAGTAAAATGATGGGACGGCCGTTTTTTACCTTTTTGAATGAATACCGCATCAATATGGCCAGTCGGATGTTGATTGACACTGACTGGTCGGTTTCAGAAATTGCCTTTGCTTGCGGGTATGAATCCCCACCTTTTTTTCATCGTCAATTCAACAAATTCAAGAAAGAATCTCCTTCGAAATATCGCAAAAGATATACGCGTTCTTCTGCTTGAGGGGATAAAAATCTGTCTTCCAATCCTCCACATAAGTAGATTTTTGCTACATTGAGCAGGCGTACATTTGCGCAACTGATTTGGAACTTGTTCAAAGATTAACCAGACCGTTTACAAAGCACTCTTTTCGTATTTATAAGAAATCTTTGGATTGGTTTGTAGGAAACAAAAGCAAAAACAATGAGCCAAAAAAGAGACAGAATCATCTATTTTATCTCCACTGGTCTGCTGACCGCCATGACCGGAGTGTCTGCCGTTATGTATTTTTTCAAATTCGACGATGTCAGTGCCACCTTTGAAAAATTGGGTTACCCAAGCCATATTGTTCTTCCTCTGGCAACTGCCAAAATTCTTGGGTTGATTGCCATTTGGACTCGAAAATTCCAGACATTGAAAGAATGGGCTTATGCTGGTTTTTTCTTTGATTTTGTATTGGCTTTCTTGGCGCATTACTATGCCCAAGACGGAGAATTTGCACCTGCCATTGGTGCTGCCGTACTGCTACTGGTCTCTTACTTTTTCGAAAAGAAATTACCTTAAGTGTTTTTTTGAGAGGGCTGTAGTCGTATTGGTTTTTGTGTGCCAAGGGACGAATTTTTATTCAAAGGAGGTCGAATCGGCTTTTCGTACGGGATTTTTCTGTAATGCCTTAAAACGCTAACTTTGCTGTATGGCAAGAGTAAAAGCCCCCCTTGTTGGTCTATTTTTTATCGCGGTTCTATCTGGCATTTTAACCTATTTTTGCTGGTCGTACATCGTCCGGAACAGTTCCTTTTTGCTGGGCTTTGCCACCTGTCTACTGTTGATTTCAATGGGGTGGGGGCTTCAGGTTTTTTGGAGTCGGAAAGCTAAAATTACCACTGCAAGACCCCTATATGCTGGCTTGTTGACGGCCGGTCTTCTAGTATTGGGAAGTATGGTGTGTGCCTTGTTAATCGTTAGGCAAAGCGCTGCCCTTGAAGCACAAGATGCTTATCAAAACCAGCGATTGGAGCAAGAGGCGGCCTTGATAGCATCTGCCGATCGGGGGCATTTTCTACTGTTGATGCGCAATTTACTCACGAAGGTCGATCGGGAGTTGCAGGAAGGCACAGAGGGGCGTTTGCAAGAAAAAACAATTGCTCGGATTGCGGCATTGAGTTATTCCTTGAAGCCCTATGCTTATGTGGTACAAGGGGGCGTGGCGGCACAAAAATTGAGCCCGGAGCGCGGTCAGCTGCTGTTGGCTTTGGTGAATATGGAGATTGATTCTAGTGTATTTGCCCAGATAAAGTTCAGGACAACTTTTGCAGGTGCTGATTTGAGGCGGGCCGATCTGCGGGCGACCGATTTGAGTGGTGTCAACTTGGAAGGGGCTGATTTGGTGGAGGCTGATTTGCGCAATAGCAATCTTGAGGGGGCCAATTTGAAAGCGGCCAATCTGTGGGGTGCCAATTTGCGGAATGCTAAGTTGAATAGGGCAGAGGCAAAGAACGCCGTTTTGAGTTGGGCAGAAATGCATGCGGCCGATCTGCGAAACATCGACCTGAGTGGGGCCGATTTGACGAGCACCAAATTGAGGAAAGCCAACTTGAATGGTTCAAAACTGAAGTTTGTCCAGATGGATGGTGCTTTTTTGAACAACGCCAATTTGGTAGGTGCTGATTTGATGTGGGCCAATCTGCGGCGGGCCAATCTTTCGGATGCCAATTTGCGAAAGGCCAGCTTGAAGTGGACCACTTTTAAGGAAACAAACCTGTATGGCGTAACCGTTGGTCAAGCGGATTGGATGGCACAATTGAAGAAGTGGCGGGTGAAGGGCGTGAGCGAGGTGGAAACGCAATACCAGCTCGTAGAGCATGCTGCCGGTTTGGCCAACTACAAATTGGTGCCGCTGGAATAGTTGAGCCAATCCATTTGAAAGCCTACCTCAGAAGGGACTCATCGGTCATAATTCGATTGATTTTTTTTGAAAACTTCTGTACGACCTCGTCCTGTGTGGTGAAAGGTTGGAAGCCGATTTGAAACGCCCAGCTGTAGTATCGTTGGATGTCGTTGAGGTAATTGGCCAGTAGCTCGGCGGTCCAATGGGTGTAGCGATCGATTTGGTATTTTTCGCTCAGTTGCTTTCCCAGCTCCTGTCCCCATTCATTGTTGATGATGTCGACATAATTATCGATGGGTCCATATTCGAGGTCTTCCAACTGGTCATTGGTAAAGGCACCTGTAATCAATTCTGGCATGGTACCTCTTTCGTGGGTATGGGCAATAAAATCAGCCATCTTTTCAGAAAAAATAGAGGTCATAAAAGCCTGTGCCGTGATGTGGTTGAAGGCATTGAAATAGCCTTTTTCGGAAAGGTCTTCAGAATGCATGTGCGCTATGTCTTCGTCGCTGATGTTATACAATATTTCCTCAGACAAATCATAAAAAGCCGCATCGCCCTCGCCGAACAGATAGCCTCTTCGTCTGGCCAACAAAAGAATGCGCATCAAATCGTGCCGTTTGATGGCAATGTAGGGCGCCCTCAGCCCCAGCCGCACCTTATCCCACAGACTACCATCCTTGGCGCGCTTAATCTCTTTTTCGCTGATGCCTGTCTTTAAAACACTGACCACCTGGCGGCCTTCACTTCGATGGGTCAGTCGTACCGAAGGCGCTCCCCCCTTGTCGTATTCGATTTGAACAACCTCTTTTAACTCCTCCAAAGACTTGAATCGAGTTGACAATAAGGCCCCTTTTACCGGCAACAGCCTTTTCATTGGCCCTCCTTCTAATGCTGTTGTCTTGACATCTACCGTATCTTTAACCGCTGGCTGTCCCGGAGTAGGCGTTCGTTCAGATTGCGGAGGCTGCTGACATCCGAAGGTGAAAATCATGAAAAATAAGAACGATAAGCGCCATAGACTCATAAAAAGAAAGATACAAAAAAGCACCAAATACAGCTGATTTTTATCAATACCCCCTCCAAAGTGGTTAGAGACTCCGTCCAGCTTTTTATTTTTGCCCAAAGTTGCACAGGAAAGGCTCATCATATGTGGCACTATCCAGCAGCTCATCCGCAAGCCCTTCACAAACAATGCTTGCACTCGGCCGCACCATTTTGATGTATCAACCCTTGAAAGTATGAATGAAGTAGATTTGATCGGTTTTATTGGCGTATTTATGATCCTGATTGCGTATTTCCTCAATTTGAACGATCTGATCCATCCGGCAGATATTCGCTACATTCTGCTCAATTTAGTAGGTGCCATACTGGCCTGTTTGGCTTCTCTACTGATGAACTACTATCCATTTGTATTGTTGGAAGGAACCTGGACACTGGTGTCACTCGTCGCTTTGGTGAAGTACTTGAAAAACTGGAAGAAATAACCGAGTGTGGGGGCATATAAAAAATGGGAGCCGCTCTTGCAACTCCCAACTATCCCTTGGTAAGGTATAAAATGTGATTATGTGTCGTAATTGACGGGCTCTAAGAGCCTGACCTACAAGTCGTTCTGCGCAATCTGGAAATAACCGTTTTCCAGTCTCTTATTCAGAAATTCGTAGTTCATTTCGATGGGGGTTCTTAAAAATGGGGTTAGTACCCTTACAAAGTCAGGCGTCGATTCCAATATCCTGATAGCAATTGACTTCGTACTCATGTTCGGTTTGATTTGGTTAAGGAATAAACTTTATACACAACACACCATTGCAGTTAGGGCCTTGCTAGAAGTCATTGAGAGTAGATATCTTATACTGTAATAACAACAAGCCAATGGGCTTTGTTTGATTTTGAGATGCGATTTTTTATGTATTAACGTAAGTGGTTTTTAATACATTGTGTGCGGTGTCAATTGCCTCACTCAGTAGCTGTAATCTGCTTAAAACCACTTTTTCCACCTGAAAAATAAAAGAGAGCCGATGAACAGGGCGAACATGATGAAAAGCAATACAAAATAGGAATACCGATAGCGCAATTCTGGCATATATTCGAAGTTCATACCATAGAGTCCTGCCAAAAAGGAGAGGGGGACGAATATGGTGGTGATGATGGTCAAGACCTGCATCACTTGGTTCATGCGGAGACCTATTTCGGAAGAATACAAATCCTGTAAGCCGTTGAGGACATCTCTGTAGGTTTCCACCATATCCATGACTTGTATGGTGTGGTCGTACAAATCCCGGACGAAAACCGCCGTGTGGTCTGCGACGAATGGACTGTCCGTCTTTGAAAACCGACCGATGGCTTCGCGTAGGGGCGAGATGGACTTGCGCACCAGCAGCAATTCCTTTTTCAGTTTGTGGATGCGACTTTTAATTTCTGCGGTTGGGTTTTCCAACAGTTCGTCTTCGATCCCCTCTATGGTATTTTCCAGGCTTTCCAGGAGGATGAAATATTGATCTACGATGGTGTCCACAATTGCATAGGCAAGGTAGTCAGCCCCTTTTTGCCGAATTTTTCCTCTGCCATTGTAAATGCGCTGGCGAACGAGCTGAAAAGGTCGCTTTCCGTTTCTTGAAAAGTGAGGACCAAGCCATCTCTAAAGTAGAGCGTTACTTGTTCCGTTTTGACTTCCAGCGATGTTTTATCGAAATTGAGGGCCTTGAGCGCAATGAAATCTCCTCTTTCGTACTCCTCGTATTTGGGACGTTGGTTGACATTTGCCACATCCTCTAGGATCAGGGGGTGGATGTTGAAGGTTTGTCCGATGGCCTCGATGAGCTTTACATCGTGCAGCCCCCTGACATCGTACCAATCGATCTGCTCCTCTGCAGAAGCGTGGAAAGTTAGGTCATTGTGGTTGTCAAAGGTTTCTTCGCTCAGGCGTTTTTCATCGAATTGGAGGTAGTGAACGACGACCTTATCGACTTTCTGGTTGCCAGTAAAGACCACGGAGCCTGGGGGCAATCCACTTTTATGTTGCTTCTTTTTCATTTCAACTTTGCTGTTGGGGGATGGACGTTGCTATTTGATTTTTGTGAACCACTGTCCGGTATGGAAAGGGAATTTCGATGCCTTCGCGATCGAAGCGTTTTTTGATGCTTTCGTACAGATCACAGCTTAATACGAAGCCATCTGCAGCATTTTTTGTCCATGCCCACGCCCGCAGATTGACGGAATATTCTCCTAGGGACAGCACCCTAACGGGGATTTCTAGGGGGCTTTGCTCCATTTCGGAAGGGTCTCTAGGGTCCATATTCAGTGGGTGGTTCAAAACCTCTTCCTGCATAATGGTGCGAGCCATATCAATATCGCTGTCGTAACTGATACCAATGTCTATCCATTTACATATCTTATCTTCCATAAAGTCTGAATTGATGATGACTTCGTCGCTGATGATGGAATTGGGGATCAAGATGCGTTTGTTTTCAAAATCCCGGATGACGGTGTGGCGGAGGGTGATGTCCTCCACTATGCCGCTCAATTGCCTTACCTGTAGGCGGTCGTTGATCCGAAAGGGCTTGAAAATAACGATGAAAATGCCACTGATGATGTTGCTGAGTGCGTGCTGGGAGGCAAAGCCCACGGCGACGGCTAAGATACCGGCACCCGCCAGTAGGGAGCTGGCCAAGGCCCTCAAACCGGGCATGGTATAGATGGCAATGCCGAAGCCAACCAAATAAATGATGGCATTGAGTGCGTGGCGAAGAAATTGGTAGTTGGTTGGGTCATTTTGCATCTCATGGGTCGAGCGTCGAATGAGCCGGAGGAAAAAACGATTGACCAGAAAGGCACAAACGACGGTCGCTATGATGATGGACAAGAAAATTCCGATATTTAGCAAATTCGTATTCATGATCAAATTTTTTGAAAAAGATACATGATCTTTGGTTAAATGATGCCGTATAGACGCAGCATCTCTGATAAAGACACAAATTGATTTGAAATAATAGATCGAACAAAGGAGGCTGTAGGTGGTTGAAGAAAAAATTTAGTATTAAAGAGCTGATAATTAGTGCTTTGTGATTTTGAGATGAAATAAAATCGCAAAATACTTGTGACCAAACGGCGGATCAGCGTCTTTAAGGCAAACGATGTGAAGAATCGTTTGCACCAAACTGTACCAAAGCAAAAGTATTCCTAACACTGTAAATAACGTATTTGATATGAAGAATATAACAATGATTTTTGCTTTCCTTTTGACAGCTATCTGTGTGAATGCACAATCCTTTGACATCAGCGAAGCCCCCCGTGCTAAAGACGATGGTGTCCACAATTCTTTTATGATTGAGCTGCCCGACGTCAGCAGCAAGGAGGCCGCCGACCAGTGGGCCAAGAGTTTGAAAAGTTTCAAAGCAAAGACTAAAAAGCAACGGAAAAGTAATATTTGGTTGACCGATGATGCCAAGATGCCCAAACTCAGCAATGGTAGCGTAGATGTATATGCTCAGATTGTGGAAAGCAGCGAGCCGAGCAAGCGTACCTCTGTCACCGTATGGTTTGACATGGGAAGTGCCTATGCCAGTAGTGAGGAAGACAGCCTAAAGGGAACCTACATCAAGGAGTTGCTGACCGATTTTGGCATGAAGGCATCCAAACAGCGTGCACAGGCCATTTTTAAGATGGAAGAAAAGAAATTATCGGACTTGGAGAAGGACTTGAAGAAGCTGAAAAAAGCAAATAAGGACTATCAGTCTGCCATCGAAAAGGCCAAAGATACCATCAGTAAAAATGAAAAGAATATTGAAAAAAATAAATTGGATCAACAGAATAAGTCGAAAGAAATAGAAGTACAGAACGCAACTTTGAAGTTGGCCAAAGAGCAAGTAGATAAGTTCAACTAAAAAAATCTAAATCGAGCCTGCAGGCTGCCACTCGGAATGTTCTGGGTGGCAGTTTTTTATTTTCTAAACTGGGTGGATGAATCGAACAAACAATAGGTAGTGTTGTTAGCGAAAGAGTATCAAAAAACGGATCAGAAAACTATGATGCAGCTTATTAAAAATTGGTTTCGACCCAGCAAAACCGATGATCGGTCAGTTGTTCTATTATTGATTAAAGGCTACTTTTTACTTACGGTGTTGTGCTTTTTGTTTTTGGTTATTCCCTTTTGCCAAAGTGGTGATAACTCTATTGTCAACCACTTATTTTTTGCCGTTTCCATCGTTAGTACGACTGGCCTGGCGCCAGCTGATTTTACTGGTTCTTACAATCTATTTGGACAAATCATCAGTCTGATTTTTATCCAATTGGGCGGGGTAGGGTACATGGCGCTAAGCTCTTATGTCATCCTAAAGGAGTTTAATCGTTTGCCCAATATATCAGCCAGATTGCTGCGCTTAGAGTTTAATTTGCCACAGCGCTATCCACTGTTTGCTTTTATGAAAAGTGTATTCGTCTTTACACTGCTCATTGAATTTTTTGGAGCTGTTGTCTTATATTTTGGCTTTACAAAAGCAGGGGTAGCACATCCGCTTTGGAGTGCGATCTTTCACAGTATTTCTGCCTTCTGTACAGCAGGCTTTAGTCTATACAGCGACTCTATGAGCGCTTTTAGCGATCAGCCCTTAGTTACCAATACCATTTTGGTTTTATCGCTTTTAGGTTCTATTGGATTCATTGTTTTATTAGATTTTTGGTTGAAGTTGATTGGAAAGCGGAAGAGCATCACTTTGAGTTCTAAGATCATTTTATTCAGTACTTTTTTATTTTGGATACTCGCTGCACTGTTGATTTATTTATCGGATAGGCAGTTGATCGACCAAGGTTGGCAAGGCTTGCAATGGGCGGTTTTCCAAAGTATCTCTGCCCACACGACCGTTGGTTTCAACAATTATGATATTGGTATAATCAGCCATGGAGGAATCTTTATTCTAATTGTTTTGATGATCATCGGTGCTTCGCCGGCTGGAACCGGAGGAGGGATTAAGACGACTTCTATTTCTGCACTAATGGCTGTGTTACTGGCCATTCTTAAGCGCAGAAGGCATGTTACTTTTTTCTTCAAAGAAATACCAGCAGCCAATATTTATTTGGCGATTTCTTCTGCTATTTTTTATGCCATTATTTTGATATTGGGAACCTGGGCTATCTTGGTTGTAGATGGACAGGTGTTTTCGTTCGAACAAATTTTATTTGAAGTATCATCAGCACTCAGTACTGTTGGACTTTCTACTGGGATAACGTCAGATTTATCAGATTTGAGCAAGTGTCTGATTGCTTTATTGATGTTTGTTGGACGGTTGGGTGTGTTGACTTTTGGGCTGGCCCTCATTTCAAAGGCACCGCTGCTGCGGGCGAAACCTCAAACTGAAGGTATTGCGATTTAATGGATAAAGCTAAATGAAAAAACCGGCTCAAGGCCGGTTTGATTTTAAGTAAGTCTAATTTCTTCCATCTGAACGTCGAGCAATGAATTGAATATTTCTTGTCGTTGGCTGCTGAGCATGTATCGGGTTAGCCACTGATGGCAATGCCTGTAAGCAATAGAAAAATATGTTTGGATTTCATAAATTCAAATTTTGATATTGGAGAATAAGTTGTGGAGGAATCAGCCAGGGAGCGACCGCTCCATCGACGTGAAAATCAGAATAGAATGGTTTGGGATGGCTGATAAAATGGAGTGGGGAATGGTCGCATCCAACTGGCTGAACTAGGTAGAAAAGATCAACTTAATTTTATTGCTCAGATATGTTGATTCCTCTTGCTTATCCTGACCCATTCGAATGATGAGGGTGATAAAATAGTTTTGGTACTGATAGCATCGAATTTCTATTTTCCGACTGGGAAGGTCGATGTGACTGACAAAGGAGTGTTCTTCAAAAATGCTCAACTGATCTTCAATAAGGCCATCTGTTTGCAACAGATTGCTCAGTAAGAACCGGTGTTGATCGGCAAGTGTCATTTGTGTACTGTTCCACTCCCCATAAATGCTGAGGCTGATTCGGTGATCTTTTGAAGCGAGAAAAGCACCATCGCCATTGTCCGATAATTTCTTTTGGGTAAAAATCTCTTCGGGATATTCTAGGCAAAACTCATAACGAGTATTGCAGTAATTGCCTTCCTCCTCTATATTATCGGTCGTATCAGCATATAATTGTAATGGCTGATCAATAACATTTGGATTGGTAAATACAAAACGTCCATGCCGGAGTTATTGGAATGCGAGTG
>JBCCSZ010000073.1:0-27369 GCA_039199225.1 Bacteroidota bacterium
CCTATTTCTTTTCCGGTTTTCATGTCCAATCGCACGATGGCTGTCTTGTCGCGTCCCATGTTGGAGGCTGCAAAAACAACGGAACCATTGTCAAATTCGAATAGGATGGGGTCTACACTGACCCTAAAATCTGTTGTAATGACTTCTTGAAAGGGATCGTCCTCTGTATCTCGGTAGAGGAGTGTTGTATTGGTTCCGATGACTCTGGAAGCCAGGCGCAGCTTACCGTCGTGATCTGTCATCCAACCATCGATGGGTGCTGCGGGATCGTCGTTGTGGGCCAGCTGCTGATATTCGCCCGTATTGATGTTGATCCGGTAAGGGTCGAACAGCTGTGGGTTGTTTTTATTCATGCTGATGATGACCTCATCTTCGAAGTTCTCAAGTGGATCTATGACCTGTATGCGAACATTGTCGAAAGGGGTGAGGTCTTTGGCATTGTTGCCATCGATATCGACGGCATAGAGCTGAAAGTTTTCATCTCCTCCGCTGTCTTTGATGAATAGGACCCGGTGGTTGTTGGCCCAGAAGTAGCTTGTAATGTTTCGATCCTTTTCGCTGGTAATGCGGATGCTTTCGTTTGAGCCGATCTTTTGGATAAAGATATTTTGTCGTCTTTGAAACTGACCCAAGTAAGCGAAATGCTGTCCATCAGGAGAGAGGCGATACTGGGTTTTTTCGGGTAGTCGGAAGAAGTCTTCGACAGAATATTTGGAATCTTGACTGCTGGAAGCCATCAGATTGGCCAGTTCTTCGGAGGTACTGGGCAAGGAGGTATCGCCGGGTAACTGGGTTGTTGTTGGGTTGCTTTGGGCCATATGTGTCTTTTCTTAAGGGCGTTTTTTGAAATTTAAAGAGTGGGATGCCTTCACAACAGCGATGTCTAAACTGAGGGGCAAACCCTAGAAGTTGCGCCAGAGGATGGTGCAGCGGCCAAAATTAAGCTATTGTCGGGGAATTGAGTAAGAAAGTCTGCAGGAAGTTGGGAAACCAAAGGAACTTTGTAAGAGATGGACAGAATTCTTTCTGCAAATTTTCGTTACCTTTACATCAGGTGAATTACAACAAACTGAGAACAACCACAGTACATTTCGACCTTTCCATACCCTAACATCAACGAGAGTAAACAGATCGAAGGTCGTTTTTTACTTCCCCCTCTCTGATAATGACAATCTGACCTGTCACAAGGTGTGGCAAATTTGTGAGGTAGTAGTATGTGTTTTCTTTATAATGTCAGTTTATGCCTGTCAGGATTTATGACAAATAAAGACTTATTTTTCTACTATACGATAAATATTTAATATTTTTGAAGCAAAACCGTTCGTAATGAGGGCTTTATATTTACTAGTTTTCTGTTGTTGGATTTCTGTGGGCTACAGTGCCGACGGTCGGCTATCGGTGCAGGGCATACAAGCTGATACTGTACTTCCCAAGGCATTCTTGATTGGTGAACATGAAGCCGCTTTCGAAAAACTATCCATCCAGCACAGTACGATGTTGTTGAGTGCTTGTGGTGACGATATGGATGCTGCCTATGGTAAATGGTGGAGTATGATACAGGAAATGGAGGCTTATTCGAACTTGATTGGGTACGATTTAAAAGGTATTCGCGCCTGGTTGAACATATTTTGGGAAAAAGATGGCCGCATCCGGCACATTGCTTACTATCTCAAGCCCAGTTCAAAGCTGGTTGATTTACAAGAATTGACCGCTTTTTTTACCAGTTTTATGAATCACTATTCTTTTCCATTGATTACTGATGCTCGCTATTCTCATTACGGCAGCGCGTCTTTTCCCACATCGCCTCGGCGGGTTCAGGCACCTCCAAAGGAGAACGTCACTGGTAAGCCTCTGGTAAAGGACAGTTCAGAATACAAAAAATGACAGCGAATTCAAATAATCCGGCCGTCGTTACAGACGAGCGGCTGGTCGCTAAAATGGGATGGTTAAAAGCTATCCCTTTTTTATTGGGAGCCAATCGCCTGATGGTTGGTGGATTGTTGTTGACCGCGTGTATATTGACGGGTTGCCAGAAGACGGAGACAGTGGCGCTGGCGTGGCAACAACTGCCATCTGGAACCGATGTTAAGCTAAACGATGTTTATTTTGCCGATTCACTCAACGGGCAGGTTGTCGGTGGTTCCACTTGGTTTTCGGGGGTACAATTGCAAACCAATGATGGAGGCCAGCGTTGGTCTTTGGATTCCATTGCTCCTGCGGAGTTGAATGCGCTGGATGGCTCGGAGCCTGGCTTTTTGCTGACCACAGGCATCGGAGGGCAGTTGCTTGCTTACCAAAGCCGCCAGGGGTGGGGAGTTGCCAAGTTGATTCCTACGGCGATTCACCGAGACTTAGCTTTTAATGGGCCGGACCGAGGGGTTGTTGTTAGTGGAGAGGCTTTTCAAGATGGGCTGATATTGACTTATGGTCGAGATTTTGAATTGTTGAGCCAGGATACTTTTGACAATGAGCTGAATGCCGTTTGTTTTTCGGATGACTCGACGGTTCACGTAGTGGGCTATGGTTTGGTCCTGCGTTCAGCGGATGGAGGTTTGAGTTGGTCTGCTCGTCAGATAGATGGCGATTTCTTCCAGTCGGTTTGTTTTCCTTCGGCCAATGTTGGCTATGCGGTCGGCTTATTTGGGACCATCATCAAAACGGTAGATGCCGGCCAGACTTGGACAAAGCAAAGAGATGGTCGAAAGTTGGGCGTCTCGGACGTTCCCTTTCGCTCGGTATTCTTTGTGGATGAACAAAAGGGCTACATCGTGGGAGACGATCAAGCATTTTGGCGAACCGAAAATGGGGGAATAAATTGGAAGGCTGTAAAGAATCCACCTCCCGGAGATTTGCAGGCGGTATATGTCGTGGATGGGAAAGGCTTCATCGTTGGTTCAGAAGGTGGTATCTTTACTTTCAATGATTAAGACATTGGACGTCCATCAATTGCTGTTTTTTATGCTCCTTGTCGGGCTTCTTTTCGATGGCTGTGAAGCTGCAGGTCACCGGGATCAATCTACCAATACCTACCTATATCTTTCACATACTCGCGCGGATGAACTTTCGAACGACTTGATCGCAGGCGTCGCAGCAGTGGATTACCATCGCTACGACATGCGGTGGCTAGGAGGAGACTTGTTGTTTCGGACGAGCGAAAGCGAGGCTAGCCTGCGTCAATTGGACGATATTTTTCAACTTTCAAACGTCAGCACCTTGTGGTCCTTGGGCAACCATGACTGTGGCGATCGGGCATTACTGGGGCAATTTACTCAGAGGCCAAGCTTTTACAGCCATCATCAAAACGGGATTACCTTTTTAGTACTGGATACAGAGGTAACTGCAAATCAGATTGAGGGTGCGCAACTGGAACTATTCCAGCAGGTTTGTGATACCCTTTCTAGATCGACACACCTCATTTTGTTGCACCATCATTTGCTTTGGTTGATCGACGGCGCCGTGTTGGAGAGGCAGGCCAATGAAATATCCAATGGCCCGATTGGAGAATGCCGCTTTTGTTTGCGCGGTCAAAACAACTTTTATTCGGACCTATATCCGGTCTTACAGCGAGTGCGTCAAAAGGGTATTGAAGTTATGTGTATTGGTGGTGATGCTGGTACGCACAGCGTTTACTTTGAGCATGAGACGGCCGATGGCATTCGATTTATGGCATCGGGCATGAACAAAGAGAGGGAATTAGAGGGAGAGGTGGTCATCTTTCGACACCGTCAGGCAACGGGAGAATTGGAGTGGCGACCAAGCATCCTTCGTGTATTACCTGGTCATTGATACTTCTTGCTCCAAGTCTACACCTGCTATTTTAGCGCGTTCAGCAGTTTTTTGGCTTGCTCGTGCCGGTCAGTGGTAGGGTCTTCCGCCTGCCGTTTTAGGAGCCGTATGCTGGCATTTGTTTCATTGCGCTTCAAGTGGGCCAGGGCAGCGTACCATTCTGCCTGATCTTTGTACAAAAAATCGTTGCTTTCGATGATGGTATTGAAGTAGACCAATGCTTCTTTGGTTTGATTGAGTTCGAGATGGGCAATGCCTGCCCCTAGTCTAAGCTTGGACTTATCTTTGGAATTGGTGAGTAATTCTTCAAATAGCGGAATGGCCGCTTGGTATTCTCCCTTGCTGTAGAGCATCTCGAGACGAACCTGTTGCTCGTCGATTTGGTCCCTGATGGTAAGGCTTAAGTCGTAGGCTTGGAAATTCTCACTGTATAGATCGGCTGTATTGGCCGGAGCGTCATATATCCACAAGAAGGTTGTGATGAGCAATAGGACAGCTGCTGCTGCCGCTGCGATTCTTACAAAGAGTCTTCTGCGGGTGGCAGTAGGGCGGTTGGAGGTTGTGTCAAAGTGCTTTTGGTGGATGTTTTTGAGTTGGTTGCGCAGCTCTTGTCTGTTGAAAGCTTCTACGCCTTCGATCAGCATGTTGCGCTCATCAAGTATATCTTGTAGGTTGGGGACAGACTTAAGGTCTTCCTCAAAGTCGTTTTGTTGTTGCTGGTCAAGATGCCCTAAAAGGTATTCATCGATGCGTTGTCCGTTGTTTTCCAAGTCTTCCATGACATTGTTACTTTTTCACTTTTGATAATCCCAATTACATTCCACTATACGAGCAGGGGAATGCTTGTGGTTTTAATGTTGTTACACCGGGGCTAAATCAATTTATTTTTCAGCTCTGGTGACGCTTCAATTAGGGCTTTGAGTTTTTTAATGCATCTGGACTTCTTGTTTTTGGCTCCTTGTTCGTTTGCAAGTCCTAGAGTTTCTGCTATTTCTTTCATTCGAAGCCGCTTGAAATAGTACAATTTGAGTACTTCTTTGCAATGCGGCCCGATTTCATTCATTAGTTGGACAATCAGTTCGTTGCGTTCTTTTGTAATGAGAACGTTGAAACTTTCGGGAGGAATTTCGATGGCTTCTACTTCTTCCTGCTCAATATTCAACCAATCTTTCCGATCTCTCAATTTGTTGAGCCACAAGTGCTTGCATATTGAATACAAGTAAGTGCGGATAGAGCAGTTGAGTGTGAGCTGTCCGGTCCGGATTTTTTCATAAAAAACAATGATGGCGTCCTGAAAGACGTCGGCTGCGTCCACATCCGAGCCATTGTTGTTTTCAATCAATCTTTTTATGAATGGATAGTGATTTGTATACAGACTTTCGAGTGCTGTATCCGCTGAGACTTTGTCAGGAGACTGTAGCCCAAATAGTACCCATTCATCAGATCCCTCCTTCATTGTGTCGTTCTACTTGTTAATAGTAATTTTTTAATAAAGGTAACGTAGCCTTCTTTTTTTTCTTGGAATTTTACGATATTTTTCCGTTACAATGCTTATTTTAGCGGCTATATCCGTTGAAATGGCTCCATGAGAGCAAACGCCTACATTTCCTCCTGTAGAAATCAAAGTGATAAATTTTAACCCACGTTGCGATGGACAAAGGTATTTAAGCACGCTCCTGCTGTTCGGCAGGCTAAAAGGAAGTGTAAGTTTTACAACACGCATTCGAATTAAGTGCTTTTTAACAAATGAATCGCAACATGAATAAATTTCAGTAAAAAAAATTATTCCTGAGTACCTTTTTCGAAAATAAGTTATTAAAGGTTGGAAAGAGTTGAATAAATGAAACACTGTATTCTAGCCTCAGACTATCTACTGATTGCCGATTTCCCTTAGGCGAGTATTAATTTTCATTCTTTCCATCATTATATCTTATCGTTACTGAATCTTTTTCCCGAGTGCGAAACAAGTATGCCATTGAGTTTTCTCAAGGCTATAGAGTCTATTACCATAAACAAGTATCATGAACAAAAAATTACTACCCGTATTGCTATGCGCCTTTCTGTTTTCCCATTATTGCTTGCATGGACAAACACATACTGGCCCTGTTGCCAAGCCCAAGCTTGGAACCATCATCAACGGAGGCAATTTGATGCCTTCAGAGCCGACAAGCTATGCGCCTCTCAGAGCCAATTGCGACTTTGACGCCTTATTTACGGTTATTCTGGCCAACTTGGTCACCACGAGCAATGGTCCCGCAAATACCTACAAGTTGCCACCAGAGCATGAACCTATGGTGCTCAAGGTGACTGTTAACAATGCAGACTACTGTTTTCCTTTGACCCATTTTACCCCTTTCAATGTCGACGAGATAGAAAATATTTCAGTTCCTCTTTATACATCGACGGTTCGAGTAGAGGGACTACAAATGCAGAGTAATTGCATCAAAAGTAGTGCGTTCTCCTTGGATTGGTCGGCGAAGCTCATTGTGGGCGGAGAGTACCTTTGCGCTACTCCCGACGATTATCCCTTGTGTAATTATTTGGGAGAAACAGATATTTATCCGTGCCATTTGTTTGTCTCAGATGAGGATGAAGGCTGCCCGATTGATCCGGCGGAATGTAGCAATTCGACCCTGGCCTCTTTTTCAGGCAGCATTCCTTTGCAGTGTGGCGACTGTATGGGAGAGGCTATAGGTGTGTCTCCCTACGCAACGATGGCGGCACCGGGCTTGAAGCGGCAATCGAAAATCCCGAATCGCAATTTTACTTTTAGCCCCAATCCATTCCAGGATGTTTTGCGGATTTATTGGTCGACCGACGAGCAACCGCAACAGATTGATGTGACGGATTTGAACGGCCGCCTACTGTATTCTTGGAAAGCGTCAGAACTAGAGGGGCGCCATTCCTTGCAACTCCAAACAGCATCATTGGATGCAGGCGTCTATTTCCTGCGATATACCGATAAGGCTGGTACAATAGCCAAAAAGTTGATTCACCAATAAAGTAATCTTGGAGAAGTTGTACCTAGAAAAGTACTCGGGTTGTGCGCTATTCAAAAGTGAAAGGTTGATACAACCCAGAGCAATAAAAAATGATTTTTTAGAAAAATTGAAGGTGCTGAGTACCTTTTGCAAAAGCATGTTATAAACCATTGGAAAGTGTTGAATCAAAAAGCTTACTATAGCGAGAGCATGCCCAAGAAATCCATTTCGATCGACGAAGTGGCGTTTTTCAATTCAACCTTTCCAAGGAGCACCCTTTCGGCCCGGGCCGGAGGGTGTGTTTGGAAATGAAAAATCTGAATCATGAAAAACAAAACCCTAAAGTCGATCTTAATCGGATGCCTATTCCTGTTCGCTCTGAGCAGTCATGCACAGATCAAAATCCTCACAGTGCCAGATACGATTCCAGATGGCGAGTTACCCATCTTGGGAACCATCATCAATGGCGGTAACCTGGTTCCTGAAAGTGATTATCCAGCTGAGTACGTCCTCGGAGCCGACTGTGTAGAATATTTTAGCTTTACTGTTTTGGTAGCCAATCTCGGCGATCAAACGGTTGGTAATACCAAGAGTCTATCCCTGCCTTCATTTGGCTATGAACCAATGGCCTTGAGACTGACCATCGGCCATGAGTCTGGCTGTATTGAACTCGATAATTTTGAACCCTACGACACTCCGGAAGGCTATAACCTCTACCAATCTACCGTATTTGTTCCGGTCAATTTGCGCAATTTCTGTAAGGCCAATAAGTTTGGCAATGTAATTAATCCTTCATTCTCTGTGGAGTGGTTTGCCGAAATTATTAAGGCAGATGGCAACGATTGCGATGGTGAATATGAGCTGTATCCATTTTGTGACTACACCGATCCAGGGAGCCTTTACCCTTGTGACATCTTCGATCTGGGAGCAAATTGTCCACTGTCTCCAGGTATTTGCGACAATGAGTCGCTGACTACTTTCGATGGCGAGTTCTACATCGAGTGCGGTGACTGTAAGAGTAATGGAATTATTATTTCTGACGTACCTTCTTTGGAATTACCATTTGACAAGGATAGAGTTAAACGCACTTCTTCCAATCCGGAAAACGAATTTTTGATGCTTCCGAATCCATTCAACAGTCTGCTGAACATTCAGTGGTTGGGCCAACAGGCCACGCCTACAGAGGTAACATTGCGCGATGTGAATGGCCGCATTTTACAGCGTTGGATACCACCAGCGGATGGGGCAGATCATCCATCGATTCAGATCGATACAAAGCAGTTGCCAGCTGGCATGTACATCGCTACAATTAAGGATGACCAAGGCGGCCATTATACTGAAAAAATTATTAAGCATTAATACAAGCTGCGAAAAAAGAAGGCAGCATCCATTCAATCAAACAACTGCATATTTACTAAACGAAAGATCTAGAATTATGAGTAAAAGTCGAATGAGTTGGCTGGCAATATTTGTATTTGCCATACTCGCCAGCACAAGTGTTTTGGGGCAAGTAAAGTCGCCCATTTTGGGAACCATTATCAATGGTGGAAACTTTGGTCCTGGCCAAGTAGTTTCTCCGCTTGAATTGAACCAAAATTGTAAGTACACAGCAAATTTTTCTGTGCTAGTTTCCAATCTGGAAGAAACGGCTCCAGACCAATACGCTTTTCCACAGCAGGGATACCCGCCCATGTATCTACAGATCACCATTGATGGTGAAACGTCCTGCCATGAGGTGACAGAATTTTTTCCACATACCGATGCACCCTACAGCAACATATTTTATGGAGGTGTAGATATTGAGATTTCTCTCAATGAGTATTGTTTTAGCAATTACCCTGGTTCTGGAGGAAATGTTGGTTTTTCCATCGATTGGGAAGTACGAATCCTTCAGGAAGGTAGTTGCAGCGACGAGTCTCCCTTGTATCCCATCTGCTCCTTCACAGAGGCAGACGAACTGTTTTCAAGCCAGGTATTCCTGTTGGGCGCAGGTCCCCATTCAGCTTGCAACAGCAAGAAAGTGGCTTTGTACGATGGAAAACTCAATTTGTCTTGCGGAGATTGTAATGGTCTGGCATATTATGATCCAGATATCAAATACGAGTTTGACCTGGATTCCATAGCAATTGATGGTCGCAATGTAACGCCGCTGACCGACGAAACAGTATCTGTGGTGCCAAATCCTTTTGAATCTTCCTTTACATTATCCTGGGCATCTTCCAGCAAACAGTTGCAGCAGATAGATTTGTACAATGCACAAGGGTACCTACTCAAACAGTGGAGCGGTGTGGATTTGGATCGTTCCAACTACATTGATGTCAATACCGCACAATTACTTTCTGGGGTATATTTTTTGAGTTTCCGTTATCCTAGTGAAACATTGGTGCGGAAGATTATAAAACGCTAATCGGTTTAGAGCAAAAAACAAAAATTATGAAAAGAAATGATACCATGAGGTGGATGCTTTTTCTCCTTGTATGCACTTTTTCGTACAGTACCTTTGCCCAGGTCAGAGGAGATACTTACAGCCCGGAGCAACCCATTTTAGGGACAATCATAAATGGTGGAAATTTTGGCCCTCCTGTCAGTTTAGATCCTCTGATTGTAGATAGAAGTTGTACTTACAATGCGAACTTTTCTGTACTTGTTGCCAATCTTCAGCCTGATGGAAGAGGAAGGTATATGTTCCCGCAGGGAGAATATCCTGCTATGATTTTGCGAATTACAGTTGGCAATGTACAAACCTGTTACCCGATCACAGAGTTCTTACCCTATGCGGTTGCTGGCTACAGCAATGTCTTTTACTCGGCTGTCAGCTTTCCCGTCGATGTAGCAAATGAGTGTGCCAACAACACCCCTAATGCGAGTGGTGGTTCCCTCACGGCCAGCGTCGGATGGTCTGCCGAATTGATGTTAGACAATGGTTTGGGTTGTGGCAACTTAAGTACATATTATCCTGTGTGTTTTTGGAGCGAACCAGGGAACCTCTTTGCTTGTGATGTCTTCAGCTTTAGTAATCAATGCCCTGTTGCCAATTGTGTCAACAGTGTTGAAGCTGTACACTCTGGTACTTTTGATATTGACTGTGGACTTTGTACCGGAAGGATTACACCAGAGATTCTAGTGGAACATGCTCGTACAAAAAGCATAGGCAATGAAGCGTTTACTGTTGCGCCAAATCCATTTTGGAATACCTTCATGCTTTCCTGGGATGTGAAAAAAGCAGTGCCGCGTAGGATTGAATTGACCAATTTACAGGGGCAGTTGATTCGATCCTGGGAAGCTTCCTCTTTGGAAGGTCAGCAATGGCTTGAGGTAGATGCCGGCGATTTTCCTTCGGGTGTATACTTCGTAAACTTCCTCTATGAGGATCAAATGCTTGCAAAAAAGATTGTCAAGCAATAAGATGGAATAGTAAGCAATGCATCTGTCCAAAGTATCTGGGCAGATGCTTTACCATCCTTGGTGTTTAGATTGGAAAGCCGATCGTCAAGGATGCTAAAATACCTGTGGTCTGTCTCAACATAATTTCTATTTTTACCACCCATAATTCAAAGACATGCTCACATTGAAACCATACTCACATCTGCTGTTGATTTTAGTTGTTGTTGTATTTTCCGGTGAACTGGATGCTCAATCCTCTCCCCAAAAAGGCGACAAAGATACGGCAGAGTGTGATGCACTCTTCAAAAAAGCACACGATGTGTTTGAGCGCAATATGGATAGCACTGCTTTGATTATTCAGGATGTTTTGCCTTGTTATGCCAGCCACGAGGATTGGGAAAACTACGTTAAATGCCTCAATGCACTATCGGCGGTTTACTATTACATGAATGATTTTAATCAGTTTAAAAAGTACTCCTTCGAGGCAGTAGAAAAAGCCCAGGAATTACTGCCTGCTGATCATGCTGCTACAGGCAATGCCATTAATAACTTGAACAGCTACTACTTTAGATTGGGCAATTACGATCAGTCCATTAAACTGCTCCAACAGTCTTTACAAATCAAAGAATCCATCAATGAACACAAGACGGAGCTGGCCATCATCTACCAAAATCTAGGCAATGCCTATCGTTGGCAAGGAGACTACGACAAGGCGCTTGAATATCTGGACGTGGCGCTGAAATATACCTTGGATTCCTTCCCGGAAACTTATTCTGCTGTTCCGGAAATTTACGACAATATGGGGTTGGTTTACAGGGCGGTTGGCAAGCCAGACCTAGCGCTCAAGAACTATGAAGAGTGCTTGAGGATTTTGAAGAAAATCAATCCGCCACCTAAAAGTCGATCTTTTACCCTGATGATACAATCACTACAAAGCATCAGCGAGTGGTGGATCAACCATGGCGATACCAAAAGAGCGAAAGGCTACATCAATCAATTGTGGGCATTGCAAAAACAAGACGATGCCTATCGAAAATATCGTACCTACGAGCTCTTGGGAAAGCTCAAAGAGAAGGAGGGTAAACTAGAGGAGGCACTGAGCGCGATGGAGGCTGCCGAGCGGATTGCCGATCAATTCGATGGTACGAATGCGCCACCTTTTCAAGCGAATCGACACATTGCCATTGGCGATTTACATGCAACACGTGGAGAGCCACAAAAGGCATTGGCTCGCTATCAAAAGGCCCTGGTGGTTTTGTCGCCGGGATTTACATCTGCCAACAGTCAAGACAACCCGGCAACAGAACAGATTATGACCCGGCTCGACGCCTTGGAGGTGTTGAACAAAAAGGCACAGGTCCTCTGGGATGTCTACGGAGAATCCAATCAATTCGATGATTTGCTGGCTTCTTTCGATGCTTACATTCTTGCCGGAGAGATCGTAAGAGACATTCGACAGGGCGTTCAAACCAGCGAATCGAAGATCACCTTGTCGGAACAAACAATGCCTGTTTATGAGGGAGCGGTCCGAGCAGCTTTGGCTGCACATCAGCAGAGTGGTCGCCAAGAATATCTGGACCAAGCTTTTGCACTAGCAGAGAGCAACAAAGCCATGCTACTCTTGGAGTCGATTAATGAACAGGCTGCCAAAGGCTTTGCCGACGTGCCGGACAGCTTGCTGCAACACGAAAAAGACCTCGACTTGCAATTGGCTTTTATCCAAAAGCAAATCTTGAATGACAAAGAAGGTGGGCAAGCATTGGAAAGTTTGAAAGAACAACGATTTGAGTTAAAAACTGAGCTGGAGGAATTGACGGCCCATCTGGAAAAGACTTACCCGCGCTACTTCAAAGCCAAGTACGACAACCTCCCCGTTCGTCCCGAAGCATTGCGCGAACAAATGGCTACAAGCGATCGTGCGTTACTCGAATATTTTGTCGGTGAGGAAAACATCTATTTATTTGTCGTACAAGCCAATGCTCCTATCCAAGTACTCAGTATCGAAGATCGTTCAAAGGTCATGGCGGCTGTTGAGCGCCTGCGCAATCTATTGAAGTCTTCTCCTACCAGCGAATCGCTACAAGAAGATTTTGTCGCTTTTACCGAATCTGCCCATACCCTGTACCAATACCTTTTGGCAGATGCGCTCGACCTACTGCCTGCCGGCCAGTCGGAGCTGGTCATCATTCCGGACCACCAATTGAACTTTATTCCCTTTGAAGTTTTGTTGACTGCTCAACCAGATGCTTCTGCACCTGGCTTTTCAACTTATGCACTAGATTATCTACTGGAAGACTACCGCATCAGTTACGATTATTCCGCTACGCTCCACGCCCGAACGCCCGTGCAAAGTAAAGCTGCCAGGGGCAATGTCATTGGTTTTGCGCCCTCTTTTGGCACCTTGGCCATGTCTGACTCTAGGGCTTGCGACCTCAATCAATTGTACAGCCTGAAGTGCAGCGAGCAGGAAGTAACCCAAATTTTTGATTTGATGGGTGGTGCTTCTCGTATTGCAGATGCAGCGAATAAGGCTACCTTCGAGGCGGAAGCTTCCAAGTATCGAATCATCCACTTGGCAACCCATGCTTGCATTGATGATGAAGACCCGATGTTCAGCAAAATCTTTTTGACAGACGATTATCTGTCCAATTACGATCTGTATAATTTTGACCTCAATGCTGAGTTGGCAGTTTTGAGTGCTTGCAATACAGGCTCTGGAAAATTGATCAGTGGCGAAGGTGTTATGAGTCTGGCTCGTGGATTCATCACTGCTGGTTGTGCCAGTACGGTGATGAGCATGTGGTCAGTGGACGACTGTGCGACCTCCGACCTGATGCTCCGCTTTTATCAACATTTAGAAAATGGGGCATCCAAAAACGATGCGCTGCGACAGGCAAAGTTGGATTACTTGGCAGCCGTCGACAAGACCAAAATGCATCCATACTATTGGGCGCCCTTTGTTCAGTTTGGTAATACCGATGCCATGTACAGTGGATTTGTTTTCGATAGCCTTACGAATGCTTGGAAGTGGTTGGCTGTTGCCCTACTTTTGCCCCTGCTTTTTTGGGGATACCGTCGCCTCCGTGCTTAAATTATTTGATTGCCCAAACTTTACCACCACCATCTTCAATAGCCACAACACCTTCCTCCAAAGTGTAATAAATGGTGGAGATACCTAGGCGGCGAAAATCGGATGCCAGCCGAAAGCTATTGGCATAAACATCGTTATAGGTTTTGCCATTCCACTCTTGCTGACCATAGTAGCGATAGCCATAATTGTTTTCATCTTGTCGCTCAAGACCTTTTCCTTCTAGTGGGATGGATAGGTAGAATTCTTCTGGTATACTGCCGGAGCCACTGTAAAAGACAAAATGGAGGTATTCACCGATTTTCTCATAACCACCAGGCTCATTGTCCATCATGGAGGTCAGACGGATGGCGATGCAAGGCGCTCCCGGTCCGATTTCCGTAGTGCTTCTTCCAAAGGCAATGTAGGCGTACTTTTCCTCCACTGTAAAATTGTAGGCATTTACTTCTCCGGTGCTAAAACAATCGGAGGTTCTTTCAAGCTCGTCCTCTAGGCTGTTACCAGCATTGGGGTCATTGATCTGGCATCTAAAACCTAAAAGTCCGTTCTCATCGGTGAATTGCAGTATGGCAGCTGTTTCGTAGGGAATGGCATCTTTGCTGTTGTCAGACAACTCGATGAAACCCAGGTCGATTTCTTCAGAGCAGGGAAGGGCTGTATCTGCTGTGGAGGAATCTAGCTCGAATTCAACACTGCAACTAGCGAATAGAAGACTTGTCAAAGCAAAGAGAAATAATTTTTTCATGACCTTTATTTTTAAAGTTTGTATTATTGGCTTTCATGGGTATTGACGAGTTCCATGAAAAAATGGTTGGGGTTCTTTTAAAAAAAAATCATCATGCAAAATCAGGCCAGTCAAATCATAGATCAAATGTATCGGGAGGATGCTTTCAGTCAATGGCTGGGCATCGAGCGGGTAGAGGAGCAAATAGGACGTTGCATATTGAGGATGAAGGTGCGCCCGGAAATGACCAATGGATTTGGCATTGCGCACGGCGGCATTACTTTTTCACTGGCCGACAGTGCTTTTGCCTTTGCATCCAACTCACAGGGACAAAAGGCCGTTTCTATTGAGACCTCGATCTCCCACACCAAAGCCGTAAAAGTTGGAGATGTGTTGACGGCTTTAGCAGAGGAAGAAAACCTAAGCCATAAATTGGGTATTTACAAGGTAACCATCCGCAATCAATCGGAGCAGGTTGTTGCACTGTTTAAAGGAACCGTATATCGAAAGTCCGAAAAATGGCTGCAAGAATAAGCCATCGAACCGAAAGCTTTTAGGCTATCTTTAAAACGATTTTTCCAAATTGTAATCCTTTGTCCATTCGATCGAAAGCGGCCTGACCATCGGCCAGATCGAAGACGGAGTCGACAACCGGAATGATTTGGTGTTTGTCTACAAAGGCGACCATATCTGCAAATTCCTGATCGTTGCCCATCGTTGTGCCGAGCAACGAGATTTGCTTCCAAAACAAGAGCTGGGGACTCAGTGCGGGAAAGGAACCCCGGGTGCCACCATAGAAAGCAATGCGCCCACCAGGAGCACACAGTCTGACCAATTCATTGAACCCATCGCCCCCCGCGCTATCGATGATGACGTCAAATAAGCCCGATTGCGCCTTCAGGGCTTTACCCCACTTTTCTGTCTTGTAACTGATGCCACCCTTTGCACCTAGGCCGACAGCCTTTGCAATTTTTTCTTCTGATCCGGAGGTAACCCAAACCTCTGCGCCGGCAGCAATGGCAAACTGGCAGGCAAAGAGCGCAACACCACCGCCTACGCCCGAGATCAAAACTCTTTCACCGGCTTGAAGACCAGCCCGGCTGAAGAGCGCCCGAAAGGCTGTCAGCCCGGCCAAAGGCAGGCTAGCCGCCTGCTGGAAATCCAGATGCTGTGGCTTGTCCACCAGTTTTTCGGTAGGGACGATGACCTGTTCTGCAAAAGTACCAGCGCTTGGCAAGCCGAGTATGTGGTAATCATTGGCTTGTACCCTCGGGTTGTCGCCCCAATTCATGCTGGGGTTGATGATGACGGCGCGTTCGCCGACCGTGCCTGCCCCATCGGAGCCGAGGATGCAAGGATATACGATGCCAGGATACATGCCCTTGGTGATCCAAACGTCTCGGTGGTTTAAAGCTGCGGCCTTGAGTTGGACAGCGGTCTGGCCACTTTCGACTTGTGGCGTTTCACTTTCTAGGAGGGTCAAAGCTTGGTCGAGACCAGTAAGGGTGAGGGCTTTCATTGGTAAATCTTTTGCCTGGCGGGGCCAGTGGGTTTGAGGATGCCACGAAGGTACGAAATGCTTCGGCAGGGGCCAAGTAGAATGCTCAGCCTTCTTTGGGAATCAACAAATAATGTGAAATGTCCCCCTCTTCATTTTGGATGGGCTCCAAGCTGTATTTTTTGGCAATTTCTTCATGCCCTTTGACATCCCACTTTTTCAATCGCTTGAACCACTTTTTGGTGGATACGATGGCAAATGTCAGATCGGTATTGGTCATATCTGCATTCTTGAAAGTGGCGTCTCGGAGGTCGGCCTCACTCAGGTCGGCATCTTCCAGATTGGCATCCTCTAGGGTCGCGTTTCTTAGGATGGTGCTGTTGAGTCCTGCCTTTTCGAGCTTTGCTTCCGTCAAATTGGTGCGGGCGAGGTTGGCCCTCCGCAGGTCTGCCAATTCCAGGTCTACTTCGCTCAAGTCGGCATCTCTGAAGTCGGCATTGGTCGCATAGGCTTCTGATAAATTGGCTTCGCGCATGTAAGCTTCGCGGAAAATGGCGTTGTTGAGGTCTGCCTCTTCCAGTACGGCATTGGTTAGAATGGCCCCTTGGAGGTAAGCGCCGCGGAGAAAGGCTTCGTCGAGATCAGACCTGGAAAATTTGGTGCTGATGTAAATATTTTTGTACGATTCGGCGGTATCGAGGCGGCTATTGATCAGGCTGAGGAGCAGTTGGCCGCGCTCAGGGCTCAGAGGCTTTTTGGTTAGTTTGTCGTTTTTGAGATAGCGGTAGGGCTTTAGAGATTGGCTGAGGGCTGAAATCTGACCGATGAGCTCTAGGCTGATGGCCCGCTTGACATTTTTGGGATTCTTCAGCTCTGCGTCCAGCCGATCCATGATGTTACCCATCAGGAAGACCAGGGAGCTTCTTCGATCTGCCTCAATCAATTCTGTTTGTTGCTCGATTCGTTGGTTTTGCTTTGCTACAAGCGTATTCTGATTGTCGAATAAGCCGTTTTGAGCAATGACGAGCTTGTTTTGCCCCTTCACTAAATCGTTCTGAATATCGACTTTGGCGTTCTGACTTTCAAACAGCTTATTTTGTTCGTGGAACAGTTGATTTTGGCCATTGATCAATACATTTTGATTGGTGACCTGTTCAACTTGCAGCTCCAATAATCGATTTTGGCGATTTAGAATGAAGGTCTGTGTAACGAGAATCAACAAGGGAACGACGCCAATGAGAATGGTAAATATGCCAATGCGCGTGAGCCGCCAAACCAGGTGAGCGCTGACATCTGCGAAGGTATCTTTCTGAACGCCGTGTGGTAGTTCGGTATATAGTCGACTGAAACTATTCTTTAGCCCCTTACCTATGATGAGATAGGCAGCCTTTTTACTCAACATGTAACGTATGCTTTTTCGGCGGGCTTCCCTGCGATCTTGCTGCGTCGTTTTGAGTCTTTCCTTAAGTGCTTCGTTTTCCTTTTCGAGCTCTGCTAATCTATCTTCTATGGACTTTTTAAACATAAGTGGCTAATCTTTCCAAAGAATGAAATTACGACTTTTACTGGATTTTAAGGGTGTCCTAATTTCATTTTTTCCAACAGGTCTTTTAAGTCGCGGGCTTCATACGTAACATTTGCAGGAAGCCTTTCAGGTGGATGGCCATTTCTATTGACCCAGGCAACAGATAATCCGGCGCTGGAGGCTCCAGCGACATCCCAAGCATTCGAGGATACAAAAAGGATGCGAGCTGGTTCTACTTGCAGTTGGTCGATGGCCATTTGGTAGACCCTGGGGTCTGGCTTAAAAATACCTACTTGTTCAACGGAAAATAGATGGTCGATCTTATCTTGTAGTCCAGCATTTGCAACGCCTGCTTGGAGCATACGGGGGGTACCGTTGGAAAGGATCGCTGTTTTTTTGCCCAATTGCTTTAGGCTGTCAAGTACCTTGGGTACCTCATCAAAGCAATTGGCTCGGAGGTATATGGGCATCAGCAGCTGGGGAACAGCCTCATTTCTGATTTGGAGAAAGTCCATGGCAAAATGAAGCGCTTCCAGGGTGATTTGCTCAAAGTCGACATGCCGCTGCATCAGGCTCCTCAGCCAGGTATACTGCAGTTGCCGGCTGCGCCAAATGTCCATGAGCACATTGGCTCGACCATCCGTTAAAGCATCGAGTTGTTCGTTGGGTAATTCCAGGCGAAATAAGGTGCCGTAGGCATCGAAAAGGAAACCATCGTATGCAGTCATCTAAATGTATGCTTAGCTTTGTACTTTTTCACTGCAAATATAAGAAAGAACTTTTCTGTCGTCCCTCACAACCCAGTCTAAATGAAAGCAATCCTTACCAAAGCGCCTGGTGGCCCAGAAGTATTAACAATTGGTGAATGGGAAAAACCAGTGCCAGGCCCCAACGAAATTTTAGTGAAAGTGGCTGCGACGGCCCTTAATCGGGCCGATACTTTGCAGCGAAGAGGCATGTATCCTCCACCTCCGGGCGCCAGTCCGATATTGGGCTTGGAGATGGCTGGTACGGTGGTTGGCAAGGGGCCGGGAGCAGAGCGCTGGGCAATGGGAGATCGGGTTTGTGCCTTGTTGTCAGGTGGTGGTTATGCTGAATATGTCGTGCTACACGAAGGCTTGGCGCTGCCCGTGCCGGATGGGCTGGACATGGAAGCGGCCGCAGCCATTCCCGAAGTATTTTTAACGGCTTTCCAGGCCCTCTACTGGCTGGCTGGTCTTCAAAAAGGGGAGACTGTCTTGATTCATGCTGGGGCCAGTGGCGTTGGCACGGCTGCTATTCAATTGGCTCGAAAAATTGGAGCGGAAGTTTTCGCAACGGCTTCGGCTGCTAAGCATGCCACCTGTTTAAACTTGGGGGCCAGTGTAGCCATTGATTACAAAACAGTAGATTTTAAGGAAGTCATATTGGAAAAGACAAAAGGCAAGGGCGTCGATGTGGTCCTGGATTTTGTGGCGGCCTCTTACCTCCAACGCAACCTGGATTGCCTGGCCATCGATGGGCGCATGGTAATGTTGGCCTTAATGGGTGGTGCCAAAGTAGATAACTTAAACCTGTTGCCGATATTGCGCAAGCGCTTGCGCATCCAAGGCTCGACACTTCGCGCGCGAAGTGTTGCCTATAAACTGCAGTTGGTCCAGGAATTTGCCGATGTCTGCTGGGATGATTTTGCAGCCAAACAGCTAAAGCCCGTCATCGATCTCGTTTGCGATTGGAAAGAAGTCGTTCAAGCCCACGAGCGCATGGAAGCCAACTTAAATCAAGGGAAAATTGTCCTCAAAGTGAGTTAGAGATTGCCTTGATTATTTCGACAAAACCTCGGCAATGATTTCTTGTACGCGTTCTGCTTGGGGCTTCAAAATGTTATGCCCTGTATCAAACCAGAAGATTTCCTTCGTAGGCGCCTTCAGTTGTTCAAAGTAGGCTTCTGTGAGTTTAAAGTTGGTATTGTAGTCCTTCTTACCCACGAAAAAGTAGACTGGACAATGGAGTTCTGGTAATTCTTCCGCCAAGTTTCTACTGTACAATTCCTTGTAGATGGGCATCCACTTTTGCTCCCAGTCCAGAAAAAAAGGCATGTACTGTTGAATTTGCTCATCTGTTACCTCTTGGCCATCCGATACACTTTGCCATCTGTATTGAACAATCATTTGCTCGATGGTTTCATGTGGAATTTGTACAGCGGATAATTGCTCTAAGGCTTTTTTATGCTCCAACTCTGTAAAGTGCGCTATCAAGCGCTGCAATGCTATTTTTTGACTTTCTGTAGCATTGATGCTTGGACTAACGGCGAACAGCGCTTGTACTTGCTTGGGATATTTGTGGGCCAGGTGAAAGCCCAGTACCGTTCCCCAGGAATTGGATAGGATGATTAATTGCGATCGCTTGAATCTCTTCAATAGATGCATAAAGACTTCTTCGGCATCCTTTTTCATTCTATCTAAGGTAACCGGAGCATCAAAAGCATTCAGCTTTAAGGTTTGGCCCGAGTTTCTTTGATCCCAGTGAACCACGACAAAGTTTTCCTCTAGCTTAGCCGTAATTCTATCTTTTTGGGCCGAAGCAGCCTGTCCGGGGCCACCATGCAAATACAGTAATATTGGGTGGACTGTATTTTTACCTTGGATGCTTACAAACTGCTCGATGCCACCTATTTGAATGTTTGCTGTTGTATCGATTGCTGTTGCGTGAAGGGTATTTATGAAAAAGAGCAGAAAAAGGGTGGAAAGAAATGCTGATTTCATGTATGATTTTTTCTGGAAGACGGACGATATGGGCTTTTGTTACACGACAAATCCCGAACCTTGTAGCAAGATTCGGGATTCGAGACAAAAACGGCTGGGGCGTAGTCCTCTTAGCAGAAACGCTCGTAGGCCATTTTCAAGTTCGTTGCAATCATTTCTGCAGATCGACCTTCGATGTGGTGCCTTTCAATGAAGTGAACCAGCTTTCCATCTTTGAACAAACCGATGGATGGAGAGGAAGGAGGATATGGCAAAAGGTATTGTCTGGCTTTTTCTGTAGCTTCGCGATTGACACCGGCGAATACTGTGTATAGTTTATCTGGCTTCTGGTCTGCGCCCAAAGACATTTTGACTCCTGGGCGGGCGTTGGCGGCTGCACAGCCACAAACGGAATTGACGACCAGCAAAGCAGTTCCTTGCTGATTTTGAAGAACTGCATCAACTGCTTCGGGTGTTGACAGACCTTCGAAACCGTGATCGGTTAGGTCTTTATTCATCGGAGCTACTAAATCTGGTGGATACATATTGCTTCTGATTTACTTTGGTTTCCTACAAAAATAGACGAATTAAGTCAAAAATAATACAAATCCTGGCCTAAAAGGTTCGGTTTTGGAATATTTGATGGCACGACTTTGGAGAAATTGTTAATTTGCGATCATACTTTACAAGACGTAATTGATAGCATATGCTTTACAAGAAACTTGGATTTCCAATCACTTGTCTCTGCTTGTTGTTGTTCTTACTACCTCAATGGGCTTGCGACACAGATAAATTACCCGAGCCAATGCCACCGGACTGTGACCCGATACCGGTCTATGATGTTGAGGTCAAACCCATCATAGCTGCCAGCTGTGCCATCTCAGGTTGTCACGACAACAGTGGTGCTGCGCCCGGTAATTTCACAACCTATGATGGTATGTTATCCCGCCTCAACAATGGGTTGTTTCAGGATCAAGTTGTTGATACGGATGAAATGCCTCTTCCACCGGCTGAGTTAAGCCTTGAAAACGAGGAGGTTCTTCGCTGTTGGATCGAGAACGGATTTCCGAAAAATTAATCAGAACAAACTATAGAATAAACATAACCGCCAATCTCAAAGACTGTCAAATGAAGTACTTCTATCTATTGCTATTTGCTTTTCTGTGGACGCTTCCGGGAAATGCCCAAATTCGGGTATACCAAGCGTTCAAGGATACAAGAGTCATTAATTCCCATTCGATAGAAACAACACCTCGTCGAAAGATGGACATCCGAATTGGACACCGCTTTGGTGATTTTGCAGGCGCTCGTGGTGGCTGGCAGAGCTTCTATGGGCTAGAGAATGCAGAGGATGTTCTCATCGGTGTCAATTATGGTGTTTCCGACAACCTGGCTGTGGGCTTCTTTCGGACAAAGGGTGCTTCACAGTTGCAGCAGTTGCTCCATGGAGAGGTGAAATTCCGGATTTTTCACCAAACGGCAGACAACAGTGTACCACTTTCGTTGACGGCCACTAGCTTGGCTACAGTCTCCACGATGGAGAAGAGTGAAAACCCGGAATCGCTGGCCAATTTTGATAAATTCTCACATCGAATGTCCTACCATGCTCAGCTGTTGTTGGCTCGCAAATTCTCCGACCGCTTCACGCTCCAATTGATGGGCGGCTACGTTCACCGCAATCAAGTTGCCAGCAACGATGAAAATGGTTTGTTGCACCTCGGAGCTGCTACTCGGGTACAACTGACCAAGGTTTTTGGACTTATTGTCGATTTTGCTTATCCCATTTCCTCATTGCGCAATGCCGACAATGGGTACTATCCGCCATTGGGCATCGGTTTAGAAATTGAAACGGGTGGACACGTCTTTCAGCTCAACCTGACCAATGCCACTGGCCTGATGGAAACGGACTACATCCCGAATACTCGCACCAATTGGGGGGACGGAGAGTACCGCATCGGATTCACCATTTCTCGTTTGTTTAACTTGTAAAATGATTCCAATAATGAGGAAGAAGTGGCTATCTGCCATCTTACCGATCATGGCACTGCCGTTGTTCATCAATTTGGTGGCACCTCAAGACAGAGAGGCTCCGCAAATAACAGCTGATACGCCGGTCTGGGATATTTTGACTTTCCTAGGTGAACCAACACCCAACCACCAATCTAAGGATGCAGTAAAAGGTGCCAGCCCTGAGCAAGGCGAAACTTTGGTAACGACTGGCTTTGCCAGTAAGCCTTCCGGTGGTAAGACGGGTAAGCAGAGCAAGCATTTTGTCTGTACTTCTTGTCACAACATCCAAAAGGAAGACCCTGACCTCAGCAAGGCTGATCCGCAGGCCCGCCTGGAATATGCCCGTGACAATGGCTTACCCTTTTTACAAGCAACCACCCTTCATGGAGCGGTCAATCGGACCAGTTTCTACAATGGCGATTACGAAAAAAAATATGGGGAGTTGGTCAAGCCGGCTCGCAATGACCTACGCGAAGCCATCCAACTGTGTGCGGTGGAATGTGCGCAGGGGCGAAAGTTGAAAGACTGGGAGCTGGAATCCATTCTACAGTACATGTGGACCTTGGAACTTAAGTTGGCAGACCTTTCCTTGACAGAAGAGGAAATGGCCGAGTTGAAGCAAAAAGTAGCTGCTCACAAGCAAGGCAAGGACGATGAAACCCTGAATTGGTTGAAAGCGCGTTATTTACAAGGCTCTCCTGCCTCTTTCACCAAGCCGCCTGAAAATCGTGGTACAGGCTATGGATTGACAGGAAATCCCGACAATGGGCAATTGATTTACGATCTGAGTTGTAAGCATTGCCATGAAAACAAGCGCTATTCGTTTTTTCAATTGGACGACTCGCCCATGACTTTTAAGTACCTGAAGAATCACATTGGGCGCTATTCCCATGCCTCGATTTACCAAGTCATTCGCTATGGGCAGCAGCCACTGTACGGGAAGCGTTCCTACATGCCGCAATACACCCAAGAAAAAATGACTGATCAACAATTGGAGGACTTACGATCCTACATTGAGCTGAAAGCAAAGTAAATGCTCCCATTGTTTGTATGTTAAGCGCTAGGATTGAACCGCAATGATTCTGGATTTGTTAGGTAATTTCTTTTCCTTTTTTACCAACAATCCATAACTTTGCGCATGGAAACAGTAAAAGCAGCCCAGAAGATCGGGCAAGAAAAATTTTTGGGCGACGCCCTTACCTTCGATGATGTACTTCTAGTACCTTCCTATTCTGAAGTTCTCCCGCGTGATGTCGACATCAGTTCTCAATTGACCCGTGGTATTCGTTTGAATGTCCCGGTAGCTTCGGCTGCTATGGATACAGTAACGGAGAACAAGCTGGCCATCGCCATCGCTCGTCAGGGAGGCATTGGAATGATCCATAAAAACATGACCATCGAAGAGCAGGCCGAGCAGGTGCGAAGCGTCAAGCGTTCGGAAAGTGGGATGATCATCGATCCAGTGACGCTGGAAGTGGACGCAACCATTGGTGACGCACAGGCGCTGATGCGTAAATACAAGATCGGTGGCATTCCCATCGTCGATGGGTCCCGAAAGCTGATTGGCATCTTGACCAATCGCGACTTGCGCTTTGAGCAGCAGTACAACCGTCCCGTCAAGTCGCTCATGACTACTGAAGACCTTGTCACAGCTCCTGTCGGTACCAACCTAGAACAGGCAAGAGCTATTCTGCGCGAAAATAAGATTGAAAAGCTGCCAGTTGTCGACGACGATTATCGCCTGGTCGGACTTATTACTTATAAGGACATTATGAAGGTACAGGATTATCCCAATTCCTGTAAGGACTCTTATGGCCGATTGGTCGTTGGAGCTGCCGTCGGTATTACCAATGACATGATCAAGCGGGTAGATGCGCTGGTAGGGGTGGATGTAGATGTGATTTGTGTCGATACTGCCCACGGTCATTCCAAAGGTGTATTAGATGCCATTCGCCTGATCAAAGATCAATATCCAGATTTACAGATTATTGGAGGAAATGTAGCGACCGGAGCGGGTGCCATGGCCTTGGTAGAGGCTGGGGTAGATGGTGTCAAAGTCGGGGTAGGACCTGGAAGTATCTGTACGACCCGGATTGTCGCTGGGGTAGGTGTACCACAGCTTTCTGCAATTTACAATGCTGCACAAGCCATTAAGAATACTGGCGTACCGATTGTAGGCGATGGTGGTATCCGCTACACGGGAGACATTGCCAAAGCATTGGTGGCTGGTGCGGGAACCATTATGGCGGGTTCTCTTTTTGCTGGCGTAGAAGAAGCGCCCGGTGAGACCATTATATATGAAGGACGTAAATTCAAAACTTACCGTGGAATGGGCTCCTTGGGTGCGATGCAACTGGGATCAAAGGATCGCTATTTTCAGGATGTAGAAGAAGATATCAAAAAGTTGGTGCCGGAAGGTATCGAGGGGATGGTACCTTATAAGGGAACATTGGCAGAAGTGATGGTCCAATACATTGGTGGTTTACGTGCTGGAATGGGCTATTGTGGCGCACAGAATGTGGAAGCTTTGAAAGAAGCTAGTTTTGTACGTATTACAGCCGCAGGTGTCCACGAAAGTCATCCACACAATATCAACATCACAAAAGAAGCGCCTAACTACAGCCGACGTTAAAAGCTAAATCTAATAAAACCATACAAGGGGGTGGGTTGATTGTAGTATCGGCTCACCCTTTCTCATGCATGCCCCACCTACTCATCAGCCCAGTATCTTGCTTTGCGAATTTCCTGCTCGCTCGTCGAAAACCTCTTTGATTACGCTGGTCGAAAATTTTTTTCACTTTTTTTCAATGATCGTGCAGCGAATGGGCCGTTGACCCGATTTATGGTTCGTAGTCAGGCCTGCAATCCCATTCATTCGTATAAAAATTAAGATAAACCACGATGAAAAAATTTCTGATATTCGGTATGATGCTCTGTATGTTCTTTGCCTGCCGCAAAGACATCGAAGAGACTAAAATAATAGAAGAAACACCCGATCCCCCTGCCGTATATGTAACTGCTACTCTATTGGGTACTGTTGTAGATGAAAACAATTCACCTGTTGCCAATGCGACCGTTCAATATGGAAATGATGTTTACACAACCAACGAGGAAGGTTTATTCCTGATTCCAGAAAGCCGTTTTTAATGCTTCTGGTTCCTATGTGAAAGTAGAAAAAGATGGTTATTTCCACAATTCCACCCGCTTTTACCCTTCCAACAACTCTAAAAACTATGCGCGTTTCAAGTTGATTCGTGCAGAAGAGGTCGGAACTTTTGAGGCCGGAGCAGGTGGGCAAGTTACGCTTGCCGATGGTGGACAAATTGATTTTGAGGCAGATGCCGTTGTTACAAGCACTGGAGCTGCATACAATGGCGTGGTAAGTGTTGCCGCTACTTGGTTGGACCCAACTGCTGCCGATTTGCAAGAGCGCATGCCGGGTGATTTGACAGCCAGAAACGAAGATGGCAACCTGCGCACCCTGGAGACTTTCGGAATGCTGGGTGTCGAATTGACTGGTGCGAATGGCGAACGCCTCAACCTGGGCAATGACAAGGAAGCAGAGTTGGTATTCCCAATCCCAAATTCGCTGACTTCAGTAGCACCTGCTGAAATTCCACTTTGGCACTTCGATGAGGAGGCCGGATTGTGGATAGAAGAAGGAAAAGCTACCTTGGAGAATGGCCGCTACATTGGTAAGGTTTCTCATTTTTCTTTCTGGAATTGCGATGTCCCCTACCCATTGGTCGAGCTTTGTGCTACCTTGACGGCTGCCAACACTGTCGCCGGAGGTGATAGCCTGGAAGGCTTCAAAGTTGTCATCATTAGTGAAAACAACGGCTCTCGTTGTGGTTTTACCGACAGCAACGGCCGCTTCTGTGGCAAAGTACCACAAGGAGAGACTTTGCGCCTCGAACTGGTGGACGATTGTGGAAATGTTTACTTTTCTCAAACCATCGGGCCTTTCAATCAAAATACCGACCTCGGTACAATCGTTGTGGACGATGAGCCTGGTGTGAGCTTCCTGACCATCGAAGGCAGCTTGGTTGATTGCAACAACGCACCTATCGACAATGGTGTCGTATTCGTCAACGTTGGAGGAGCGGAGTATACCTTCTACCTAGAAGACGACAATACATTCTCAGTTCTTGCAAAAGTATGTGCAAACAACACAGTTGTTACCATCACTGCGATCAATATAGACGACCTCAAGGCCAGCGATCCACAAAATTATACTGTGAACCCTGGCGACAACCTGCTGAACGCCGGTAGCTTGATTGTTTGCAACGGTAGCTTACCAGAATTCTTCTACCTGAACCTGGATGGAAAAGAAGTTCTAACCACACAAACGTTCCAGTTTATTTCGGGAGGAAACGAGCAGCTTGGCTCTGAAGGAAATGCTGCAGGTGGTTCTTTGTACATGCACATTCAGCCCAATGGATCAGGCGTTGGCAGCTATGGAGGCCAGGGCAACAATGAATTGATCGCACTTTGGATTGGACCAGACACCTTCAATGTAAGCACCACTTACTTTATCACCTGCGATTCTACACAACAGGGATCAGATTGCTTCCTCGACCAGTTGGACATCACAGAATACGGTGCTGTTGGTTCTTACATCAAAGGTAATTTCAGTGGTACAATTGATTATTCTACCAGAGAGAATAATATGCCAGCACAAAACTTTGCCGACCGTCCGATATCTGGTTCGTTCAGTATTCTTCGAACAGAATAAAGGCTATCTTTGAAAACAAGCTTAAAATCAACGTGATTTGACCATCTCGTTTCTCATAGACAAATGCCAGCAAAAGGATCCGCACTACCAAAAAGAATTGGTGGTGCGGTATTCTCCAATGCTGTTGACTGTCAGCCGTCGCTACAGCAAGGATGAAGCCACTGCCCGGGACATTCTTCAAGACAGCCTAATCAAAATTCTTCGAGCCATTGGCACTTATCAGCATACCGGTTCTTTTGAAGCCTGGATGCGCCGGATTACGATCAATACAGCCTTACAATCCTTTGATAAGAAATGCTTTAAGAATGAAGTGTATGGCATGGAGCAGATGCCGGAGCGAGCCATCGTTCCCGATGTATACAGCCAACTAGGAGCCGAAGAACTGATGGCGCTCATCAATCAATTGCCGGAAGGATACCGACAGGTGTTCAACCTAAGTGTTGTGGAGGGCTACAGCCACAAGGAGATTGGAGAATTGCTGGATATTGGCGAAAGCACATCGCGCTCCCAATTGCAAAGGGCTAGAAAATTATTGCAACAACAATTGCTAAAGAGAGAAAAAATTAGGGTATGACCTATAAAGATTTTGAAGATCACATACGCAAGGAGGTCGGCGATCACAAGAGTGCAGTTGATGGAAATGCACTTTGGCAGATGATCGAGTCCCAGGTGCCGGGGCAGCGCAAAAAGCGCCGGCCTTTCTGGCTTTGGTTCCTTGGTGTTGCCTTAGTAGGTGCTGTAGCCATCGGGAGCTACAAATGGTTGGATGCTTCTCAAGAGCAGCAGGCGGACTTGCAAGAGGCGATCGTCGCAGAACAGCCGCTTGTATCCCAGGACGATGTCGAGGATCGCTCCGGCCAGCAACGACAAGAACAATCCCTATTGCCAAAGGCCAACCCTACTGTTGAGCAGGCG
>JBCCSZ010000074.1:0-27121 GCA_039199225.1 Bacteroidota bacterium
CCTGAGCCTCCTTATGCTAGATGCACTTACAGTGCGATCTTCTTTCATCCTTTCTATTTCAGAATTCAAAAAATTCAAGATTGAAGGATGAACTAACACATTCTTCCCCAAGATTTCTTTCCCATACTCTTTAACTTGCTCTTTGGATGGATGCATGCCTTGTTCTCTAATCCTGGCAAGCCTCCAATCGTCAATCTGAGACAAATATCCCTTTAGTCTAATATTATGTTCCGTAGCACCGTCATATCCCATAATATTCTTTAGCTTACCTTTGTCAGTGCTCCAAGCGAGTGGAGGAACGGATATACCTGTTGAAATTTCAACAGGTCGAGATTTGTAAATGGGAACTACAATACGGATGTAAGTCTTATTCCGTCTCTTGTCAAAATAGCCCTTAAGATATGATTCTCTCATAGCATTTGCGTCTTTATCGCGTCCGTAGAAATGTGTGATAAAGTTATAAAATATAGATTACAGGAGAAAGCAGTTAGAGGGAAAACCTATGATTCACACATAAAATAGAACATTGTGCTACATTTAAGAGAATAGAAGCTTTAACGCATCATTAACAGACCTCTTCCACTATCGGTTCCTTCTTCTTTGAATATCTTCTATGCGTCCTTTTGGAATCGCTCCAATTAATCTACGAGTGTAATCCGTTTTTGGATCATTGTAGATAACATCTGCATCTTCATACTCCTCAATCTGTCCTTGGTTCATTACAATCATCCGATCGCTCATTAATTTTACAACAGACAGATCATGCGAAATGAAAATATAGGTCAACTGCAGCTTTTCTCGTAAATCCATGAGCAGATTGAGTACCTGCGCTTGAACAGAAACATCCAAAGCAGAAACTGATTCATCGCATATCACAAACTGGGGATTCAACGCCAAAGCTCGGGCAATGCAAACTCTTTGTCGCTGTCCTCCCGAAAATTCATGGGGATAGCGGTTGTAAAAGTCGGGCGATAGACTAACCAATTCAAGCAACTCCCCCACCCGATCCTGTCTTTCGCGCTTATTGGGGTACAAAGCATGTACCAGCAATGGTTCGGCAATAGCATCTCCAATGGTCATCCGCGGATTGAGGGAGCTGTAGGGGTCTTGAAAAACAATCTGCATCTCTCGCCTGTAGGACTTCATCTCTCTTTCAGGCAGCTTCAACAGGTCGACCCCTTTGTATAAAACCTCGCCACTGTAGGCAGTTTCCAGCTTTAGCAATGTTCGCCCAAGGGTCGTTTTACCACAGCCAGACTCCCCAACCAAGCCAAGCGTTTCCCCAGGATATACCTTGAAGCTCACCCCATCGACTGCCTTGACGTATTCGGTGGGCCTTCCAAAAAAATTCTTCTTGGCCGGAAACCAGGTTTTTAAATCTTTGACCTCCAAAAGCGGGCTTTGACCATATATTTTCTCCTGGCGCTCTTTTCGCGACGCCTGACTAACCACTGCGTGCTCCCTTACTGCATCCAGACTTTTGCCAGTTTCGACGATCTTGATTTGACCCAATCCATCTGTGCTGACTTCCATAAAGTCACTAACCACTGGCAGCCTGGACAGTCGCTTTTCCAGGGGGGGCCTGCAAGCCAACAAGCCTTTGGTGTAAGGATGCTGTGGATTGGAAAATAGTTGGTAGACAGTGCCTTGCTCCACTATCTTTCCCTTGTACATCACAATGACCCGATCAGCAATTTCAGCAATGACCCCCAAGTCGTGTGTAATGAAGACGACCGCTGCATCCAGCTCGTTTTTCAACTCATTCATCAAATGCAAAATCTGCTTTTGGACCGTCACGTCCAAAGCCGTCGTAGGCTCGTCGGCAATCAGCAGCCGCGGTTCGCATGACATGGCCATGGCGATCATCACCCGCTGCTTTTGGCCACCGGAGAGCTGATGCGGATAGGAACTGTAAATGCGTTCCGGATTGGGTAGTTTTACTTTTTCAAAAAGGTCCAAGCACTTCTTCTTGGCCTCCGCCTTACTACATTTCAGGTGTAAAACCATCGCTTCGACAACTTGATCGCCACAGCGATAAACAGGATTCAGGGAAGTCATCGGCTCCTGAAAGATCATCGCAATGTCGTTGCCGCGGTACTTGCGCATCTCTGATTCGTTCAATTGCAATAAATCTACCTGCTCACCACCGCTGTTTTCAAACAGAATCCGGCCAGCCGCAATTTTTCCAGGAGGAGAGGGCACCAAACGCATGATTGAAAGAGAAGTGACCGACTTGCCAGAACCGGATTCTCCAACGATCCCGACTGTTTCCCGCTTACCAATGGCAAAAGAAATATCATCGACGGCCCGTACAATACCTTTTTCCGTGTGAAACTCGGTTTTTAATTGATCGACAACCAATAATTGTGGATTGGAGCTCATAAAGTTTAGTATGGATTTTGCGGTTTGAAGGTGTACCCTCCTCGAGAATTCGCTCAAATTTAATCTAAGTTGTGGTGAATGCCTGCAAATTTCATCTGTTTCTGTAAAGGTGGTTTGCCAAACGACTCATCGCTGCTCAAAAAATCTTTACATGCGGACCATTGCTACGCTACTGCTCCTCGGCACTTTTGCTTTTTGTATTCAAGCCCAAAGACCGCCCTTGAACATGACACTTTTGGACAGCTTCCACGACGACAGTCTGCCCAGCAAAGCAGGTCTTACCTACAATGATATTTGGGGCTATGTCGACTGCGATGGAAGAGAATATGCCATTGTTGGCGGAATTGAACATGTTTTATTCATCGATTTAGATCATCCGGATGGTGCGAGGGAAATAGCGCGCTTCGCAGGCGGTGGTTCCAACTTCTGGCGAGATATAAAAACCTATCGGGACCGCGCCTATGCCATTGCCGATAAGGCCAAAGAGGGCCTGTTGATTTTCGACCTTTCGCAGCTGCCCGATACTGTTTTGATGACACAACAGACCGATTCCTTTTTCACCAATGCACACAATATTTTTGTCGACGAACCCAATGGAAAACTGTATGTGGCCGGTTCAGATTCTGCCGATTTTGTCGTCTTGGATTTGACCGACGATCCAGACCATCCATCCCTTTGGTCTAAGGGAAGCTATCCGACCGCTGGCTATGTACACGATGTGTATGTAAAAGACAACATTGCTTACTGCTCGCATGGCGAAAACGGCTTTTGGATTTGGGACTTCAACCACGGTAAAAGCCCCCAATTCGTTGCCAGCATTCCTACCTTGGGTTACAATCACAGCAGCTGGATGACGGAAGACGGCCAGCACATTATTTATGCAGAAGAAGTGCCAACGGGGGTACCGCTGGGCATCATCGATTTGAGTGATGTGTCAAATGGCAATCTGGAAATTATCAATACTTTTAAATTTCCCTTGGAGGCCGCCGTCGATTCAAATGCCCGGCCGCACAATCCTTTCATCAGAGATCACTATGCAGTTGTTTCTTACTACCAGGATGGCCTCCAAATCTTCGACATTGCCGATCCCATGAATCCCAAACAAGTAGCCTACTACGATACCTACGAAAACAGCAACTACCCACCCAGAGAATTCAGTGGCAATTGGGGCGTTTATCCATACCTTCCTTCTGGCCGCCTCATCGCTTCGGATATTGAGAAGGGCCTGTTGGTGCTACGTGCCGATAGCATAGCATGGAGTCCCATCAGCGCAACCACCCTGGCGGCACCGGAAATTACTCAGACACCTATCAAAGAGATTCACTGTAAGGGAGATACCGTTGTTTTGAAAGCACCCGACGGAGCGGCCACTTATGCTTGGACCATTGGCAGCGATAGCTCGGCCACTTGGTATGAACAGGCCATCAGCCTGGCTCAAAGCGACAGTCTGGTTTTGGAAATGACCAATGGGCATTGCAGCGCTCAGGCAAGCGCAAATGTCTCATTCTCAGCATTGGAGTCACCTGAAATTCTTATAGATGGTGAACGACTCTTTACTTTTGTCAACAATGTGGATTATCAGTGGTATTTAAACAATCAACCCATTGAGGGAGCTAACCAAGTTTTGTACGATGCCACCCAAAGTGGTATTTACAAACTGGAAATCACAGACGACAATGGCTGTACAGCACAATCCAATAGCCTTGAAGTCAATATTGTCGTTACAAAAGTGGAGGAGTTGTCTCAGATACAATGGACCATCGCTCCAAATCCATTCCGGGATTTTATCCAACTGACCATTGATTCGTTGCTGGAGGCTGCCATCACCATTGCCCTGCACGATCTTACAGGAAGACAGCTTTGGGAGCGTACCATTTCAAATCCAAGTCCATCGAGTTTGGAATTCGACACTCGTGCGTTGAGCGATGGGCTGTACTTGATGAAAATTCAGATGGGAGATCAGATTCATACCCATAAGTTACTGAAAACCAGATCGCATATAAAATAGCAAGCAACCTCTATTTATCAACGGACGATTACTGGTACAGCAGCCTGCGATCAATTCACAAAAGAATATTTAAGAGATTATTGGTTCTTTTAAATGGTACGTGCTTATATTTAGAGGCGATTCTTACATCACTCTTACCGAAAAAGCATGAGATACCTTAGCCTATTCTTCGTCAGCCTAGTACTAAACGTCCACCTTATGAAGGCCCAGCAAGCATATTCCAAAGAGCCTTTGGCGCACACCTACTCTATTGTAGCCATTGATCCGGAGACGGGAGATATGGGTGTGGCTGTTCAGTCCCATTGGTTTTCTGTTGGTCCATTGGTTACCTGGGGAGAAGCCGGCGTTGGTGTCGTTGCCACCCAATCCTTTGTCAATCCAGACCTGGGGCCGGAAGGCTTAAAACTGATGAAAAGTGGGCTTGGTCCCAAAGAAGCCCTTCAAAAATTGCTTGATGAAGACGATGGCCGGGCGGTGCGTCAGGTAGCCTTTCTAAACCACGAGGGCAAGGTTGCAGCACACACTGGAGAGAGCTGCATACAAGCGGCCGGGCATCACCTGGGCGATGGCTATTCGGTGCAGGCCAATATGATGCTGAACGAAAAAGTCTGGCCAGCGATGTCTGAAGCTTTTGAAGGTTCTGCCGGACAGCCTTTGGCGGAGCGCTTGGTGGCTGCGCTCGAAGCTGCTGAAGCTGCCGGAGGGGACATTCGCGGCAAGCAGTCTGCGGCCTTGTTGGTCGTAAAAGCCGAGCCCACTGGAAAAATCTGGCAAGACAAGCTGGTGGACCTGCGCATCGAGGATCATCAAAATCCGATTCAGGAGATGAAGCGCCTCCTCAAGGTCCACCGGGCCTACGAGCACATGAACAAAGGGGATTTGGCGGTAGAGCACAACGACATCAATGGCGCCATGAAGGAATACAATGCGGCCAGCAAGTTGTTTCCAGAGAATGAAGAAATGAAATATTGGACAGCTGTGACCTTGGCCAATGTCGGTCGATTGGATGAAGCGCTTCCAATGTTTCGGGAGGTATTTTCAAAAAATTCCAATTGGCGGGTTTTGACACCGAGGCTAGTAGATGTCGGCCTGTTGACGATTGAACCGCAAAAGGTCAAGGAAATTCTCGAACTTGAAGACTGACCAGTTGTTTAGCTGGCAGGAATCTTGATCGACTCTTTCAAAAGTACACCCATGAACTCATTGACTGTCAAACGCATACTCGGCTCCGTGTTTTTAGCCACCTTCATTTGTTTTATGGCGTATAAGCTGATAGATAGCCTCTCTGGCACCAGAGATTTAGCGCCTATTGTTGCTTTGATTACAGTCGTCATACTCATCATTGTATTCCTGATTCAAAAAATCCTACGCTCCTAATGCAATTCTGACAGCCTGCTCGATAGCAATGATCATCGAACGACAGCTAGGCGTTAGCGATTTGACAAATTTCCTGCACATATTGAATAATCTTTTGAAGTGATTATAAAGTATCTATAAGTTTCAATACCTTGACATATCTAAAATGAGGAAACCATAAACAGACTCAATGAAAGTAATTGGTATTGGCCTAAACAAAACTGGAACAAAAACCCTACGCAGGCATTTAGTAGCTCTTGGCTTCAAACATCAAAGTTATAGTCTCGACCGCTTCAACGAATACCGAGCTGGGGCATTCGATAAGTTGTTTGCTGTAATGGATGAATATGACAGCTTCGAAGATTGGCCTTGGCCGTTGATGTATCGCGAAATTGACGAACACTACGAGGATGCACTATTTGTCCTGACAACCAGAGCCTCGCCGGAGAGGTGGTACAAAAGCCTTTGTAAAATGGCGATTCGAATGGGACCATTCAACGACTTTGAAAAGCACATCTACGGCTACAACATGCCACAAGGTAGGAAAAAAGAGCACATCGATTATTACAATAAATTCAACGAAGAAGTAAGAGAATATTTCAAGGATCGGCCGGGTAAGCTGTTGGAAATTTGTTGGGAGAACGGTGATAGTGGCAGCAAGCTGTCTCAATTCGTTGGGAAACCCCAGGTAGAATTACAAAAAGTTCACGCCAACCAAAGCATACCAGTCTACGACGGCGACAACCTTTTGCGAGCGCATGTCAATAGAATATTTTTTCAGATCAAATGGTATGGTTTCATCTTACCGTACAGAAAATACTACCGCAAATTGCGAGGCATTTACAGGACTTACATCAATCCGATCAAACAACCCAAATCTTGAAGCATTTGAATGATTAGGGCAGTACCTCCGCTGCCATTTGCAGTCCTTTATTCAAGGATTCGCGATCCAAGTGGAGGCCGGCATTCACCTCATCGAAATATTGGACCATGTTTTCGGTGGGCATATTGCCCGTTAGGTCATCTTTGGCCATCGGGCAGCCGCCATAGCCTTTGAGTGCACCATCGTAGCGCAGGCAACCATTTTCATAGGCCGCCTTCACCTTTTCCTTCCAATTGTGCGGCTGGGTGTGCAAGTGCGCGCCGAATTCTACATCTGGATAAGGAGGAATCAAATTGCTGAATAGGTAGCTGATACTTTGTGGGTTGGATACGCCGATGGTATCCGAAAGAGAGAGAATTTTTATGCCCATATCCGCCAGTCGGTCCACCCACTTTTGAACGATTTCTACGTTCCATTCATCGCCATAAGGATTGCCAAATCCCATGGAAATGTACACGACCATTGTTTTATCATTGGCCTGGCAAATGTCTTGAATAACTTTTACCCGCTCGATAGATTCCTCGATGGTTGCATTGGTATTGCGCAACTGGAAGGTCTCTGAAACGGAAAACGGATACCCCAAATATTTAATCTCTTTGAACTTGGCTGCATCCACTGCGCCCCTTTTATTGGCCACAATGGCGAGCAGCTTGGTTTGAGTATTTTCGAGATCGAGTTGAGAAAGGACTTCGGCGGTGTCCTTCATTTGAGGAATGGCTTTTGGAGAGACAAAGCTTCCGAAGTCCAAGGTGTCAAAGCCAACTTTCAAGAGTTGGTTGATGTAGGCCGCTTTGGTCTGGGTTGGAATAAATTCCTTGATGCCCTGCATTGCATCCCTAGGGCATTCTATCAATTTGATCATGTGGTATTTGGTTAGTCGACGTCTGCTCAGATAAACGTGAACGGTTTCGGGCTGCAAATATAATGATTTTTGCTATCAATTAGTTGGCAAAAAGCCAAGGCGAAAAGCTATTTTTGCCCACCAATACAATTGAACCATTCTTTGGGGTAGACGTTTTGAAGGTAAACGATACCATCAAGCAATTCAAAATCAGCCAAGTATGAAAAAAGGACTGTGGTCTGTTATCGGTTTCACGCTATTCTTAACGGGCATGCTGGCCATCTGTCTGAGTGTGGTAGGTGTCCAACTATCCTTCCTAACATGGATCGACGCCCCCGGTAGATTATTCGGCTTCGTCATCCGCCTGCTCATGGTCATGGGTGGTGTTATTATTGTAGTTTTGAGTCGTTCCAATTGGCAGGAAGAAGAAGCTGAAATTTAGAAGTGGCTCAAATATTTTTCCAATCCTATGGAGCTGCTTTTGAAGTCCATTCCTGAAGGCTACATGCCGAAAGATTCCCTCATTGACCAGCAGGTAACCAAAGTATCAGGTGAAAAAGGTGCTTTGCCATCATCGCCAATAATTTTTAGATAGGTTCTTGAACACTAAGAATGATAATTGTCGTGAAAGAATTTATATTTGCCAGCGAAATTTTCTAACCAATCCATTTAGCTGACATAAAAACCATTTCTCAATGATTATTGGCGTACCTACTGAAATCAAATCCAACGAAAATCGCGTGGCTTTGACGCCTGCTGGCGCACTCGAACTTGTCAAGAGAGGCCACAAAGTATTTGTCCAAAAAGGCGCTGGACTTGGAAGCGGCTTTTCTGATGAGGACTATCAGGAAGCAGGTGCCGGTTTGACAAAAGACATCGAATCGACCTACAAAAAGGCAGAAATGATCATCAAGGTCAAAGAGCCTATCCGCAAAGAATATAAACTCATCCGAAAAGATCAACTCGTCTTTACCTATTTCCATTTTGCTTCATACCGCCCGCTCACCAGAGCAATGATTAAAAGTGGAGCCGTTTGCTTGGCCTATGAGACCGTACAACTGCCCGACGGTTCTTTGCCGCTGTTGATTCCCATGTCGGAGGTCGCTGGTCGCATGGCCATACAGCAAGGTGCCAAATACCTCGAAAAGCCAGTAAAGGGTCGCGGCGTACTTCTGGGTGGCGTACCAGGTGTTTCTCCTGGAAAAGTGCTCGTCCTCGGTGGTGGTATCGTCGGCACGCAGGCAGCCAAAATGGCGGCTGGTCTGGGTGCGCAAGTGACCATCCTAGACATCAACTTACAACGCCTACGCTACCTGGCCGATGTGATGCCTCCTAATGTCACAACCCTATACTCCAATGAATACAACATCCGCCGTTTGATTACCAATCACGATTTGATCGTAGGTGCTGTTTTGATCCCTGGTGCCAAGGCCCCCAACCTCATTACCCGTGAAATGCTCAAGTCGATGCGCCCCGGTACTGTTTTGGTCGATGTGGCAGTCGATCAAGGTGGCTGCATTGAAACTTGTAAACCCACCACGCACGCCAAGCCAACTTTCATCATCGATGATGTCGTACACTACTGTGTAGCCAATATGCCAGGAGCTGTTCCCTATACCTCTACCCTGGCACTGACCAACGCTACCTTACCATATGCTATTCAACTGGCCGACAAAGGATGGAAAAAAGCGTGCAACGACAATCAAATATTGAAGTATGGCCTAAATATCGTCAACGGTAAAGTCGTTTATGATGGTGTAGCCCAAGCGTTTGACCTGCCATTGGAAGATGTGGACAACTTTTTGTAATTGGCTGTTGTAACGCTTGCTGAATTTTAAACGTATATTAGACCAAACCAATAAAACCACCTGCTGGGTGGCATCTACTAACCATTAATGTGTACCAAAATGGTAAAAGCTACAACGAGCAGTTCGAAGTCTAGCCAGTTGATGGAACTGGAAGACAAATATGGCGCCCACAATTATCACCCGCTTCCCGTTGTTCTGGCAAAGGGAGAAGGTGTATACGTTTGGGATGCTGACGGCAACAAGTACTACGATTTCCTTTCCGCCTACTCTGCTGTCAACCAAGGCCATTGCCACCCCAGAATCATAGAAGCATTGAAAAACCAAGCAGATCAGTTGACCCTGACTTCCCGGGCGTTTTACAACGATCAACTTGGTCCTTACGAAAAATACCTGACAGAATATTTCGGCTACGACAAGGTCTTACCTATGAATACGGGGGTAGAAGGCGTCGAAACGGCACTGAAGATTTGTCGCAAGTGGGCCTATGAAGTGAAGGGGGTTGCCCCCAACCAGGCCAAGATCATCTTTGCATCTGAAAACTTCCACGGTCGGACGCTGGCGGTTATCTCCGCCTCCACTGATCCCAGCTCCACCACCGGCTTTGGTCCCTACATGCCTGGCTACAGCGTGATTCCCTACAACGATCTGACTGCACTGGAAGCGGCGCTGGCAGACGAGCATGTGGCTGGTTTCATCGTAGAACCCATCCAAGGGGAAGCTGGTGTGGTTGTGCCAGATGATGGTTACTTGAAAAATGCCTACAACCTTTGCAAGGCAAAAAATGTCTTGTTCATCGCTGATGAAGTACAGACGGGGATTGCTCGTACGGGTCGTCTACTTGCAACTTGTGGCAATTGCCATTGTGAGGGACATTGCGAAAATAAGCCGGAAGTCAAGCCGGATATTCTCATCCTTGGCAAAGCCCTTTCGGGAGGTGTCTTTCCGGTGTCAGCCGTATTGGCCAATGATGAAATTATGATGTGTATCAAGCCCGGTGAACATGGTTCTACCTTTGGCGGTAATCCATTGGCCTGTGCTGTAGCGAGAGAAGCCCTCGAAGTAATTCGCGATGAAAAACTAGCCCAGAATGCCAATCGGTTGGGACAGTTGTTCAGAGATAAAATGCGAGAATTGCAGGCTAAAACCGAGCGCATCACCCTGGTTCGCGGCAAAGGCTTGCTCAATGCCATTGTGATCAACGATACGCCAGATAGCGAAACGGCCTGGAATATTTGCTTGGACCTCGCCAAAAATGGTCTCTTGGCCAAACCGACGCATGGCAACATCATTCGCTTAGCGCCACCGCTGGTGATGACAGAGAAGCAGTTGGAGGAATGTTGCAAGATCATCGAAAAGACGATATTGGAATACGAAGATTAATTGCCATCAAAGGCATCCTTTAAAAATATCAAAGGCCCGGATCATTGATGGATGATTCGGGCCTGTCTTATGGTCTGAGTTCAGAGCTATGTATAGAAAAAACGGCCTTGACAGCAGCTAAGCAGCGGAGGGATAGGGTGAAAAGAGCATTTTGCAGCGATCGTCAATGATTTTTAGACAGGTGCTTATGTTAAAATTTTTATAAATTCGTCGCAACTTTACAATTTTCAAAGCAGTTCAATCTGTTATTGGTATTATTGACCGACAAACTATTCGAAAACACCAATTCATATGTTTTTCAAAAAAGCAGCTTTCCTAATCAGCTTTTCCCTTTTATCTGTAATAGGACTAGCCCAACAAACAACTGTTTTCACAGAAGCCAACGAATCTTACAAGCGCGGAATGGACTTTTACGACAAGGGGCTGTTTGCCCTCGCTCAAAAGGAGTTCAAAAATGCCATAGACCTTCTGCGCCCGCTGAATGAGCTAGAGTCTGAGTTTTTGCAGAAAAATTCCAAACTATTTTATGCCAAATCTGCCGTACGGCAAAATCTACCGGATGGTGAGAAATTGATCTTGGACTTTGCGCGGGAATACGAACCGGAGCCCATTGCAACCAATGCCATCCTGGAAATGGGCAACTATTACTTCAACGCCAAGAAATACGATAAGGTCATAGAGCTGTTTTCCAGGGTAGATGCCAGTAATTTATCACAAGAACAAAAGTCGGAGGTCCTTTTCCGGACGGGCTATGCCCTCTTTGTACGCAAGAAATTCAACCAATCCAAAAGTTACTTCAACCAAGTCAAAGATTACGAAAACAAATATTATTATCCGACGAATTACTATTTGGGCATGTGCGACTTTTTCCAAAATAAGTACGACGATGCCATCAAGAGCTTTCGCCGGGTAGAAAAGTCAAAAAAATATAAGCCACACGTTCCCTACTACATCACACAGATTTACTTTGCACAGGGCCAATACGATGATGTCATCACTTATGCAGAGAGGGTATTGAAGGATAGAAGCATCAAAAAGCGCGCGCAGATCAATCAACTGCTCGGTCAAGCTTATTTTGAAAAAGGGGATTACGACCGCGCCCTCCCCTTCTTGGAGGAAGCTGCCAATCGCTCTAGCCGGATGCGTCAGGAGGACTTCTACCAACTGGGATTTGCTCAATATAAAACCGGTAAATATGCTGCATCCATTAAAAATTTCGAGCAACTCAATCGAGTAGACAGCGAATTGGGACAACACGCCATGTACCTGATGGGCGATGCCTTGATTAAAACCAGCGACAAAGCTGCCGCCCGCAACGCTTTCAAAGTTGCCAGCCGACTCAACCACGATCCATCGATCAAAGAGGAAGCCCTTTACAATTATGCCAAGCTCAGCTATGAATTGAGCTACGATCGCGAAGCGGTCACAGCTCTGCAGCGCATTCAACCCACCTCCAGCTACTACAGCGAAGCCCAGACCATCCTGAGCGCAATTTTCCTCAACACCCGAGACTACGAAAAAGCCTTGGAGATCATCGAAAAACTGCCTACCCAGACCCCCAAAATCAAGGAAACCTATCAAAAGGTAGCCTATTACAGAGGGTTGCAACTCTACAAAGAGGGCAATTATGATGGAGCGAGGGCTTTTTTAATAAATCTATCCAAATGCCCATCGACGCGCGTACCCGCACTCTGGCAACCTACTGGCTGGGCGACATTGCCCACAAAACACGCAACTTCGATGGCAGCATCGTCGAAATGAACAAATTCATCTCTCAGGCCAAAACCCTCAGCCGCCTACCCGATGAATCTTCCATCTACACTGCCAACTATACCCAAGGCTACAATTATCTGAAAAAGAAAAATTACAGCCGCGCCCTCGGCTATTTCCAGGATGCCGTTTCCAGTATCAAGCGCAATCGGATGTACATCAACAATGAGTACGTTACGCAAAATGTCTTGGGCGATGCTGTCCTACGTGCCGGTGATTGTCTGTTCAAGAGCAATAAGTACAACAGCGCCATCAAATTTTACAATGAAGCGATCAACAATCGTTACAGCGGATTTGTGTATGCACTGTATCAAAAGGCCATCATCGAGGGTTTGAGAGGCAATGTGACCAATAAGATCATTGCACTGGAAAATGTAACCGAAGATTATCCAAGATCGGATTATGCCGACAATGCCTACCTTCAACTGGGCATCACTTATCAGGAAATCAATAAGCTGGGGCAGGCCGTTTCGCCTCTTCGCCAATTGATCGATAAATATCCAGACTCTGAGCTGTACAATCAAGCACTCTTGCGCTTGGGGCTCATCAGCTACAACCAGGGGAATACGGCGACCGCCATCAACTATTACAAACAAGTCTTCAACCACAACCCGGATGCTGGTGAGGCACAGGCTGCGCTCACAGCATTGGAAGAAATATATGTAGACGACCTAGGCAAGCCAGAAGAATACTTTGCCTTTCTGGAAACCATTCCAGGCTATAATGTCGGGGATGCTGAAAAGGAAGAAATCAGCTTCAAAGCTGGTGAGTCGCAGTTTGAGAATGGCAATTATGAAAATGCAGTCAATGCCTATACCAAGTATCTGAGACAATATCCCAATGGCCGCTACTCACTGCTTGCACATTACCGCAGGGGAGAATCTTACAGCGTTCTCAAGCGTTATTCGGAGGCGTTGAGCGACTATGAAAAGATTGTTCAACGCGGACAAAGTAAGTACTACTCCAAAGCCTTGACAAAGGCAGCCATTATCGCTTATAATTACGAACAGAATTTCGAGAAAGCCTATCGCTTATATACCCAGTTGGAGAAGGCAGCAACCGACGAAAATGCCCAATATGAGGCGCAATTGGGAGCCATGCGCTCTGCCTATCGGACCAATAATACCGATGCGGTACTCATAACAGCCAATAAGGTAAAAAACAACCCAAGGGCCTCTGATCAACAAAAGTCGGCCGCCAGTTTCTACATTGGAAAGATTGCCTTTGACAACAAAGATTACGATCCTGCCCTGGAAGCCTTCAACACCGTGACTCGCCTGAGCGACAACGAACAAACGGCGGAAGCCCGGTATTTAATTGCCTATATCTACTATGTCCGCAGAGATTTGGAGGTCGCACAGCAACTCTGTTTGAATGCCAATAAAGAGAGTTCCAACTATCCCTACTGGATCGCCAAAAGTGTGATTCTGCTCTCAGATATTTTGGCGGAAAAGGGAGACCTATTCAACGCACAAGCTGCACTGGAAGGGTTGATTGAAAACTACGATGAAGATCAAGAGTTGGTCAACATTGCCAAAACAAAGCTGGCGCAACTCAAAAATCAGGCATCGGCCAACAGCCGCTTGCGTTTTGACAACAACAATGACGACAGCAGCCTGGAATTGGAAGAAGAACAATAGGCCACTGCCCTCCCCAAACCATACAGATTGCACTACAAACATCCAAACCTAACAAAACAGCCATTTCACATGAAGTCTTTCATTCAAAATATACTGCCTCTTTGCTTTTTGATCGTGGCCGGAAACGCTTTTGCACAAGACCTTCCTTCTGAAGAAGTCGAGGTCATCAAGGATTTTGAAGCGACCTTGGAAGAAACCGAGCGCATCGAGGTCACACCAGAATTGCCGCCACAGGATACTACCAGCCGAAACCTGATCTATGACATTCCTTCTAAGACCATTTCGGTAGAGTATCTTCCGCCTAAGATTCGCCCCATCGCCACCAAGGGCGATCCCATTCCGCCGAGCTACAATGCCTGGCTGAAACTGGGTTATGGCATTCCTTCTTCGCCCTATGCCGAGCTGGCTTACAACTACCTCAAAAAGGACGAATACGAGTTTGGTGGCCAACTAAAGCACCACTCTGCCAATTTTAAGGATCGGGAGAACCAGCGGTTCAGCTTCACCAATGTCAACGCCAATGGTACTTATTTTTTCGATGAAGGATTTGCCTTGAAGGGCAATCTGGGCTTCACAGCCGATGAGGTACACTTTTATGGCTACGACCAGGAGCAAACGCCCTACAGCCGGGACGATGTCCGTCAGCAGTTCAACACCTTCGATGCCAATTTCAAGTTTTTCAACTCTGAAAGGACACAGGGCGACCTCAATTACTTTGCAGCACTGGATTTTTACAATATGACTGACAATTACGCCACCGATGAAAGAGGCTTTTTGCTGGATTTCGGCGTTACCAAGTGGTTTGACGACCGGCATCCTTTGACGGTGGGCTTGAAAACAGACTTTACCAATTTTCAAGATACGGCCAAACAAAACCTCAACAACTTTTTCCTGACGCCCAGCTTCACTTATCACGGTGATCAGTTTAAAATCAAAGTCGGTGGTAATCTGACTTCTCATAAAGACAACTTCCAGTTCTTTCCGGACATCGAGGGGGCAGTTAAGATTTTGGGCAATAGATTGACGGCTTACGCAGGTTGGAATGGTAACCTTCACAAGAATAACTTCCAAAATTTGACAGACTTCAATCCTTTCATCATTTCTCGTATCCAGTTGAACAATGCCAGTTTCAACGACTTTTTCGGTGGCGTTAGGGGAAGTGTCAAGGTATTTGACTACCAAGCTCAAATCGGACTGAAAAAGGTCAATAACCTCGCCCTGTTTCTCAATGCGCCCTTGGCGGTCAATCGCATCGATACGCTGCGCTTCAATGTGCTTTACGACACGGCCGACATCTTTTACCTGAAGGGAACCATCACCGCTCGGCCTTATCCGGCCTTGGAAGTTTTGCTGACTGTGAGCCAAAATGCCTACTCCCTCGACAACGAGGACAAAGCCTGGCACCTGCCTTCGCTGGATTTCAATGTTGGAGCAACTTACAGAACCATGGAAGACCGCCTCAAACTGATGGCAGAGTTGTTCATACAGGATGGTGTCCCCTTTCGAACGACAGAAGGAGAGATTGAAGAGTTGAATGCTTTGGTCGATTTAAACATTGGTGCAGAATTCCAAGTTGGGAAAAATTTTGGCTTGTTCTTTCAAATTAATAACTTGCTGTCCAACAAGCGGCAACGCTGGAACAATTATCCTACTTACGGGTTGAATATCCTGGGTGGGATTACAGCCCGCTTCTAAGTGGCTACTTTATGGCTACATGTGGGCATATTTTTAGCTTTACGCTTTAATTCCGGAATTAGCAGCATGAATTACCTTGAAAAGTTTAAGCAGATCGATACCTTCATCTTCGATGTTGACGGGGTAATGACCAATAGCGAGTTGATCGTGCTGGAAAATGGCCGCCTATTGCGAAAAATGAATGTGCGCGATGGATTTGCGATTAAAAAAGCATTGGAGGCAGGTTTTCGGGTTGCTGTGATTACTGGCGGAAGTTCTTCTGGTGTGACACAGCGGTTGAGAGCGCTGGGCGTCCAGGACATTTATTCCGGCATTCAAGACAAATTGGATGCTTTCGAAGAATACATTTATTCCTATGATATAGACCCCAGTCGAATTCTCTATATGGGAGACGACTGGCCTGATTACGAGCCGATGCGGCGCGTTGCCATTCCGGCTTGTCCTCGCAATGCCATTCCGGAGATACTGGAAATAGCGCAATACATTTCTCCGCTGGAAGGTGGTAAGGGATGCGTTCGGGATGTCATAGAAAAAACCATGCGTATACATAAGAAATGGGTCAGCAGCCCCAAAGCCATATCGCCCAGCAAAGAGATGGAGTAAGGGAAGTGTATATTCCTATCCTTTCTACATTGCGGTCCTGGATGCGGGTGGTCCGCCTGTCCAATCTGTGTATTGTAGCCTTCAGTCAATTTTTCATCTACTTCATGGTTTTACTGCCCGCCTTCCACCTTTCAGGCATACCAGCCTCTTTGGACAGTATCCACTTGAGTCTTTTGGTCCTCACAACGGTTTTGATTGCCGCTGGTGGCTATGTCATCAACGATATTAAGGACATGCCCATTGACCGGCAAAATCGCCCAGAGAAAGTAGTTGTCGGCAAGGTCTTTTCGCTCAAAACAGCCTATTGGGCCTATTGGCTCATTACAATCATTGGCTTGTCTATTGCCCTCTACCTGGCCCTGTATATCGAAAATCTTCCCCTCGTACTGATTTATCCTGCGGCCGTCGGTTTGTTATGGTGGTATTCCAACAACTTGAAGAAAACCCCTTTTTGGGGCAATCTCGTTGTAGCGGTGTTTTGCGCCTTTGTGACGGGTATTGTTTGGTTTGCTGAACGCAACAGCTTGGCAGAGCTTCGGCTGCACCATCCCGATATTTTTCGACGTACGACACTTGTGCTGTCCGGCTACATGTTCTTTGCCTTCATCTCTACTTTTTACAGAGAAATTGTCAAGGATATGGAAGACATCCATGGCGATAAAGCCTATGGCTGTCGGACCCTGCCCATCGTACACGGGCTGGCCAAATGCAAGCGAATTTCCATTGGCATCGGCCTGTTTTTGTTGTCGACTTTGCTGGCAGGCATGGTGCTTTGTTATACAGCTGGTTGGTGGGTCGACCTACTTTTTGTAGGGCTCAGCATCGCCCTTCCGTTGGTGTATTCTCTCCTATTGCTCAAGCCCGGAGAACAATATTCAGACTTCCGCAAAGCGAGCCGTTTGGCCAAATTGGTCATGATGAACGGCCTTTTATATCTTCTCGTATTTTACTTTCACCGATTTTGATAAGATGAATCCTCTTGATCGCCCTTTAATTCTGGCCTCCAAATCCCCCCGTAGAAGCCAATTACTTCAACAGGCGGGTTTCAACTTTCGCGTACAAAGCAAGGAGGTTGCCGAAGATTATCCCGATGATATGCCACCCGAGGAGGTGCCGGTCTACTTGGCGCAGCTAAAGGCCAATGCTTGCCGCTCCTTTTTGAGGGAAAACGAAATACTTCTATCAGCAGATAGTGTGGTCATACTCGATCAACAGATTTTCGAAAAGCCCAAGGACAAGGCAGATGCCCAGCGCATTCTCCGCGCGCTTTCCGGGAAAATCCACAAGGTCATCACCGGTGTTTGCCTGTTGAACGACAAGCACCAAACAACATTTGCCGGTACATCCTCTGTGCATTTCGAACCCTTGAGTGAAGCAGAAATCGACTACTACATCGACACCTACCAGCCTTATGATAAAGCCGGGGCTTATGCCATTCAAGAGTGGATTGGTTTGTGTAAAATCAGCCGAATTGAAGGCACTTATGCCAACATTATGGGCTTGCCAGTGAATCTGGTGTATGAAGAATTAAGCCGGTTTCCTGGGGCTTAACAAACAGTATCGTCTCCCCTATTTTGACAGTTTTAAAAGACACCATCTCCTAAAATAAAAAAGGGTACAGCAAAGCTATACCCTCCATATCTAACAAACAAAACCAACTAAAAACCAAATAAAATACCGAGTTTGAAGGTGATGCTATGCACATACGACTCCTTCCTCCCAAAATCCAGCGGCATCACTTGGGCGCCTTCTCCCGGCTCAATACTTCTGTAGTGTGTCCGAGTACCTTTGTTGTAAATGGCTCCCAAATCAAACATCATATTCTCTATCAAATTAATGCTAATACCTCCTCCTAGGCCCAGGTTAAAGGCGGTTCCATGGAAGGTGGTATTGTCCTCAAAATCATCTTCATACTTTTCTTCAGCGGCGAAGCGCGTACTGAAAAAAGAAACCCCTCCTGCCCGAAATTCTCCGTAGGGGTTGAACCGCTTACCATTGTAGAGGTAGCGTTTAACAATCGCATGATAAGTCACAAAACAATCTTCCTCATCTATTTTGACCCTAGTTCCATTCTCCAAGGATGTGTAGTAACTATCGTTAGCATACATAGCCACGCCGATTTCCGCCCCAAACTGCCATAGCGGCGCTTTGGTAGGCGAATAGTAAGTACTCAGGGTAAATCCCAAAGGATCTTTGACAAGGTTATCGTTGTATTCTTCGAGCGGACTGGTGTAATTGAAATGAATACCACCACTAAATTGAGCGAATGCTGAAGCCTGGAAAACACTGAGGATAACAAAGATTCGGGCTATGTGGTATATACTATCCATCCGTAAGCGATTTTAAGGTAAACGAATAAGTATCGAAAATGCTGTTCGACCAGCCTAAAATAACGACTTCTTGCCAAATAAAACTGGCTGTTAAGCAAGGTTTTCCTCAAATTCGGCCTTATACCCCTCCGATTCGTTGCAACTTGGGTTAATTAGCTGGCAGATAATTGGTAAAGTATGATTATTTTATCCATTTTTGCGAAGTATTAAAGATGAACGCCCCGCTAAGTAATGCGTTGGTATGTCAATTATTTGAAAAAACCACCTACTATTTTGGCTACATTCAAAGACTTCAATTTTGTTGACTCCCTCAATGAGGCACTCCACTTCATGGGCTTTGAAGAGCCAACGCCAATTCAACAGCAAGCTATTCCCATCATACAAGACAGCAAGGACCTGATTGCTTGTGCACAAACCGGCACAGGAAAGACGGCGGCCTTTTTGCTTCCCATCTTAAATAAGATCGCCAACAATCCTGCAAAAGAAGGCTACATCAATACGCTCGTCCTGGCTCCTACCCGCGAATTGGCCCTTCAAATTGATCAGCAGGTGGAAGCGTTCGGCTATTTTCTCGGAATCAGTTCCCTGCCGGTTTATGGTGGCGGAACCAGCAACAGTTGGGACCAACAGAAGAAAGCTTTGAGCAAAGGAGCTGATATGATTATCGCGACCCCTGGCCGGCTGATTGCGCACCTGAATATGGGCTATGTCAAATTGGAAGATTTACAGCACCTGATTTTGGATGAAGCAGACAGGATGCTCGATATGGGCTTTTATGAAGATATTATGAGCGTTGTTCGAAAGCTGCCAAACAACCGCCAAAATCTGCTCTTCTCTGCCACTATGCCTCCCAAGATTCGCAAGTTGGCCAACTCCATTTTACAAAATCCTCTACAGATTAACATCGCCATGTCAAAACCGGCAGAGGGCGTATTGCAAGGGGCCTACATGACTTACGATCACCAAAAGCTCAGCTTAATTGAGCATTTGCTGTCCGACAAAAACAACTATCCCAGTGTAATCATCTTTTCTTCTACGCGTCGCATGGTGAAGACCATTACCGATAGCTTGAAGAAAAAAGGATTTCCAACCGATATGATCTCATCGGATTTGGAACAGAAAGAAAGGGAAAAGGCACTGCAATCTTTTAAAGCCAAGAATACTCAAATCTTGGTGGCCACTGATATTCTGGCAAGGGGCATCGACATCAAGGAAATCAGCCTGGTTATCAATTACGATGTCCCCCAGGATGCAGAGGACTATGTCCACCGGGTCGGACGAACGGCAAGGGCTGACTCGACAGGTGTTGCACTGACTTTTATCACAGAGAAAGACCAGCACAAGTTCCACAATATTGAGCAGCTCATCGAGCAAGAAGTTCGCAAGATTCCGTTGCCACCTGATTTGGGTAAAGGCCCTGAGTACAACCCCAACAAACGAGGTGGTGGGCGTGGCAGAGGCGGACGAGGTGGCAGTGGAGGTGGTGGCCGCAACCGCTCCAGAGGCAGAGGTGGACGTGGAAAATGGAACAATTCCAAAAAGAAGGGCAACAGAGGTCGAAACAATAACTCATCGGGCAACAACAACAAAAGCGGTTCAGCTTCTCGCAACCACAAAAAAAGGGACTAGCAATTCCACCTTATTTGTTGGACTTTTACTACCTTTAGTGCAGGGCCTAGTGTCCTGCTGATTACATAAGACTTTTAATATTTCTCCGAGCCTGCTTAAGTAGTAAGGCTGATAATCCAGTAGCCGCTTAAGCTGTCTGCATTGAGGTAGCTTATCAAAACGTTGACTTAGAACACATTCCATTAGATGTCTATGCCTATTCGAGGCAGTTCTTCACAAAAGAATTCTGTGATTCTGAAGGAGAACCAAATTTTTAGTTTATTTTAGCGAAAATTCGCTACTTTATACTCTACCACACACTAAAACCTTAATTATGACTCGGAACACGCTACTATGCATTTGCACCCTACTTATTTTCCTTGCCGGATGTTCTAAAGAACAATCCAATTCTCCCAAGCTTGACGAACAAAATTTTGAACAAACAGACCCACTCAGCAAGCGTGAGATCAACCAAATTATCCGATCTCACACACAAAGTAAGGCCGTATTTCATTGGTCTACAGCTTCTGATCATGTTGTTTGGAGCGCCGGTATGGAAGGAGAGCAAATTTATGCCATTGGCTACAAGCCACCTACTGAGACGGATGTAGACGATCGTTTGCATTTAATCGACATTGATGATGCACCATGGGTAGAAGCCCGCCAGCGCATCCTGAAGTTGATCGTAGAACAAGAAAACTTGGAAAACCCAAGCGAACCTGTAACAGAGGAAGAAATTCAGCCAGCGGGTAAAAAGGAATTCCTTCCTGTTATCATTGCGAGATTCTCCTCTTTTGAGAGCGTTCGCTTGCTCCGTCAGATGGATGAAATCAGATACCTTGATCCGATTGGATACAGAATGGAGGAAGCAGAATTGCGCAGCAATGCGGGCTGTGGTAACGCCTCGCCCGACAATGTCAATCCCGCTGATTACACGACGACGACGCCCAATGCCAAGATTCCTTGGAATTTCAGCTTTATGAATATCCCACAAGCTTGGAGCCGCGCAACTGGTCAAGGCATCAAAGTAGCCGTCATTGACACAGGTGTATACCCTAATCAGTCCAAGCTGGGCAGCCAATTCAATTCTGGATTCTCCTCTGGTAGAAGCGTCCAAAAATCAGGATTTTACACAGGTTCTTGGTGGCCTTGGGCTCGTCCAGATGGTCCAAACGACCGCTGTGGCCATGGTACACAGATGGCTGGTTTGGTTGCAGCACCCAGAAGTACGACCGGTTCAACTGTTGGTGTTGCCTACAACTGTAATTTGCATTCTATGCGCGGCACCAATGATGTGGTCATCAATTTCTGGCGTGAAATCGATGGTGTCTCCGATGCCATGATTACAGCTGCCAATGATAATTCTATGAAGATTATCAGCATGTCCTTGGGAGACATCTTTTCTCACGGTCAATGGAGAGATGCCGTACGCTATGCTTACGGAAGGGGTAAGTTGATTTTGGCTGCAGCTGGTACATCTACCTCTTTTACCAATTGGGTTGGTGTCACGTTCCCAGCAACCATGTCTGAAACAGTTGCTGTAACGGGTGTTACTGATCGCAGCAGCCTGAAAAATTGTAATACTTGTCACTATGGCCGTCAGGTCGATTTTGTTGCTGTTATGGAAAGGGATAATGACAGCAACCGCACTTCTCTGACGTTGTCCAGCAGCGGCAGTCAACCTAATTATGTCGGAGGATCGTCTGCAGCAACTGCCATTACAGCGGGGATCGCCGCCTTGGTTTGGAGTACCAATCCAGGTATGAGCAGAACGTCCGTTATGAATAAACTGAAAAATGCAGCCTCTGTCTATCCTGGTCGTAACTCTCGCTACGGATGGGGTATCATTGATGCCAATGCAGCTGTACAGTAAAGATTAATATTCCGACTCTTGAGTTCACGTTAACGAAGAGTGGTTCCCCTGGTCGCAATAGAGCCGGGGGGACTTTTTTATTGCCCCTTCCGCCCCAATAGCCTAACCTTTTCCAGCCAAGACAGCCTAAAATCCATCGAAGAATCCTTGATGGGAGCAATGTACGTAACCTTTACGGGACTTACACCGCAAAACTCCAATGTGCCTTTCTTAAACTGATTGATCAAGGGGCTCCGCATAAATAGATAATCAAACCACCTGACGGTATCTGCTGTAATAATCAATCGAGCCGTCTTCCCCTTTAGCAATTTATCTGGGAATGCTTTGCCCTCCCGATATTTGAAAAATATGCCCGGCAGAAAAGTACGATCAATAAAACCTTTCATCAATGCTGGTAAGGCATACCACCACATTGGAAAAATCCAAACCAAATGATCTGCAGACTTAATCTTGTCAATAGCCATGAGTAGATCAGGTTCTAATTCTGTCTTTTGTCGGTATCCGTACGCTAGGTTTGGGTTAAATTTAAGATCGGCTAGATTGATTTGATCAAATACGGCATCAGTCTGTGCTAAACCTTCCAAATAAGCTTCTGAAAGGCCGTAATTAAAGCTTTTCTTATCGGGGTGTCCATTGATCAGTAGAACCTTTCTTTTGAAGTTTACATTCTTAATAGCCAAGTTGTCGGAAGTATCAAATTGATTGACATTCCTAAATTCTGTGAATTCCGTGTTGTTTTTCATTGTTTTTTCTCCAAAGCTCGGTATTGACGCGCTTTGAATCGTACGAGTTTATAAACCGGTACGCACTGGATGGAAATCGGAACCTCCTTAGATATACATCGGCAGAAAAGATCAATGATTACTCTTCTTGAGGCACAATCATTAGCGAGTATCTCAGTATTTTCTCTTGGAACTCAAGCTTTAAAAGGCACCCTTGCATTCGATGGCACAGGTAGAGTCATTCTTGGATCACGTAGATGACGACTTGCCAACAATCCATGATTCTTTCGCTATACTCTCTTTTACTGAAGATTAATGAGGTCGCATCCATCCATCCCTAGAGGTACAGCACAAAAAAAGCCGCACTCAAGCAAGTGCGGCATTTACAAATTATATAAATCCTATGAACATATCCATAATTATCTGAACGGCTCGTGTATCACCTCAAATTTCTTGGACACAATACCGTTCTCAGTGATGGCATTCAGGATATACAATCCATCTTCCAAGATAGAAATATCTACCTGTGTATTCTTAACGTGGATTTTTCCAGAAACCATCATTTCTTGTCCAGTAATGGAGAAGATGGAAAATTCTCGAATCTCATTCTTACCATTTACATGAATGTTGAGTACATCCTGCGCAGGATTCGGAAAAGCGAGTAGATCATCCTCTTTAAGACCGTATCTGTCTTGATCGACAGTTATTATTTCTAGTTGAATGTTGTAAACAGGAAGTGTCTGTAATAAGCCAGAGCCATTCATAGAGGTTGCTTGGGTAGAAACAGTCGATTTAACACGATCTCCTTGCTTAACCCCATCGATTATATCCTCAACGATAAATTCCACCGTTGCAATTCTTCCGGAACCACTAGCAGCCAATCCGCTCGTTCTGGTGTAGCCTGCCTCTGCCCTACCAATAAATGGATATTTGACCATATCCAACATGGGGGAATTGTAAGCCATCCAAGAACGATTATCAAAATCAATTTTAAACGTACCCGGCTTAACAATGGCACTGTTGTAATTCATCGCAAAGGTCAAACCATTGATGTCTACAGCAGGCGTTGCCGTGTTTCCAAGCACTACATCAATCAGTACCTTGTCACCTGGATTGTAAGGACCTGCCGTCTTAGGCACGAAGAATAAAGGTAAGTCCGAGATGGTTGGCAGATTTCCAGGAGTTAAATTGTGAGAAAGACCGTAGGACTGGCTGATAGCGGCTGTATCTAAGACACTGATAACACCATCACCATTTGTGTCTACGTGCTTGAGGTTGACCTCCATTTGGGTGATGTCTTGATTCCAGCGATCCCCAAACTGTCCATACCAACTCATGTTAGCATTTGTTCTAATCGGTCCAATTTCACCTGTGCTGTAACCAACAGGCAACATATCTGTGATGTCAACTGTACCATTGTTATCAGCATCGCCTGACCAAACACATTCTGCAATACAGAAAGTATCGTTGGGCGCCCCCATGTCCAGAACATCGACATTTATCTTTATCAACTCGCAATCATCCGTTCCTGGACAGTAATCAAATTCAAAGCGATCACTGGCGGCATAGCCAACAGGGGGGGTATAGATTATGATGTTATTGCCAGAAATGTATTGTCCATCAATAAAGCCATCGAAGGTTTCAAAAAAGTCAATATAACCTCCGTCAAGACTCTGCTCAGGTACATTTATAAAGTCGAAATCACCAAATGGCAGATTATAGTTGATCACCAAAGGCGTATTCTCAATGGTTGTTAAGTTAAAGGTCGTCGAAGAGGGATACATATTATCTACCGTAACAATTACCTCTGCATTTTCACACCCACTTCCGGCACCCATACAAGCCTTGTAAGTAAAGACATCCACGCCATTAAAGCCCGCGTTTGGAACGTACTGGATTTGTCCATTCACAATAGTAGCAGTACCATTTTGAGGTACCTCGACGACGCTATTGATAGACGGATTCAATATTTGGTTATCATTAGCCAGAACATCAATGTCAACAGTTCCATTAATGGGTACAAAGGCGAAGTCACCTTTCGAAATGCCCAAAGTACTTGTCAAATCGGTATCTAAAACCTCTACGACGAAAGTTCTCAGCGAAGTATTCGTAAAAGTGTTGTACGCAAAAGTGAATTGGTCTTGATCGTTGAAGAAGTTAGCATTGGGAATGTATTCCAGTTGGCCATCACTCACAACGCTTACAGTACCGTTAGAGGCTGCGTCCAATTCTTGGTAGCCATTGGTTAACGGCAACAATAGACGCTTGCCTTTGCCCCGCTTAGTAGCAATTCTAACTGTGTCGATAATGGTTGCAGAGCCTTCCACGAAAACTGTTGCCACCCCCACATCGCAATGATCGGGACTGACACACGCTGTGTAATTAAAGTGAGCAACACCTTCGAAACCAGGATTTGGGGTGAAAGTCACGCCATTGCTTGCAGTATCGTAGGTTGCAATACCTCCATTTGCTAAAGATATATTCGAAAAATAAATCGAATCACTACCTGTATCATTTGTCAAAACATCAAAAGTAACAGGAAGATCAATAGCAGTAACAGCAAAATCACGACCTGCCGATACGAAGGCAGGTAAAACTTCTACTTCAATGACACGAGTAATGGACTGTGTCCCAAAAGGAGGAACACCATATACGAAAGAGAACGTATCCCTTCCAACATAACCATTGAAAGGAACGTATTCGATATTATAATTAGGATAAACACCATCCAAGTCAATGTTTACAAGACCATTTGATGGTGATAGAGATAAGATTGGAGAGCCAACAGATTTTACATGGTAATCCAAAGAATCGTTCTTTGGCACCTCCACCAATTCATAGAATAGATCCTGCGACCAACCAAACATTGGCAGCAGTAGCAAAGCCAGGAAGGCTAGGCGAATTTTTGGTTTGTAAATAGATACATTCATTTGCTTACGGATTTAAATAACTTGTTACACAGGATTCAAACACCCCGAAGGGCATATTACAATTTGCTTAGAAAACTCGATAGAAGAAAGTACAATCGAGTCAAATTGTAATATTCTTTTTTGCTAAATTTGTTGTAGCTGTCGCGACTAAGGTTTTGAATTTCAGCTAGTTGTACTAAGAGTAACCGTCTAAGGGATTAAATTTGTGAACTTTTAAGCCTTATTGAAGCGTTTTTATGAAAACACTCATTAAATTTAGCCAAAGAAATGTTAAAATTTTCTTTAATGGCTAAAATCGGCTTGAAAGAACTTTTTATTGGGATTATAATCTGTTATAGCTTATGAAATGGATTACAGATTATTTGTTTTAAATGCTTGATAATCAGTTACATCGACGATACTTATTCCTCTTATATCAAAACGTTAATCAAATATAGTATTTTTTTTTCAATATGCACAATAGCAAGATATATTCCATTCTTTCTCAATTGACTAAAGTAGAACAAAATCGTTTGCGAAAGTACCTTACTTCACCCTACTTCAATAGGAGTAAATTACTCGTTCAATGGTATGATTTACTATGCAAAATTATAGCCTCTGGAAAGGAAGATAAATGGAGTAAAGAAAAACTGTGGCAGAAAATTTATCGTGGTGAAGGTTTCGACGATGTTCGCTATCGAAAATTGAACTCGGATTTGCTGAAGCTAACCGAAGGCTTCTTAGCTCAATCAGAATATGAAAAGACGCAAGTCCACCATACCACTTTTTTACTAGAAGCTGTCAAAAATCGGAAATTAGAAAAGCTGTATAGTAGTACCAAAAGACAAGTAGATCGAGCATTAGAAGTCGACGGTATGTTCAATCGCTCGGCTACATATTACTTCAACCAGTATCTTGCTCAAAAAAATTATTACGATCTCGACAAGTCTAGCCTTCAAAGAACTAATAAGGCAAACATAGAAACCATTGCAAAGAACCTGGATTACTTTTATTTGTCCGAAAAGTTAAAATACTACTATGAGACTATAAGTCGACAATCAGTAGCGACAAAGCATTCCTACGATATTTCCCTGATCGAAGAAATTGCAAACCATATCAAGGAAAACGATTATGATCAAGTTCCTGCTGTAGCCATTTACTATCAGGTATATCTAACACAAAAAGATCCAGATAACGTAGACCATTACTTTAAACTTAAAAATCTTTTGATTGAACACGGAAACGAATTTCCATCCAATGAAGCAAAAGAGATTTACCTTACTGGCATCAACTACTGCCTCAAAAAAATAAAC